>NZ_JBLYUB010000002.1:0-471735 GCF_049999945.1 Planosporangium spinosum | reverse complement strand
TCAACCGGCTCAAACGTCATCGTGGTGTGGCCACCCGCTACGACAAACTCGCCGTGCGCTACCTGGCCACACTCCACGTCGTCGCCATCAACGAGTGGCTCCGGCCCGGCCTATGAAACACGGCCTAGGGTCGGCGCATGACGTGCTATCCCCGGGTGATCGCCGACCACTTCGACGCGACGGTGCGTTTCTACGCGGACCTGTTCGGCGCGTCCCCGGAGCGCCTCGTCCCCGAGTTCCCGTACGCGAGTTTCGACCTGGGCACCGGCACCGTACTGGCGATTCTCGGCCGTGCCTCGGCCGACGTGGTCGTACCGACCGGGAGTGGGCACGGCGGGGTCATGCTCGTCCTGCCGGTGTTCGATGTGGACGAAGTGGTCGCCGGCATGCCGGCCGACGTGGTCGTGGCGCCTCCGGCGGACCGCCCCGGCTGGGGCGTGCGGTCGGCGTACCTGCGCGACCCGGAGGGCAACCTGGTCGAGGTGCAGACCTACTGACGGTCGGCTGACTGGATGTGCCACCGGTGCGGGACGGCATCGGCCGCCGCGCCGCCGTGTGGTTGCCGGTCGGAAGCGGTCAGTCGTCGGCCTCGATGCCGGCCGCGCGCAGGATCTGCCGGACCCGCTCGCGGCTCATGCCGGTTACCCGGATGATGTCCACCTGACGCAGGCCGTCACGATATGCCTCGGCGATGGCCTCGGCCAGTTCGTTACGCCGCTCGACCACGCGCGCCCAGGCGGCGGGTACTTCCGCCTTCGCGTCCTCGTGAGCCTTCTGCGCGGCCCGATAGTTGTCGATTGCCTTCACCAGATCGGCCACCATCGCAGGTTGCCATGTCCATGATCTTGGCCTAGGTCCCATCCTACTATGGGCTCATAGTGCTGTATCCATAGGCCCAATGCCAATAAGCTATGGGCGTCACCGTGTAGCCACCATGAGGCGGCCCCTGGTAGGCGGTCGCGACGCCGGCCAGGGGCCTTGATCGGGAAGGAGTCCCGACCCGTGCCCAATATGAAGGCGCGCCACTACGCGCCCGTAACCTCGCTCGAGACCGAACCCGTCGGCCCGTATACCGACCCGGAGCAGCGCGAGGAGGCGCTCCGGGATGCTCTGCGGGGCGTGGACCTGGGCAGGCCCGGCTGCCTCGGCGGTCCGGTCGGTGACCGCGCATCAGCCGGTCCGACCGAGCTGGGTGTGCGTGGGGTGCGGGTACTCGTGGCCGTGTCCGAGTCGCCGGCGTCAGCTGCTCGGCGAGTACGTCGGTACCCCGGTCTCGCTGTCCCTGGTCTTGAGTGCCGCGCTCGTGGAGGCCACGGCGGACCTGCGGGCCGTCCCGGCCGGCGACCTGCACGACCGTTTTGTGGGGTGGTTGCCGATTTCCGGGTGACGGCCGACCCGTGAGTCGGGGTCCACGTCTCCAATCTTGGAAAGTTGGGCACCAATATTGGCGCCCAACTTTCCAAGATCTGCAGGGAGCCCGGTCCACGGCACGACCTCGGCTGGCCTGTGACCAGGCACACCATCGATACCGGGATGTCCCCTTGCCGGCTTTCCACCCGAACCCGACAAGGCGACGTCGGGTTGCAATTCGGATGCCATCCTGGTTGCTGTCGGATGCGAACGAGCTCCGATGAGCGAGCTGAGATCCGTCAGGCGTACTGGTCGCCCGAGGCCTGGCGGGGAGCGAGAGGCGAAACCCGCGCTCTGGAATCCGAGCCCCGTCCCGGGGCCGCGGAGCGCGGTCAGGCGCTCAGGTCTGTTGCGGACCGCTGCCACGACCACCACGTCTCCATGGCCCGGGTCGGGCTCGGCGATGACCGAATTGCCGGTGTCTCGACACCACGACAGGCCGATCGGAGAGCCCTGCTTCATGTTCACCTCAGCGGTATACGACCAGATTCCGGTGGTTCGGGCCACGGGCACGGGCGGCACCACGCTGTCCGCCTTCCACGAGGCACTCGTGGCCGTCGACCTGGGGCACTACAACCTGGTCCGGCTGTCCAGCGTCATCCCGCCGCGTACCGGCGTCGACGCGAGCGGGCAGGCGCGGGTACCGGTGGGGCAGTGGGGCGACCGGCTGTACTGCGTGTACGCCGAGCAGCGGGCCAGCACGCCGGGTGAGCAGGCGTGGGCCGGGATCGGTTGGGTCCAGCGCCACGACGGCGGCGGCGGGCTGTTCGTCGAGCACGAGGGCACCAGCGAGGAGCTCGTGACCAACGCGATCCGGACCAGCCTGCGCGACCTCGTCGCCGGCCGGGAGCACGAGTTCGCCGCGCCGCAGTGGGTGCTCAACGGCGCGATCTGCGTCGACAAGCCGGTGTGCTCGCTGGTGATCGCGGCGTACGAGACCGTGCCGTGGGCGGGTGCCCGATGAGGCTGAGCATCGAGCGCGTCATCGACGCGGACACCGTCGCCACGTTCTACCCGCTGTACGTTGCGGCCTTCGAGCCGATCCGTACCCGGGCCGCCGCGCGCCACCTGCTGTCCGCCGAGGAGTTCGCGGCGGAGATGACCGACCACCTCATCGACAAGTACGTGGTGTGGGACGACGACGGCGAACCGATCGCGTTGACCACGCTCACCACGGACCTGTCGGCGGTGCCCTGGATCAGCCCGGAGTACTTCGCCGCCCGCTATCCGGAGCAGTTCGCCCGGGGCGCGATCTACTACCTCGGGTACACGCTGGTCCACCCCGGCTTCGCCGAGCGGGGCGTGTTCCAGCTCATGAGCGACGCGGTCGAGCGGCGCTGCGCCGACGTCGAGGCGGTGCTGGCGTTCGACGTGTGCGCTTACAACGACGCCCGCGCGGTCGGCCGCCGGGTCGGCCGGCTGGGCGATTCCGAGGGCGTGACCCTGAGCGCCGTCGACGTGCAGACGTACTACGCGGCCACCTTCGACCGGGCACCGGCCACCTTCGACCGGGCACCGGTGTCCGAAACCCCCGCCCGGCCGGTACCCACCGGAGCCGCGGTATGAGCGCCCGCATCGTCGCCCTCGCCGACCGGCCGGAGCTGGCCGCGTCCATCCCGGGCGTGCTCGGCACGCGCTGGCCGGTGTTCATGCTCGCCGGCCGCCCGGGCCACGACGCCGATCTGACCGACCTGGTGACCCGCAACCCCGCCCACCAGCTGCTGCTGGTCGACGACGCCGGCGAGACGCTCGGCGCTGCCCTGTCGGTGCCGCTGTCCTGGGACGGTACCCCGGCCGGGCTGCCGTCCGGATGGGACGGTGCGGTCACCGCGGGTGCGGACCTGCTCGCCCGGGGCGGTGCCCCGACGGCGGCGTGCGCCCTGTCGATCACGCTGACCCCCGAGGCCGCCGGGCTGGGGTACGCGGCGGAGATGATCGGCGGGCTGAAGCGGGCCGCTGAGGCGGCGGGGGCGGCGGCACTGATCGCGCCGGTCCGACCGGTGTGCAAGAGCCGCTACCCGTTGACGCCGATGGAGCGCTACGTCACCTGGCGTACCGGGGAGGGGCGGGTCTTCGACCCCTGGCTGCGCCTGCACCTGGAGCTGGGCGGGGAGCTGATGGGCATCGCCGACGACTCGATGACGATCACCGGTACCGTCGCGCAGTGGCAGGAATGGATCGACCTGCCCCTGCCCGACAGCGGTGGGTACGTGATACCGGGCGGCCTCGCCCCGCTGGTCGTCGACCGGGATGCCGACACCGGGGTGTACCGGGAGCCCAACGTCTGGGTCGCGCACCGCATCCGGAGCTGATCGCCGTTTTCGGTTCATTACGGGTCGGAGCTGCCGATCGGGGTGGTACGGCACGACCCGTATGAACCAAGGGAAGGCGGCATGCTTCGGCCACCCAGGACACCTCGCCCCGCAATGCGGCCAGGGTCTCGACCCGCCGCGCCCGCGTGGGCGTTCCTGGCCTGCGGTGGGTTCGCGGTCGGGCTGTACGCGTACGGTCCGACCGCGCTGCGCCCGCTGCTGTACCTTGCCGTGGCGGTGGCGACGATCGCCGCCACGGCCGTCGGTGCCCGCCGGCACGGGTCCGTGGCCGCGCGGCGGCCGTGGTGGGCGATGGCCGCCGCGGAGACGGCTTTTCTCGGCGGCGCGATCCTGCGGCTGACCGTTCCGGGCGCGGACGCGACCCCGCCCGGCCCCGCGGCGCTCGTACCCGACCTGCTGGTCGTCCCGGGCTACCTGTGCTTCGCGTACGGCGTGGTCGAGATGCTCCGGCAGCGGCGGCGCGCGGCCGACGACGACCCGGCCCGGGCCGACGCGCTGCTCATCGGCCTCGGCGCGGCGCTGGCCGCCTGGGCGTACATCATCGCGCCGCGCATCGGGTCGGCCACGGTGCCTACCGTGCCGCAGGTCATGGCGGCGTTCTTCCCCGTGGTGGACGTGCTGCTGCTGGTCGTCGTGGCGCGGCTGCTGTTCGCCGACGGGGCCCGCAAGCCGTCGCTGTGGCTGATCGGTTCCTGCGCCGGAGCGATGTTCGCCGGGGACCTGATGTACGCGCTCCGCGAGGACGGGGCCGGTCCGTCGCTCCTGCTGTTCGACGTGCTGATCCTCACCGCGTACCTCACGATGGGCGCGGCCGCGTTGCACCCGACGAGCCGGACGCTGACCGAGCCGCAACAGAGCACCCGGCGTCGCCTGGGCGTCGTCCGGGTCGGTGGGATCGCCGCCGTCCTGATCGCGCCGGCCGCCCTGGCGATCCTGTCGCCGCCGCCGACGGTCTGGAACGGGCTGGTCCGGCTGGCGCTGTCGGTCCTGCTGACCGTGACGATCGTGCTCCGCCTCGTGCGGGCCAACAACTTCCGGGCCGGCGCCCAGCGGGCCGCCCACCACCGGGCGACCCACGACGCCCTCACCGACCTGCCCAACCGGGAGCTGCTCACCGAGACGATCCGCCGCTGGTGCGACCGCGCGGTCGCCGGCGGGCAGGAGATCAGCCTGCTCTTCATCGACCTTGACCGGTTCAAAATGGTCAACGACAGCTGGGGCCACAAGGTGGGTGACGAACTGCTGTGTGCGGTCGCCGCCCGGCTGAGCGCCGCGGTCCGTGACGGGGACCTGGTCTGCCGGACCGGCGGCGACGAGTTCGTCATCCTGCTCGCCCCACCGCCGGTCACGGACGTGTTGCCGGCCGAGACCACGCCGGTGGGGCCGGGACCGTCACCCGCTCCGGCCGAGGTGGCATCGCTGGCTGGGCCGGCCGGGGCGGCATCGCTGGCTGGGCCGGCCGGGGCGGCATCGCTGGCTGGGCCGGCCGGGGCGGCTCCGCCGTCGGCACGCGCCGAGGCCCTGGCCCGGCGCCTGCTCCGCGACTTCGCCGAGCCGTTCGCGCTCTCCATCGGCCCGGTCGCCATCACCGCGTCCATCGGGGTCGCCCACTCCGACGGGGCCGCCGGCGCGCTGGAGCTGATCCGGGACGCCGACACCGCGATGTACAAGGCGAAGAGTTCCGGCCGCAACGCGTACGCGCTGTTCGACCGGACCCTGTACGAGCGGGTGCGTACCCGGGTGGAGCTGGAACAGGCGCTGCGGGGAGCGCTGGACCGGGGCGAGTTGTCGGTGCACTACCAGCCGATCGTCGACCCGGCCACCGACGAGCTGTCCGGGTTCGAGGCGCTGATGCGCTGGCGCCACCCGATACTCGGCACGGTGTCTCCGCTGGCGTTCATCCCGATCGCGGAGGACACCGGGCTCATCGTGGACAGCGGAGCCTGGCTGCTGGAGGAGGCGGTGGAGCAGCTGGTCCGGTGGCGCGCCGCGCGGCCGGGCGACCTGTGCCCGCTGCACGTGTCCGTGAACGTCTCGGTCCGTCAGCTGCGGGACGCCACCCTCGTCGACACCGTACGGCGGGTGCTGGAGCGGACCGGGTTGCCGGCCTCGGCGCTGTGGCTGGAGATCACGGAGTCCCGGGTGATGGAGGACCCCGAGCGCGCGATGGCCACCTTGTACGCGCTGCGGGAGCTCGGTGTGACGCTGTGCATCGACGACTTCGGTACCGGGTACTCGTCGTTGACCTATCTGCGGCGCCTGCCTGCCCGGATCGTGAAGATCGACCGGTCCTTCCTGGCCGGGGTCGGTGAGGACGGCGACAACGAGGCGATCGTCCGCGCCGTCATCGCCCTGGCCCACGCGCTGGGCCGGCAGGTGGTGGCCGAGGGCGTAGAGACGGTCCGGCAGCGTGACCGGTTGCGGGCGCTCGGCTGCGACCTGGTGCAGGGGTGGCTGTACGGCGCGCCGCGGCCCGCGGAGGCGCAGCTGGCCTGGATGGACCGGGAGGTCGCCGAGGTACCCGTCGGCGACGGTGTGATCGCACCCTGACACACGCCCACCGTCGCCGGAGACGAACCGTCCTCAGCGGCCGACGGTGAACCCGTTCAGGCTCATGACGGTCGGTCGGCTGGCCACCGGTGCACGTGAGGTACCCGGTGGGCACGCCGGTCACGACGGCGATGGTGGCCGGTACGGTGCCGAGGTCGACCGGTCGTCGCGCAGACAGTCCCCGGTCGGCGAGGTACTCGGACGTTGCTGCCGCAGCCGCGCTGCCGTGCCCGTCAGTCGCGGGGACGACGATGCCAGGCTCGTCAGTAGGGGGAACGACGGCGCCGGGTCGGTCAGCAGCGGAACGACGATGCCAGGCCGGTCAGGTTGGCCGACATCGCGGCGAGCCGGGTTGCCGCCTCGCGGGTCTGCGCGGTCGCCTCACTGGCCCGGGTGGCCGCTTCGCGCACGCCCGTGATGGCCGTGGCGACCGCCGTGGAGCTGCGCGATGCGTGGTCGGTGCCGTCGGCCATCGCGTGGGTGGCGGCGGTCTGCTGCTCCACTGCGGAGGCGATGGTCTGCTGGTAGGCGGCGATCGACGCGATCACGGAGGCGATGCTGGCGACCGCCTCGACGGCGCGCGCGGTCTCGGCCTGGATCCCGTTGATCTTCGCCGTGATCTCCTCGGTGGCCGAGGTGGTCGCGGTGGCCAGCTCCTTCACCTCACCGGCGACGATGGCGAAGCCGCGCCCCGCCTCACCGGCACGCGCCGCCTCGATGGTGGCGTTGAGGGCGAGCAGGTTGGTCTGCGCGGCGATCCCGGTGATCGTGCCGACCATGTCGCTGATCTGCTGGCTGGACTCGCGCAGCCGCTCGACGTTGACGGCCGCCTGCTCGGCGGTGTCGACGGCGCCGGCCGCCGCGGTGGACACCGCGGACGTGTTGGTGCTGATCTCGGCGATCGCGCGCCGCATCTCGTCGGTACTCGTCGTGATCCCGGCCAGGTCGTCGGTCGAGCGCCGGGCCGAGTTGTGCACGGTCTCCAGTTGGCCGGCGGTCTCGTGTACCGACCCCTGCATGCTGGCGCTGGCCTCTTCCAGGCCCTGCGCGGCGGCCGCGAGCGCGTCGGCGGTCTCCCGCATGCCCCGGATGGTGGCGCCCACCTGTGTGGTCATGGTGTTGAACGAACTGGCCAGCAGCGCCAGTTCGTCCTTGCCCATGACCTCCATCCGGCGGGTCAGGTCGCCGTCGGCCGCGGCCATCGCGACCTGCGCCGCGTGCCGCAGCCCTCTGACCACGGTGAGCTGCACCGACAGTTGGATGAACACGAGGACGGGCAGCAGTGCGGGCAGCCAGACCGCGAGCGAGGTCAGGGTGTGCAGGCTGGCACGCGCCGGCGAGTCGGCCGGGAGGTCGGCCAGCGCCGTGGTGGCGGCGCGGTGCCCGACCACACTCAGCGTGATGACCGCCGCCAGGTAGCCGAGCAGCGACCCTACGTTTCGGATCTTTGCGGGAATCCATTGCACGAGTCTGTACATGATGCGCTCCCAACCTTTGGCGGCCGAATCGGCCCGCGCCCGGCCATCCTGAGACTTTCCCGGTCGGCCTTCCGGCGCTGGCCGGGGCGCCGCCCGGTGGCGGCGCCGCCTGGTGGTGGCGCCGCCCGGCCGGGGGCGCCCCGGTCGTGGCGTCCCGGCCGATCGTGTGCCCGGCCTCGGTCGTGGTGTCCCGGGGCCGCCGTACCCCTGAGTTCGCCCGTCCTCTGTCCCCCTCAACCTGAGGAATTCGTCCAGTGTGGTCGGAGACCGGGCGGTGCGGTCTCCGGACTGCGGGTGGGCGACGTCGGTGGCACGATGGGCGCATCTGCTGAGCCGGACCGCGCAACGAGGCTCCGGCTGGCCGCGTTCCGGCTGGCCGAGTTCCGACCGGCCGTGTTCCGATCGGCCGTCACCCCACTGGGCGTCGGCGAACCGACCCGGCGCATCGTCGGCTTGACGAAGATCCACTGTGGGTGTCTGATGCCAGGGCTGGCTGAGCCCGCTGGGAAGGGAGCCCCCGATCCGCATGTCCGCGCCCACACTGACGCCGCGCCTGGTCGCCGCCCTCGCGGACGAGACCTCCGGGGCGACCGGGGTTGTCCGACAGGTCATCGACGGTCTGCGGGAACTGGCCGACGACCGGGACCGACTGCGGGCCACCGCCGATCTCGCCGCCGCCCGGCTGCCCTGGTGTGCTCCGATGTGGCACGTCGTACGCGCGGCGTACGCCCCCGATCCCCGGTCGGCGCTGTGGTCGCTGCGGGAGCGGCTGGACTTCGACGTCGACCGGAGCGTCGCGACGGCGGTGAAACTGTTGACCGAACGCGGCTGCGCCGTGCGGACCGCACCGGGCAGCGCCCTCGTCTCGGCGGTACTCGACTCGCTCGCGCCGCCCGGCCCGGGGACCGGAGTGGTCGGGCTGGCCGGTGCGGACGCGGTGGGGCCCGGCGCGGTCCTCAACATAGCCGGAACCCGCGAGCTTGCCGTCGCGGTACCGACCATCGTCGTGGCGACCTCGGTCAAGCTGGTGCCGGAGGACGCGTTCGGCCGGCTGGGTGCGCCCGGCTTCGAGGCGGTCCCGCTGGGGCTGTTCGAGGCGGTGGTCCTGGACGGCGAGTTCCTGACTCCGCAGCAGGCCGGTCAGCGCGCGGCGGCTCTGGACTGACCCGGCCGCCCACCGGTGGCACCGGCCTCCGCCGAGAACGCCGCCGCCGTCGTGCCTGCCACGGGTCGCCTACGCCGGTAGGTGGATCTCCCCTACGCCTTCTCGGGGTCGGCTCAGGGTTCGATCAAGACTTAATACTGATGCGCCATATCTACATCCCGCCATAACGTCATGATCGTGGACGACTGGTTAGGCCAGCTGCAGGGGTTGCCGACGGGGCTGCTCGACGTGGCGCTCGGTGTGGTGATGGTGCTGGACGCGATTCCGTTGGTGGGGGTCGCGGTGCCGGGTGACGTTGCGGTGTTGACCGTGGTGGGGTTGGGTTCCCCGCTGGCCGGGGTGTTCGGTCTGGTGTGGGTGGTCGCCGGTTGCCTGGTGGGGTGGTCGTTGACGTACGTGGCCGGCCGGTTGTTCGCTGATCGGATCCGGCGGGGGCGGTTGGGTGCGTGGATCGGTGAGGCGCGCTGGGTGGCCGCGGAGCGGGCGTTGGACGGTGGTGGCCGGGTGTTGGTGGTGGCGCCGTTCCTGCCGGTGTTGAACACGTTGGTGCCGTTGGCGGCGGGTGGGCTGCGGATGCCGTATGGGCGGTTTCTGCGGTACTCGGCGGTGGGTTCGGCGCTGTGGGCGGGCCTGTATGTGCTGTTGGGTCTGGTGTCGCGGCAGCTCGGGGGGTTGTTGCACGGGTCGTCGATGATGTTGGCGGCGAGTGTGGTGGTCGGGTTGACGGTCGGCTGGGTCACCATGCTCACCGTGCGTCGCCGGTTCGCGGTACCCGATCCCCTCGTTGCCGCGCCGCCGGCGGCGCTGGCCTCACCGCCGGCGCGGCTTCCGGCACGACCGGTGCGACCCGCGTCACCACCGGGGCGTGGTCGCGAACCGCTGTCGGTGGTGCCGGCCACCCTTGGGTGCGAACGTGTGGCTGCCCGGCGCTGAGCCCGCCGCCGACGCACCTCGCTGTCCGGTACGTTCGCCGGGTTGCGGTCGCCACCCGGCGAACGGCCCGCGTAGCCGTGTGGAAGGGACCCGCATGCGCCTGCTCGCCGATGCCCCGGCACGTCGTACCCTCCGATCGTCGGGGCCCGAGCCGGTGCCGGAGCGCGATCGGGCGGACCGGCCGTCGGCCGCGGACGTCCGGCCCCACCCGGTACGGGAACTGGTCCTCGTGGCGACCCTGTTCACCGCGTACAAGCTGGGCCGGGCGGCGGTCGACGACCGGGTCGCGACGGCGTTCCACAACGCGCGCGCGGCGTGGGGCCTGGAACGCTGGCTGCACCTGCCGAGCGAACGGTCGGTCCAGGCGCTCCTGCTGGACAGTGACGTGCTGGTGCACGGGGCCAACATCTTCTACGCCTACGTCCACTTCCCGGCGACCGCGGCGTTCCTGCTCTGGATGTACCTGCGCCGCCCGGCGCACTACCGGTGGGCCCGCCGGTCGCTCGCCGTCCTGACCGCCGCCGCCTTCGTCATCCACGTCCTGGTGCCGCTGGCACCGCCGCGCATGCTGGCCGGCATCTCGATGATCGATACCGGCGCGGTCTACGGGCCGGCCGTCTACGGCCCGCCGCAGACCGACGAGCTGGCCAACCAGTACGCGGCCCTGCCGTCGCTGCACGTCGGATGGGCGTTGATGGTCGCCATCGGGATCATCGTCACCACCCGGCACCGGTGGCGGTGGTGCTGGTTGGCGCACCCGGCCGTCACGCTGGTCGTGGTGGTGGGCACGGCGAACCACTACTGGGTGGATGCCATCGTCGCCACCGCGCTGCTCGCCGTGACCCTGAGCCTGCCGCACCGCCTCCTCAGTGCCCCGCGCGCCGCTGACGATGGACCGCATCGAGGGCGGGTCGCGGTCGGGGCGGTCGAGGTCGAACCGGTGGCGGTACCCGACGTCGTCGCCCGGTGACCCGGGGGCCCGTGCCGGCCGCCTGGTGACCCGGGGGCCCGTGCCGGCCGCCTGGTGACCCGGGGGCCCGTGCCGGCCGCCCGGTGACCCGGGGCCCGTGCCGGCCGCCTGGTGACCCGGGGGCCCGTGCCGGCCGCCCGGTGATCCGGCTGGCCGGTGTGCTGTGCCCACCGCCGGCTCGTACCGGTGACGTCGGCCCCCCCGCCAATGCCTCAGGTCTGCGTCGCATCACCCGATCGGAACACCGATAGTGACCGGAAGTTACTCCGGGAGTCGGGGCAGTTCTCGCGGGTGAGCGGGTACGTCATCCGGGGGAGCGAGAGGTGAGCGACGTGGTCGAGAGCGCCCTGCTGGTCGTCGGGCAGATCACGATGGCCGCCGCGCTGGGCGCCGTGGTCGGGCTGGAGCGGGAGTTCGGGTCGCAGCCGGCGGGACTGCGTACCCACATGCTGGTCGCGCTCGGCGCCACCCTGTTCACGCTCGCCGGAGCGGGGCTGGTCAACACCGACCCGACCCGGGTGGCGGCCCAGGTGGTCACCGGCATCGGGTTCCTCGGCGGCGGCGCGATCTTCAAGGAGGGGGTCAACGTCCGGGGCCTGACCACGGCCGCCTCGCTGTGGGTGACCGCCGCGATCGGACTGGCCGTCGGCTTACATGCCTGGTGCGCCGCGGTGGTCACCACCGCCCTCACGGTCAGCGTGCTGTGGCTGGTCAAGCAGGCCGAACACCACTACCTTCCGCTGCGCCGCAACCTGCTGGTGAGCGTCACGTTGGAGCACGGAAGCCGGCTCGACGAGGTGGAGCAGCGGGTACTGGCGGCGCTGCCGCGGGCCATCGTGCTGCGGATCGCGTACGCCGAACACGAGCAGCTCATCGAACTGTCCGCGCAGCCCTCCGCGGCCGCCTCGCTGCCCCAGATCGCCGAGTCGCTGCGACGGCTGCCCGGTGTGGAGGGCGTCACCCTGTCGCGATGACCGGCTGACCCGCTGACCAGGCCGACCCGCTATCCGGCTGGCCCGGCTGGCCTGCTGCGGCCGGTGACCGGGTCCGGTCGGCCGGTGGGCGCGCCGGTGACGGTCAACCCGCCGGCAGGACCTGCCGGGTGACGGGCACCAGCCACTGGCACCGGTCCGGTACCGGCGCGGGGACCCGGCGTACCTCCTCGGCGTAGCCGGCGTCGTAGTGGCCACTGCCGTCACTGTCGAAGTAGGCGTGCGATTCGTACGCCACCCGGTGCAGCGGGTCGTCGATCCAGGCGCGCGGATGCATCTGGCCCCAGGCTCCCGGCCCCATCGGTAGATACCCGCTGACGGTCACGGCGGCGTCGCTCCCGGTGTCGCGGATCGCGTCCACTGCCTGCTGGGCGGCCCGCTCCCAGATCAGCGCACCCGCCCGCCCGTCGGCGGCCAGGTGGGTCGGCTCGTTCAGGAGGCCGTAGGCGACGACGGCCGGCGCGTCGGCGGTCGCCCGTGACATCCGGGTCCAGAAGTCGGCCAGCGCGGTGGTGGGTAGCTGGCGGGAGCCGAGCAGGAGGTGGTGGACCGGGCCGCGGGTGCCACCGCCCACGGCGAACTCCCCGTACCCGTGCAGGTCGACGACGACTGTGAGATGTGCCCGGTGGGCATGGTCGAGGGCCGTGCGTACCCGGGCCAGCTCGGCGCGCGACAGCGGCCCGAACGGAACCGGCTGGAGTCGTTCCCAGGTTACCGCGAGCCGCACCAGGTGTACGCCGTGGTCGGCCAGATCGGCGTAGGTCGACCGGCTCTCGTACTCGTAGTCGGTGCCGTACCGGCCCGGGTTTCCCCCTCCGTAGGCGGTGTTCACGTCGGCCGCCGCGAACGAGCCGGCCGCCAGCGTCACGCCCCGCGGGTAGCGGTCGGTGCTGGGGTGACGCTCCACGACGGCCGCCTGCGGGCCGGGTACGTCGGCCCGCGACGACAAGCCGTCCGACCCGTCGGACGACCAGCTGTCCGACCGGTAGATCGCCATCGGGTAGTCGGCCGGCCACGACCCGGCCGCCCAGGCCGTCACCGGAAGGCCGATCCGGTCGGCGGCGGTGTACCACGTGTCGGCCAGCGCGTTCCACCGGTCGCTGTCCCGGTTGGACGGCCAGCCCACCTCGCCGATGAAGCCGGTGGCCCCGTTGCGCCGCAGCCAACCGGCGAAGTTGGCCAGGCCGGCCACCGCCTTGGCCTGCAACGCGTCCGCCGTACACACCTGTTGCGGGGCCGACAGGTCGGCGCCCGGCATCACGACCAGGACAGCCAGCAATCCAAGGGCGATCGCCGCGCGTACGGCCCGCAGCCCGGGCCACCGTTCGCGCTGGTCCGGCACGTCCGGCCGGTACCCGCCGCCCCGAGGGCCAAACGGGTGCGCGCCGTCCAGATAGTGGGGCAGGATCCTAGGATGCTTCAGGGGCGGTGAACGGTGACACGCTCACCGCCCGGCACCTGCGCACCTACGTTGACGGCGGCCGAGGGTAAAACCCGGGGCCGGGACCGCTCCGGGTCGCCGGAGGAGCGTGTTTGGCGTGGGGGTGGTTCGGGTAACCGGGGTTGGCCGCCAGGACGGCACAGATTGAGGAGGCGGCCGTGAGTGGTCTGGTGAAAACGCATCGGTTGATTGACGGCACGATGATGGTCGACGTGCGCGGCGAGCTGGACTCGGCCTCGACGGAGACCTTGTGTCACGGGCTGGCCGGGGACGTCGTCGCGGCCAAACCGTCGCGCGTGGTGGTCGACCTCGCCTCGGTGACGGCCATGGACGACGCCGCGTTGGTGGCGTTGCTGGGTGTGCAGCGCGACGCGAACCGGGTTGGCGCTTCGCTGCGGGTCGCCAATCCGAATCCGACCGTGGCGCGGCTGATGGCTACCGCCGGCGTCGCCGAGACGCTGGGGTGCCGTCCCGGCGACGCCTGATACGTGACGGGCAGCGGGTCCGGCGACCGTCGCCGGGCCCGCTGCCTGATCATGCCGGCCGGCGGTACCCCGCGACGGGCATCTTGTCGATCCTTGCCATGCGTACGACGTCGCCGGTCTGCGGTGCGTGGACCATCCACCCGTCGCCGACGTAGAGACCCACGTGATGCAGGTCGCGGAAGAAGAACACCAGGTCTCCAGGGCGCAGGTCGGCGCGGCTGACCGGTCTGGTCTGCTGCCACTGCCAGCTGGTGTAGTGGCGTAACGACGCGCCGGCGGCGGACCAGGCGGTGAGCGTCAGTCCGGAGCAGTCGTAGCCGTTGGGGCCGGTGGCGGCCCAGATGTACGGCTTGCCGATGAGGCCGCAGGCCGCCTTGGCAGCGGCGCCGCCCGGCCCGCCGGAGTACTCCACCGGGCACGCCACCGGCTTGGTGGCGCTGGGGTGGGGGGCGGTGGTGGTCACCTGCTGGCGCAGTTGCTGCAGGTCGGCCAGGTGCTGCTCGATCTGGGCCTTCCGGGCGGCCAGTTCCGCGTCCTGGCGGCGTTGCTGGGCGACCAGGTCGTCGACGGACTTCTTCTCGGCGGTGTACCGGTCGCGGGCGGCCAGCACGCCGTTGATCTGGGTCCGCTTGTCGTGGGCCATGGCGTCGAGCAGCGACAGTTGGTCGGCGAACGCGGCGGGTGACCCGGTGGTGAGCAGCGCGTTGAGCGTCGACGTGGGCCCGCCCTTGTACGCCTGGACGGCGAGGTTGCTGACCTTCGCCATCGCCGCGTCGACCTCGAGCTGGAGCGGTACCAGTTCCCGCTGGAGGGCGGCCGCCCGGTCCTGGTTGGCCTGGAGTTCGGCGTGGACCTTGTTGTACTGCTCGACGAGCGGCTCGAGGTCGTTCCAGGCCTTGTCGATCTGCGCCTCGACCGTCGACTGGTCGGGTTCCGCGTAGGCGTGCGTCGTCGGTACTACCGCGACCGCCAGGGCGGCGAGGGCGGCCACCAACGATCGTAGCGTCCGGCGGGGCCGGTCACGATGCGTCTGCGGTGCCACGGACGGCAGCTCCTTAGGTGCCCTTGCGCCGCCTACCGGTCCGGTCGGCAGGTTCGGGCGACGTGGCGCCCGGCCCGCGCACGGCGGCGACCGGCCGCGGTCGCGGAGGCGACCTGACAACGGCGGTCGATCAGAACGTAATGAGGAACGGCGCCCATTTTGCGGAGCAACATCCAAAGTTCACCGATACAGGGGAATTGCTAATTCTGCCGTTAATAAACCAAGTCTGGAAGGCTGTCCCGGAGGGTCCACCAGGGCGGGCGGTACCGTCCGACCGGCTGACCTGTCGGCCCGAAGCCCGGACGGGTGGCGACGGCGACCCGAGACGCCGAGTCAAGATCCGCGCAATGCCGCAAACATTGCGGCATCCCCGCTCCGGGAAGCAGCAATGTCGGCGACATTGCGTGGATCTTCCCGCCGGCTGCCACCCCGGATGCGCGGACCGGTCCGTCAGTGGGCCTCGACTCCGTCAGTGGGCCTCGACTCCGTCAGTGGGCCTCGACTCCGTCAGTGGGCCTCGACCAGGTCGGTGAAGCCGGTGGTGCGCGCCAACGCGGCGGCGAGCAGGCCGGCCACGGCGAGCCCGTTCGTGATCCGGCCGGTGCGCACCCGGCGTACCGCCTCGTCGAGCGGTACCCAGTCGGTGGTGATGTCGCCCTCGTCGGCGTCGGGCCGGTGCTCGCCGGTGGCCGGGTGCAGGTCCCGGGCCAGAAAGATGCGCACCCGCTCGCCGCTCATTCCCGGGCTCGGGTACAGGTCGACGAGGGTGTGCCACTGGTGCGCGGCGGTGCCGGTCTCCTCGGCCAGTTCCCGCCGCGCGGTGTCCACGGTGGACTCGTTGGCCTCGTCGCGCAGGCCGGCCGGCAGTTCCCACAGGTACTCGCCGACGGGGTGGCGGTACTGGCGCACCAGGAGGACCCGTTCCTGCGGGTCGAGAGCGACCACGGCCACCGAGTCCGGATGGTCGACGACCTCCCGGACGACGGTGCCGCCGTCCGGTTGCCGGATGGTGTCGCGGTGCACGGTGATGATCTTGCCGTTGTAGACGACCTCGCGGTCGACCAGTTGCGGTACGTCCATACCCGTGAGCTACCCGATCGACCCGCCGCTACACGGTGCCGCCGCGACCCGATCGACCCGCCGCTACACGGTGCCGCCGCGACCCGATCGACCCGCCGCTACACGGTGCCGCCGCGACCCGATCGACCCGTCGCTACCCGCCGCCACCGTCCGGCGCGGTCGCTACCCGCCACCACTGCCGGGCGCGGTCGCTACCCGCCTCCACCGCCACCGTCCGGCATCGTCACGTTTGCATGCGTAGACAGCGGGGTATCGGCGCTTCATTGCATAGCGCACCGAGTTTCAGCGCACCGAGTTTCGGTCGCGGGAGCGCGGCACGTCGAGTCAGGGAGCGCGGACGGTGCGGACAGGGGTGGACCGGATCGCGGACCCCTGGGGTCCACGCACACCGTACGAGGGCGACTGGCCGGTTCGGGTCGACACCCACCTCGCGCCCGGTGTCGACTCCCGCGACGTCGACCGGTGGGTGCAGGCCGCGTCGATCCTGCACTCCAACGGTGACGCGCTGGACATCGCGGTCGAGGGTGGGCGCATCGTCGGGGTGCGCGGGCGGGCGGCCGACCGGGTCAACCGCGGGCGCCTGGACCCCAAGGACCTGCACGGCTGGCAGGCCAACGCGAGCCCCGACCGGCTGACCCGGCCCCTGGTACGGGTCGGCGGCGAACTGGTCGAGACCGACTGGGACACGGCGATGGGCCGGATCGTCGAACGGTCCCGATCGGCCAGGCCGCTCAGGGGGCGCGCGACCATGACCTGCTCGACGTGGTCAGTCGCTGCAAGGGCGAGACCGCCCGGCAGCGCGCCTGGCTGCGTAGCCGGATGAAGCAGGCCGCGCCGCAGGCGCTCGTCGTCAGCGGGTAGACCGGTGCCGGCAGGAGGCCCGGTGTCGGCCGGTGGACCGGCATCGGTCGGGAGGCCGGTGCCGGCCGGCAACCCGTTCGCGGTGGCCGCGACCGGATCGTTGACGCCGAAGCGGTTCGCCGGCGTGTCCGCGCTCGCCGGTGCGGCCGCCGCGCTGCTCGGCCCCCGGGTGGGCGGCGTGTTCCTCGCCTTCCCGGCGATTCTGATCGAAATGCGGGCCGGCGGCTCGGTGACGGCGGGGAGAGCGGGTCGGGCCGGGGCACCGCGTCACAATGAGTGGGTGGCGAGACGAGACGTGCCCCGGACGGTGGCCCCGGACCCGACCTCACCCTGCCCCTGCGGGCTCGGGCAGCCGTACCGGGAGTGCTGCGGGCGCCTGCACCGCGGCGAGGCCACGGCGGCGACCGCCGAGCTGCTCATGCGCTCCCGGTTCAGCGCGTTCGCCGTCAGCGACGCCCCGTACCTGCTCCGGACCTGGCACTCCACGACGAGGCCGCGACAGCTCCGGTTCGACCCCGGGCAGCGGTGGTCGCGGCTGGAGATCCTCGGCGGTACCGGTGGCGGGCTGCTGGACGCCGACGGGGCCGTCGAGTTCCGCGCACACTACCGCCAGCACGGGCAATCGGGTGTCCTGCACGAGCGCAGCCGCTTCGTACGCGAGGACGGACGGTGGGTCTACGTGGGGCCGGTACCGTCCGGCCGCGACGTCTGAGCCGCCGGGAGCCGGTCGGGGCGGGCCGGCTCCCGGCGGGGGTCAGTTCTGCGCGACGAACAGCAGGGCGTTCGGTGAGCCGGTACCGGCGCCGGTGACCACGTTCGGCGTCGCGTTGCCGACCAGGCTGTCGCGGACCTGTTGCGGGGTGAACGTCGGGTGCAGGGCGAGTACCAGGGCCGCGGCGCCGGCGACGTGCGGGGAGGCCATCGAGGTGCCGCTGAGCGACTGGCTGGCGTTGTCGGCGGTGTTGGACGCCGAGCGGATGTTGACGCCGGGGGCGAAGAGGTCGACGCAGGTGCCGAAGTTGGAGAACGAGGCGCGCCGGTCGGTCTGGTCGGTGGCGCCGGCCGTGATCGCCGCGGGTACCCGTGCCGGGCTGACGTTGCAGGCGTTCTGGTTCTCGTTGCCGGCCGCGATCGCGTAGGTCACGCCGGAGGCGATCGAGGCGTTGACGGCGCGGTCGAGGGTGGCGCTGGCGGCGCCGCCGAGGCTCATGTTCGCGACCGCCGGTTTGACCGCGTTCTGGGTGACGAAGTTGACGCCGTTGACGATGCTGGCGACGTCACCGGCGCCGGTGCAGCCGACCACCTTGACCGCGAACAGCCGGACCGCCTTCGCCAGGCCGAAGGAGGAGCCGCCGACCGTACCGGCGACATGTGTGCCGTGGCCGTTGCAGTCGGTGTCGATGCCGTCCCCGGTGGCGTTGAACGCGAAGGTCACCCGTCCGCCGAAGTCGGCGTGGGTGACCCGGATGCCGCTGTCGACGATGTACGCGTTCACGTTCGCCGCGGTGCTGGGGGCGGTGAACGCGCGGTTGAGGGGCAGGCTGCGCTGGTCGACCCGGTCCAGGCCGAACGACGGCGGGTTGGGTTGGGTGGCGAGCGTGCGGACGACCTGGTTCTGCTCCACGTACGCGACCCTGGAGTCGGTGGCGAGCCGGCGCGCGGTCTTCTCGTCGGACCGCAGTTCGAAGCCGTGTACGGCCGCGCTCCACGTCTGCCGGACACTGCCGCCGTGCTTGGCGGTCATGCCCCGGGCCGTGGGTCCGACCGCCGCCGTGGCGACCATGGTGTCCTTGAAGACCACCAGGTAGCTGCCCGGTACGGCGCCGGGCGCCCCGGCGGCCCGGATCTCGCCGCCCGACGTCGAGGCGTTGGCGCTGCCCATCAGCGCGACCGTCGCGGCCACCGCCGCGACGCTCAGGGCGCCGAGCAGTACCTCATGACGGCGGCCGATCCTGGATCTCATCTGCCTGTCCTCCGTTGTCGTCGGTGACCGAGCCGGAACCGGTGCGCGTGGAGCGACCGGGCGTGTCCGTCACGGTAGGGGCGGGCGGGACGACGAAACAGGCATCTAAGGACAACTTCAGGCGAGCCAACGGAGGTCGAAAGGACGTCCCCGGTGGCCGATTCGATCTACGGAGATGGATTTCAGGGTGGTTGGTGTCGATCGATTCGCTGCCGGCCCGTCGGTCCCACGGCCCGGGTCCGGGTCCGGGAGGGGAAGGCGGTGCCGCGCGCCGGGTTTACCGCCCCGGTCCGTGGACAATGGACGCCGGGTGACATCCGGTCCGGCTGGCGGTGTCTGGCCGGCACCGTCAGTCGCCCGTACCGAACCGTCAGCCGCCCGTACCGAACCGTGCGCTGCGGGTGCCGGTCAGCAGCCGGTCCACCCCGTGGCCGGAGATCGGGCGGGCGAAGTGGAATCCCTGTGCGTGCCGGTACCCCATGTCGTACAGGCACCGCGCCTGCGCGGCGTTCTCCACGCCTTCGGCGACGGCCTCGATGCCCAGCGTGCCGGCCAGCCCGAGGACGGCGCGGGCGACCGCGGCGTGGCGGTCGGAACCGGTGATGTGGTCGACGAAGGACTTGTCCACCTTGATCAGGTCCACCGGGCAGCTCGCCAGGACGCCCAGTGACGACTGGCCGGTTCCGAAGTCGTCCAGGGCCACGCGCACCCCCAGGCCGCGTACGGCCCGCAGCGCCTCGACGGCCGCGGCATCGTCGGCCATGGCTGTCTCGGTGATCTCGACGACCAGGCCGGCGGGGTCCAGCCCGGTGGCGGCGAGCGCGTTGCGGACGTCGTCGACGAACCCCGGGGCACGCAGCTGGTGGGCGGAGACGTTCACGTGCGTGGCGAACGGAGCGTGCGGCGCCGCGGTGCGCTGCCAGTGGCCGGCCTGCTCGCAGGCCCGCTCCAGGATCCACCGTCCGATTGGGACGATCAGGCCGCCGTGTTCGGCGACCGGGATGAAGTCACCCGGCGGTACCGGCCCCCGGGTGGGGTGCCGCCAGCGCACCAGCGCCTCCACCGCGACCAGGGCGCCGCCGTCGATGGTCACGATCGGCTGGTACTCCAGGTGGAGCTGGTTGCCGGCCAGTGCGTGGCGCAGCCCGTCGAGCAGGGCGGCCTGCTCGACGACGCGGGCCTTCATGTCGGGCCGGTAGAAGACACACTCGCCCTTGCCCCGGTCCTTGGCCGCGTACAGTGCGATGTCGGCGTGGCGCAGCAGGTCCGCGCCGCGCTCACCGGCACGGCCGTACGCCACGCCGATGCTGGCCCGTACGGCGAGGGGGTGACTGTCGGCCGGGCCGGCCAGCGCGGTGAGGATCCGCCGGACCAACGGCTCGACCTCGTCGGCGCGGGCGTCCTCCATGAGCACGGCGAACTCGTCCCCACCGAGCCGGGCGACCGTGTCCGCGTCGCGTACGCTGCGGCGCACCACCTCCGCCGCGGCCACCAGTAGCCGGTCGCCGGCGTCGTGGCCGAGGTTGTCGTTGATCAGCTTGAAGTCGTCCAGATCGATGAGGAGCACGGCGGGCCGGTGGTCGGCGTCGGCGCGGGCGGCCGCCTCGTCGAGGCGGCGGGAGAACAGTGCCCGGTTCGCCAGCCCGGTCAGCGGGTCGCTGTCGGCGAGGGCCCGCAGCTTGGCCTCCAGTGCCCGCCGGTCGGTGATGTCGAGGATCGCGCCGGCCAGCCCCTGCGGCCTGCCCCGGTCGTCGGTGAACACGCCCTTGTAGAAGGTCACGTCGTGGACCGAACCGTCGGCGTAGCGCACCTGGGCGTCGTAGATCTGGCTGCCGCCGGCGGCCAGGGCGGCACGGTCGGCCTCGGCGTAGACGTCGGCGAGTTCGGCGGGCCAGATCTCGTGGACGGTACGCCCGATGATGTCGCCGCGACCCACCCCCACGTACGCCTCGAACGCCTTGTTGCAGGCGCCGTACACGCCGTCGATGTCCTTGCTGAAGATGGGCGCGGGAATGTTGTCGATGGCGGTCTGCAACTGCTGGAGCGTCCGGGCGGTCTGTACCACGGCGTCCCGGCTCAGCACCACGCTCTCCGGCGCGTCACGGCCGGCCGCCGCCAGCCGGGCGAGCAGCGCCGCCGCCGACGTCAGGTCCGGTGCGGTCAGCATGGTGCCGGGACGCGCGGGATCCCGACCGTTGTGCAGATCGTCGTGCCGGCCATCGTGCCGTCCGGTGCGTCGGGCGTCACCGCCCGGTGCGGTGCCGCCGTCGTCGATGGCGGCCGCCGTCTCCGCGGGTGGCGTCCGGCCAGACGGGTACGTGTCCCGCTCCGCGATGCTCACCCGGCAACACCCTCTCCGACGATGGAACCCGGGGCGCCTATCGGCACGGAGGGGACCGACCTGAGCGGAGATGGTTGTGATGCCGGTCCCGTGAACTCAGGCGGAAGCCCCGGCGTCCGCCCCGCCGCCGGCGTCGAGGAGGGCGACCGTGCCGAGCAGCAGCGTGCCGGCGGTCTGGGTGGCCGCGTTGACGCCGGCGGCGGGGCGGCCCCAGCTCAACCCGAAGCCGTTGCGCCAGGTACGGCCCTCGAGCCACAGCGTGTCCGCGTTCGCGGCCAGGAAGGCCCGGTAGGACGGCCGGCTCGCGGGGTCGGCGGCGTACAGCCGGGCGAGGTTCCGGACAAAGATCCCCTTGAAGACGTGCCCGTCGGCGCCGGTCATCCGGGATTCGCCGGGTTCGGCCAGCACCGAGCCGGTGCTACCGGTCGCGGCGACGGTGGCGTCGGCGATCTGCCGGGCCCGGACCAGGTAGCCGTCGTCACCGGTGACGCGCCACAGCTCGACCAGGCCGCCGAGGATCACGCCCTGGTTGTAGGTCCAGGTGTTACCGCCGTTGTTGGCGCAGTTCCGGTCCAGGCCGTCGTTGACCCGGTGCGAAGCGTTGATCATCCCGCTCGCGTCGAACCAGGCCCACGCCCGCGACGCCCAGTCGAGGTAGCTGCCCGGCCCGGTACCGTTCGGTGCCCGGCGGTGCAGGCGCGCCGCGGCGAGCAGGAACAGTTCGTTGGTGATGGCGTTCTTGTAGCCGCGGTCGGTGTTCCACCACAGGCCACCGCCGCAGACGTCGTCCCAGCCTCCGGTCACCTCGGTGAACAGCGCCTCGGCCTCCGCCAGGTACCCGCGGTCGCCGGTGACGTCGTAGGCGCGCAGCCAGGTGTTGAGGTACCAGCCGTCGTCGTCGTAGAAGCGCGACCGCCGGCCGCGGTAGCGGGTGAACGACGTCGAGATCACGGCCAGGTACGCGGCGTCCCGGGTGCGCTCGTACGCGTCGACCACCGCCTCGATCGCCAGGGCCGGCTGCCACGCCTCGCCCGTCGGTGTGGTCCACCGCCCGTCCCGGGGCCGGAAGTACCGCAGCAGTCGGGCCGTCGCCAGCCGGTGCCGCCCGGCGGCGTCCACCGCCCGCCGTCGCAGCAGCCGGTCCGCCAGGGCCGTACCGGAGCGGCGCAGTCGGTCCGCCAGCGCCGTACCGGAGCGGCGCAGTCGGTCCGCCAGCGCCGTACCGGAGCGGCGCAGCCGGTCCGTCAGCGCTCTGCCGGGCCGTTGCGGCCGGACGGGGATCACCGGTGCCGGCCACGCGGCATGAGCCGGGTGGTCGGCATCGGCGGGGCGGGCAGCGGGTCGCCGTCGTAGCCGTGGACGGTGCCGAAGCGCCGGCCGGACATCCAGTCCGTGCGGTCGGCGACGATCTCGTCGTGGTCGCGACCGACGAAGTTCCACCACATGACGATCCGCTCGTCGAACGGCTCGCCGCCGAGCAGCAGGATCCGGCCGGCCCGGTCGGCGCGTACCGGTAACCGCGACCGACCGGTCCCCAGGTGGAGCAGCGGGCCCGGGGTGAGCGGGACGTTGTCGACGACCACGGTGCCCGACAGCGTGAGCACGGCGTACTCGAAGTCGGGCACGAGCGGCAGGTGGGTACCGCTGGCATCGTCGAGGGTGACCTCGGCGCCCACCAGCGGGCTGTACGTGCGGGCGGGCGAGGTGACCCCGGCGAACTCGCCCATGACGACGGTCACGGTGGTCCCCGCGTCCCGCAGCACCGGCAGGTCGGCGTGGTGGGCGAAGTGCGGGTCGGTGTGGCGGTACCGGTCGGGCAGCGCGGTCCACAGCTGGACGCCGTGCAGGCTGGGGGAGTGCCGGGCGGGCGTCTCCTCCGAGTGGGAGATCCCGAGGCCGGCCGTCATCAGGTTGACCTCGCCGGGCCGGATGAGCTGGTGGTTGCCGAGGCTGTCGCGGTGCAGCACCTCGCCGGCCACGAGCCAGGTGACCGTTTGCAGGCCGGTGTGCGGATGCGGGGCGACCCGCATCCCGGGCCGGCCGGTGAGGTGCTGCGGACCGATGTGGTCGACGAAGCACCACGCACCGACCATCCGCCGGACCCGGTTCGGCAGCGTCCGGGTGACCCGCAGGCCGCGCGGCCCGCCGAGCGCCACGGGCACGCCGGGCAGCAGCTCCCGGACCGGGGCCGGGCCGGACCGGTCGTACTCCCGGCCGGGCCCGTCGTACCCGCTTCCGGGCCCGTCGTGCTCCCAACCGGGCCTGTCGCCTCCCGGCTGCGCCGGCCGCGACGTGGGGGTGAGCCTGGACGCGTCGGTCATGGGACGAGCGTACCGGGATATTTGACGAAGCAACGACATTCCTGCCCGCGCCCCGATTTCGCTGCCAGAGCCTGCTGCCGCGCCGGTCAGGCCGCCGTCGCGGCAGCGGCCGTCCCGGTCGCCCGGCTGTCGGCGCGAGGGCGCCGGCCGGCGGTGGGGATGACGGAGGGCCGGCGGGCGGCGGCGAGGTCCTCGACCCAGCCGGTCGCCAGCACCGCCACCGCGGTCAGAGCGCTGCCCACCGTCAGGGTCGCGACCGCCCCGGCGTAACCGTCCGACTCGAACCCGGTCAGCCGCAGCAGCGCGCCGGTGGCGAACAGCGCCGGCAGGTGCCAGACGTAGATGGTGACCGCGCGGGCGTTGATGGCGCTCACCAGGCGGTTCAACCGCGGTGCCCGGCCCAGCCAGGCCATCGTGGGCCGCAGCCGCATCAGGGCCAGCGCGAAACCGGTGCCCCACAGCAGGTCGGCGAGGGGATCCTCGGACAGCGCGGTGACGCCCCGGTGCAGCCCCGCCCAGGCCAGTCCGGAGCCGGCCAGCGCGGCGGCGACGAGTCCGCAGACCCAGCCGGGTATCCGGTCGAGCTGGCGGGTGTACCGGGCGAAGCCGATCAGCCAGCAGGTGCCGTAGGTCGCGGTGGACAGCACCACGTCGGTGACCTTGTCGGCGGGCAGGTTGACCAGCGGCGAATGGAACAGCGCGGCAGCCGTCAGCGGTACCACCAGCGTCGCCAGCGGCCAGCGGCGGAACGCCCACCACAGGGCGGGGGAGAGCAGCACCAGCCACAGGTAGGCGCGCAGGTACCACAGGGCCAGGGCGAACGGCAGCCCCCAGGCGCTGGCCGGGGGGTTGGCCAGCGGCAGGATCCACCAGGCCAGGTCGGGCCAGTGCAGCGGGTTGTCGGCGTCGGTCAGCCAGCCGTGGGCGAACATCACCGGCGTGGCGACCATGGCCAGCACCCACAGCGGCGGCAGCAGCCGGCGCATCCGGCTGCTGACCGTACCGACGCTGCCCCGGCGGTCCAGCGACGACGCGGTCAGGCAGCCGGCGAGGGCGAACATGACCGACAGGGACGGGAACAGCAGCGTCAGCCAGCCGACCCAGAGGGCGTGGTGCAGGTACACCCGGACGATCGCCGCGGTACGCAGAGCGTCGAGGTACCGGCTGCGGGGCCGGCCCGGTGCGCCGCCGGTACCCGCCTCGGCGGTGCCGGCTGCGGTGGTGCCGGCGTCGCTTCCGCTCATGGCGCTGCCGCTGGGGACGGCGGTCGTACCCGCCGGCGTGGCGCCGGGGGTAGCCGGTTGGCGTGGGTGCGGTACCGGTGAGACCGCCCGCGGTCGGCGGGACGGGCCCAGCCGGTCGGGCGCGCAGTCGAGATCACTCACGACAGCGCTGCGTTCCCGGTCACGGGGCGAGCCGCCAGCCGAGCCCGCGCGGGGGTCGCGGCCGGGGCAGGTTCGCCCGGTGGCGCGCCGGTGGCGCGCATTCGTGGTTCAGTGGCGGATCGCAAAAAGATCATAAGTGAAATACTGCCCGTGCGTGCTCAGAAGCAGGTGGAGGTTACCTGACAAGTAGCTGGGAGGGGAGATGCGGCCGAGGGCCGCGCGTCGCGGGTCGGGTCAGCGCGGGACCGGGCCCGGCGCGACCAGATAGCCGTGCAGGTTGAGGATGGTCAGTACCCGCAGCACCTTGCCGTGGGCGTTGACCACACCGAAGGAGACCCGGCGCCGCTCGGCCGACCGTTTGGCGCGTAACAGGACCTGGACACCGGCCGAGTCGATGAAGTCCAGCGGCTGGAGGTCCAGCACCAGGCTCGTCACCTCGGGTTCGGCGACGACGTCGTGGATCGCCGTGTGAAGCTGTTCGAGGTTGCTGATGTCAACCTCGCCGATCATGGTCAGACGCACCTGGCCGGTCTCGTCGATCGACCGGCGCAGCTCCAGGCGAGCCGGTCCGATGCCGACGCCAGTGGTGTCCATCCGACCTCCTCATCTGTGACGACGGTTCGGGCGTCACGGAACCCGAGAAGTCTAGCTCCGCCGTCTCGCCGACCGGGCCGGCGCGAACCCGGATACCGCCGATCGGTGTACGCTCCGGCCGGTACGAACCCCGTGCCGGCCGGTGCCGGCGGGCCGGGCGGTAGCCGCATGCGACGGCATACGGTGGATGGATGGCAGCCGGCCCCGAGGTATGGCAGGGTGCGATCACCGAGGTACTGCGCGGCAGCCGGCTCGCGCAGCCCAGCGATCTGATGCGGGTGGTCAACACAGCGGTCCACCCGCTGGGTATCGACATCGCCATCTACCTGGTGGATCTCGAACAGCGGACCCTGCGCGCGCTGTCCGAGCCGGGCAAGCCGATGCCCGCGCCGCTGCCGGTCGACGGTACCCTGGCCGGCCGGGCCTTCATGACCGTCTCGTCGCTGCCGGCCGCCGCGCGGCCGTGGCGGCTGTGGGTCCCGTTGCTGGACGGGAACGAACGGCTCGGGGTGCTCGACGTGGCCCTGCCCGACCGGTTCGACCCCGGCGACCCGGTGGTGCGCGACGGACTGGAGCTGCTGGCCGCACTCGTCGGGCACCTGGTGGCCACCAAGGGCAGGTACGGCGACAGCCTGGTACGGACCCGGCGGTCCCGGCCCCTGTCCACCGCCTCGGAGTTGCTGCGGCAGCTGCTGCCGCCGTCGACCTTCGCCACCCAGCAGATGGTGTGCTCGGCGATCCTTGAGCCCATCTACCAGATCGGCGGCGACGCGTTCGACTACGCCGTCGACATCGACGTCGCCCGGGTGGCGATCTTCGACGCCGTCGGGCACAGCCTGCACGCCGGGCTCACCGCCGCGGTCGCGCTGGCCGCGATCCGGTCCGCCCGGGTGGCGGGGCACGGGCTGTACGCGATGGCCCGCGCCGCGGACGCGGCCCTCACCGAGAGCTTCACCGACCAGCGGTTCGTCACCGCGGTCCTGGCGGAGATCGACCTGGTCACCGGCGCCCTGCGCTATCTCAACGCCGGACACCCGCCGCCGGTGCTGTTGCGGGGCGGGAAGGTGGTCGCGGCGCTGGACCGGGGCCGGCGGATGCCGCTGGGCCTCGACGACCCGGCCATCGAGATCGCCGAGCTGCCCCTGGAGTCCGGCGACCGGCTGCTGTTCTACACCGACGGCTTCACCGAGGCGCGCAACGAGCGGGGGGAGGAGTTCGGGCTGGACCGGTTGATCGACTTCGCCGAACGGCACGCGGCTGCCGGGCTACCGGTACCCGAGACACTCCGCCGGCTGACCCACGACGTGCTCGCGCACCAGTACGGGCCGCTGCACGACGACGCGACGCTACTCATGGTCAGCTGGTCGGCCGTCGACGCCAGGGAGGCCCTGCCGTGAGCCGCCATCGCGACGACAACCCCGCGCGGCCGGCCGCGCGGGCACCGGCCGGTACGACCCGGGTGCCGCCGCTGCACGCCGACCGCCCGGTCAGCCGCGTGGGTCCGGCCCGCCGGCTGGGAGCGCCACGACCGTCGGCCGGGAGGCGGCGGCGGTGGCGGTCGCCGCGACCTTCTCTGCCGAGCTCCCGCCGCGGGGCCGGGGTCTCCACGGCGGGCCGTCTCCGGAACCGGCGTGCGTGACGAGCACGGGGCAGTGCGCGTACTGGACCAGCGCCCGGGTCACCGAGCCGGGCAGCAGGCTGGTCCGCGCGGTACGTCCCCGGGTGCCGACCACGACCAGGTCGGCGGCGGCGGAGGCGGTCACCAGGTCGGCCGCGACGTCCGGCGCGTACACCGGTTCGAGCAGGACCTTGACCCGCGGGTACCGGTCGGCCCAGCCGGCCAGCGCCCGGGCGACCAGGTCGCAGGCGCACGCCTGCGCCGTGGCCGCCGTGTAGCCGCAGTCGTCGTACCCGTCGGCGTCGTAGCCGCCACTGTCGTACCCGTCGGCGTCATAGCCGCTACCGCTGTGCCCGCCAGCGCCGTGCCCGGCGGGATCATGGCCGGGGCGCCGGTGGCCGTCGCCGTCGAACCCGGCCCTGACGACCTCCGCCGTGGCCCGCGCGCACACGCAGTGCACGTTGACCGCGCGCAGCGGTACCCGCCGCAGCTCGGCCTCCTCGAAGGCGAGCGGCACGGCCGCGGTGCTGTGCTCGGAGCCGTCGAGACCGAGCAGGACCGGTCGGTCTCCGGGCCGCCCGATCGCGGCGCCGCCGCCGGTCCGTGCGACGAGGACCGGACAGTGCGCGTGGGTCAGGACGCGATGGCTCAGCCACCGGTCGAACAGGCGGTCGTAGCCGCCGGTGTGGCGGTGACTGACGACGACCAGGGCGGCGCCCCGGGACCCGTCGACGAGCGCCGTACCCAGGTCGCAGCCGGGTACGGCCGTGCCGACGTCGAGCCCGGGCATGCGGCGGTGGATCCGCTCCGCGGTCCGGGCGAGCACCCGCACGGCGGCGACCGGGTGCCACGGGTACTGGGCGGACGTGTGCCGGCCGCGTGGACCGGAGCAACAGACCAGCCGCAGTGGCAGATCGCGCCGGCACGCTTCCGCGGCGGCGGTGTCGACGGCGAACCCGCTCTCCGGCGAACCGTCCAGGCCGACCAGCACCGGTGGCCGCGTCCGTGTGGCCATGGCGACCTGCCGCTCCTCTCCCGCGCATGATCGACATGAACGCGGCCGGGAAGCGACCCGCGAGGCGATCTTCCTCCGCCGGCATTGCCCGGATCAGGTGTCTGGGGATCGCCGTCCAGCCCCTAGGTGCCTCGGCCTCTCAGCTCAACTGTCCCCCAGTTGGGCTCTCCCGCTCGTCCCGCAGGCCTGGTTTCAGCACACGCCCGGGGCGTCGGGGTCGGCAGGGTCGAAAGTCCCGTCCGGCCGGGACCACCTGCCGAGGCGACCGGCGCGGTGGGCGTGGGCCGCCGCCGAGGCGACGGGCGCGGCGGCCGTGGGCCGCCGCCGTACCCGCGGCGGCCGGTCGATGTAGGGTCTGGCTGTGCGAAGGCCGTCTCCGCCGAAGCGCCCACCGGAGGTGGCGGTGGACCCGCGCCGGCTCGTCCCGCGGACCGACGTGGTTCTCTCCGACACCCGGCTCGTCGCCGCCGCGGCCACCCTCGGTCCGGACCGGGTCAAGGAGATCGTGAACGCGGCGCAGGACCGGGCCCGGCGCGGCGAGATAGCGCCCCACGAGGTCGCCGACGCGGTGGTGGCCGCCCTGCCGCGCGGGTCGTCGAGCCTGCGCCCGGTCCTCAACGCCACCGGCGTGGTCCTGCACACCAACCTCGGCCGGGCCGCGCTGTCGGCCGCGGCGGTCGACGCCGTCATCGCGGCGGCCGGCCACACCGACGTCGAGCTGGACCTCAGCACCGGCCGGAGGGCCCGTCGTGGCCGGGGCGCGCTCGACGCGCTGCGCGCCGCCGTACCCCACGCGGGTGGGGTGCACGTGGTCAACAACGGTGCCGCCGCGCTCGTCCTGGCCGCGACCGCCCTCGCCGCCGGCCGGGAGATCATCGTCAGCCGGGGTGAACTGGTCGAGATCGGCGACGGGTTCCGGCTGCCCGCGTTGCTGGAGTCGACCGGTGCGCGGCTGCGCGAGGTCGGCACCACCAACCGGACCGCGCCGGCCGACTACGCCGCGGCGGTCGGGCCGGACACCGGGTTCATCCTCAAGGTGCACCCGTCCAACTTCGTCGTCACCGGGTTCACGTCCGCGGTACCGGTGGCCGACCTCGCCGGGTTGGGCGTACCCGTGGTGGCGGACATCGGCTCCGGACTGCTCGCCCCCGACCCGTTGCTGCCCGACGAGCCGGACGCGGCGTCGAGCCTGCGGGCCGGCGCGGCGCTGGTGACCGCCAGCGGCGACAAGCTGCTCGGCGGTCCGCAGGCCGGCCTCCTGCTCGGCGACGCCGACCTGGTCGAGCGGCTGCGCCGGCACCCCCTCGCGCGGGCGCTGCGCGTCGACAAGCTCACCCTCGCCGCGCTCGAGGCCACGCTGCGCGGACCGGTGTCACCGACCTGGGCGGCGCTGCGCGTCGACCCGGACCGGCTGCGGGTACGGGCCGACCGGCTGCGTGACGTGCTGGGCGACCTCGGCGCGGAGATCACCCGGACGGCGGCCGTCGTCGGCGGGGGAGGGGCGCCGGGGCTGGAACTGGACTCGTGGGCGGTGTCGTTGCCGCCGCGGCTCGCGCTGCCGTTGCGTACCGGCGAGCCGCCGGTCCTCGGCCGGGTCGAGCGCGGCCGGCTCCTGCTCGACCTGCGCTGCGTACCCGACGACGCGGACCCGGACGTGGCCGCCGCCGTGCGTCGCGCCGCCGACGTGGTGGAGTCCGCGTGCACGTGATCGCCACCGCCGGGCACGTCGACCACGGCAAGTCCACCCTGGTACGCGCGCTGACCGGGATGGAGCCCGACCGGTGGGCCGAGGAGCGCCGCCGCGGCATGACCATCGACCTCGGCTTCGCCTGGA
Organism: Planosporangium spinosum; assembly: GCF_049999945.1. Lineage (NCBI taxonomy): Bacteria > Bacillati > Actinomycetota > Actinomycetes > Micromonosporales > Micromonosporaceae > Planosporangium > Planosporangium spinosum. The sequence goes on along the minus strand of NZ_JBLYUB010000002.1, from coordinate 441,924 downwards.
CGGCGCTGCCGTCCGGCGAGGTGGTCGCGTTCGTGGACGTACCGGGGCACGAACGGTTCGTGCCGAACATGCTCGCCGGGGTCGGACCGGTACCGGCCGCCCTCGTCGTGGTCGCCGCCGACGAGGGCTGGATGCCCCAGTCCGCCGAGCACCTGGCCGCGCTGGACGCCCTCGGGGTGCGCCACGGACTGCTCGTCGTCACCCGCAGCGACCTGTTCGACCCGGCGCTGGCGGCGGCCGAGGCGCGGGAGCGGATCGCGGCGACCTCGCTCGGTACGGTCGACACCGTCGCCGTCAGCGCGGTCACCGGCGCCGGCCTCGACGACCTGCGCGCCGCCCTCGACGCCCTGGTGGCCCGGCTGCCCGCGCCCGACGTCGACGCGCCGGTGCGGCTGTGGGTCGACCGTGCCTTCACCATCCGGGGGGCCGGCACGGTGGTCACCGGTACGCTCGGCGCCGGTCGGCTGACCGGCGACGACGAGCTGGAACTGGCCGCGAGCGGCCGGCAGGTACGGGTACGTGGCCTGCAGGCGCTGGGCGCGCCCGTGACGGAGGCGACGGCCGTGGCGCGGGTCGCGGTGAACCTGCGCGGCGTCGAGCGCGACGAGGTGGCCCGCGGCGACGCGCTCGTCACGCCGGGCCGGTTCCAGCGCACCGACGTCGTGGACGTCCGGCTGGCCGGCGACCCGGTCGCGGACCTGCCGGCCGCGCTGACCCTGCACGTCGGGTCCGCGGCCGTGGCCGTACGGGTCCGTCCGCTGGGTGCGGACACCGCCCGGCTGCGGCTGGCCACCGCGCTGCCGCTGCGGATCGGTGACCGCGCGCTGCTGCGCGACCCGGGCCGCCACCACGTCGCCGGCGGGGTGACCGTCCTCGACGTGGCCCCGCCGCCGCTGCGCCGCCGGGGCGCCGCCGCGGCCCGCGCCCGCGAACTGTCCACCATGGATGGAGTGCCGTCGCAGGGTGACGAGCTGCGCCGCCGGGGCCTGGCGCGCCGGGCCGCGCTGGAGCGGATGGGCGTGCCGGTGACGGGTACCCCGATCGTCGGGGACTGGCTGGCCGACCCGGAGCACTGGTCGGCGCTGCGCACGCGGCTGGCCGAGGAGGCGGCCCGCTACGCCCGGGAACACCCGCTCGAGCCCGGTGCGCCGGTCGACGCGCTGCGGCACGCCCTCGGCCTGCCGGACCGTGCCCTCGTCGACGCGCTCGTGGTGCCGCCGCTGGTGGCGCGGTCGGGCCGGATCGCTCTGGCCGGGCAGGACGGCAGCCTGCCGGCGCCGGTCGCCGACGCGGTCGACCGGATCCGCGCCGACCTCGCCGGCGATCCGTTCCGCGCGCCGGAGGCGGCCCGGCTGGCCCGGCTCGGCCTCGGCCCGCGCGAGCTGGCCGCGGCGGTACGGGCCGGGGCGCTGGTCCGCGTCGCCGATGGTGTCGTCCTGCTGCCCGGTGCGCTCGACGAAGCCGCGGCGGTCCTGACCCGGCTGCCCCAGCCGTTCACGCTCAGCGACGCCCGCCAGGCGCTCGGTACGACCCGGCGGGTCGCCGTGCCGCTGCTGGAACTGTTGGACCGCAGGGGCGCCACCCGGCGCCTGCCCGACGACCGCCGGGTCGTCGCCGACGGGGCGGAAGTGGATCGAAGATCATGAGGTACGGTGGCCCGCGTGAGCGAGCCTGACGTACTCGACATGATGCGCGCCATCTGCGGCGCGCTCCCCGAGGCCACCGAGCGCGAGAGCCACGGCGCACCCAGCTGGTTCGTCCGCGGCACGAGCATGTTCGTCACCCTGATGGCCGACGGCCACCACGACAACCGGTTCCCGCACCTGTGGTGCGCCGCGCCGGCCGGTGCCCAGGAGGAGCTGGTCGCGGACGCCCCGCACCGGTTCTTCCGCCCGCCGTACGTCGGCGGGCGCGGCTGGGTCGGCGTACGGCTCGACGTCGACCTGGACTGGGACGAGATCGCCGAGCTGTGCGAGGACGCGTACCGGGTGGTGGCCCCGGCCACGCTGGTGGCCCGGCTCGACGCCAGCTAGTCGAGGTCCGTACCCGGCGGGGCCCCGCGCGGCCGGTCGGCTACGCGGGGCCCCGCCGGGTCCGTATCAGGTCACTTCGTGTATCCCAGGTCCTCGTAGATGGCGCTGGCGTACGCGAAGGCGCCGAAGTTGACCAGGCCCTTCTTGACCGCCCACAGGTCCGGGCGCTGGTACAGCGTCAGCGAGTGCACCTCGTCCCAGATCAGGGCGTCGGTCTTGTTCGCGAGCTCCTGGTTCTTGGCCTTGTCGAGCTCGCTGTTGGTCTTCTGGAAACTCGCGTCGATCTCGTCGGTGCCGATGCGGGCGTAGTTCTGCTCGACCTGCACCTCGCCGTTGGCCCCGGTGACCGGCTTCTTGTAGATCGATTCCGACGAGCTGGTCGGGAACGCGGTGCCGATGTACGAGAAGACGGTCATGTCGAAGTTGCCGGGCCGCAGGTTCTTGTCGAACAGTTCGGCCACCGGCACGGTCTTGATGGTCACCGTGACGCCGACCTCCTTGAGCATCGCCTGGATGAGCTCGGACTCCTGCTTGCTGGCCTGCACGTTCGCGGGGATCACGAAGTTGATCTCCAGTGGCTTGCCGTCCTTCTTGCGGACGCCGCCGTCGAGTTTCCAGCCCGCCGCGTCGAGCAGTTGCCTGGCCTTCTCCGGGTTGGCCTTGCTCAGCTCGCCCGCGTTGTCCTGGTACGCGGAGTGGTTGGTCATGAAGATGTGGTTGTTGAGGACCTTCGGCTCCTGCTCCAGCGGTTCCAGCAGCGCCTTGGCGATCGTCTCCCGGTTGATGGCCAGGGCGAGGGCCCTGCGGACGTTCACGTCCGACAGGTGCGGCCGGGAGCCGTTGATGGTGATGTGGCGGAAGTTCGGGCCACCCGCGCGGCGCAGGTCCACCTTGTCGGCCAGCGCCTTGGCGCGCTTGAAGTTGTTGACGTTCGCGCCGATCTCCATGAAGTCGATCTCGCCATTGGCAAGCGCGTCGGGCCGCGCGTTGTCCTCGACCGCCTTGTACACGATCTTGTCGAGCTTCGCCTTGTTTCCCCACCACTTGTCGTCGCGGGCGATCGTGAGGGTCTTCGCGGTCTTGTCCAGCGCCTCGAACCTGAACGGGCCCGCCGTGACGGGGATCTTCTCCACCCAGCCCTCGTTGAAGACCTTCGGGTCGCTGTTGGTCGACTTCGGGTAGAGCGGGTTGTTGAGCAGGCTCTGCCAGTCGGCGTACTTGTTCTTGAAGGTGATGACGGCCTGCCGGTCATCCTTGCCCTTCGTGACGCTCTCGATCTCCTTCCAGCCGTTGGACGACGAGATCAGGTACGCCGGGTCCGCGCCGCTGTTGGCCTTCCACTGCCACTGGAGGTCCTCCCACGTGATCGGGGTGCCGTCCGACCAGGTGGCCTTCGGGTTGAGGGTGACGGTGACGACCTGCTTCGGGTCGGTCTGGAGCTTCGCCTCCTCCGCCAGGTAGTCCTTGTTCCAGATCGGGTTGGCCGCCGCGTCGGTGAGGTACAACAGCGGCAGCAGCGCGTTCATGACGTCGGAGTTGTCCTTGAGCACGCCGTCGACCTGGTTGTAGTTGAAGTTCGGCGGCATGCCGGCCAGCGGCCAGACCAGCTGCCCGCCGTCCTTGACCTGGTCCCGCGGCGTGGCCGCGATGTCGTTGACGCCGGCCTTCGCCTGCGGCTGGGTCTTCGCGCCGGAGCCACCGCCGCCGCACGCCGCCACGCCGGACACCGACAGTGCCACGATCGTGGCGAGCACTACCCTTCGCTTCATCGATCCTCCCGTATCTGCTCGACAGTCCTCTTGGGGTTTGCGGTCTCGGGTGTTCCGGTTCGGCGCGCCTGTTCCGGTTCGCCTGTTCCGGTTCGGCGCGCCTGTTCCGGTTCGCCTGTTCCGGTTCGGCGCGCCGCCGGACCCCGTCACAGCACGTCCACCACGCGCGCGTAGTGACAGGCGGCGAGGTGGTCTGCGGTGTCGGGGCCTGCGGTGTCGGGGCCTGCGGTGTCGGGCCGTCGTTCGTCGCCGGTGCCGGGCGCCAGCGGCGGTTCCTGCTCGATACAGGCCCGGCGGCGGGACTCGTCCAGGCCGGCGAACACCTGACACCGGGTGCGGAACCGGCAGCCCGACGGCGGATCCGCCGGACTGGGCAGGTCGCCTTCGAGGATGATCCGCCTGCGCTGCCGCTCCTTCAGCGGATCCGGTAGCGGGATGGCCGACAGCAGCGCCTGCGTGTACGGGTGCGACGGTGCGTCGAACACCCGGTCCACCGGTCCACCCTCGACGATCCTGCCCAGGTACATCACCGCCACCCGGTCGGCGATGTGGCGTACCACGGACAGGTCGTGGGCCACGAACAGGTACGACAGTCCCAGCTCGACCTTGAGCCGTTCGAGCAGGTTGATGACGCCGGCCTGGATCGACACGTCGAGCGCCGACACCGGCTCGTCGAGCACCACCAGTTTGGGCCTGAGCGCGAGCGCGCGGGCGATGCCGATGCGCTGGCGCTGCCCGCCGGAGAACTCGTGCGGGTACCGGCCGGCGTGCTCCGGGGACAGGCCGACCAGCTTCAGCAGGTTCCGCACCTCCTGGCGCCGGGTGGGTGCCGGTACGCCGTGGGTGAGCAGCGGCTCGGCGATGATGTCGCCGACCGGCATGCGCGGGTCCAGCGAGGCGAACGGGTCCTGGAAGACGATCTGCACGTCCCGGCGGATCGCGAACCGCTCCCGGGTGGACATCGAGGCGGTGTCCTTGCCGAGCACGACGACCCGGCCGGCCTGCGGCCGTACCATGCGCAGCAGTTCGGTCAGCGCGGTCGTCTTGCCGCAGCCGGACTCGCCGACCAGACCGAGGGTCTCGCCCTCCCGGATGTCGAAGGTGATGCCGTCCACCGCCCGGACCGTGCCGACCCTGCGCCGGAACACGTGGCCCTTCGTGAGCGGGTAGTGCTTGACCAGGTCGGTGACCTCCAGCACCACCGGCCGCTGCGCGCGCGGGACCCGGTCCACCGCGGACTCCGGCGGCGTCGGGGCCGGGAAGATGTCGGTACCGGTCAGCTCCGACCGTTCGATCTCGTCGCTGCGGTGGCAGGCCGCGAAGTGCCGGTCGCCGGAGTTCGGCATCCGGATGAGTGGCGGCTCCGTCTGCGTACAGACGTCGCGCACCATCGGGCAGCGGGGCGCGAACGGGCACCCGGGCGGGAGGTTGACCAGCGACGGCGGGCTGCCCTCCACCGGGGTCAGCGGCTGCCGTCCGGTCGCGTCCAGGCGCGGGATCGAGCCGAGCAGGCCCAGCGTGTACGGCATGCGGGCGCGGTAGAAGACCTCCTCGGTCGAGCCGGTCTCGACGGCCTTACCGGCGTACATGACCAGGAGCCGGTCGGCGAAGCCGGCCACCACACCGAGGTCGTGGGTGATGAGGACGATCGCCGCCCCGGTCGCCCGTTGCGCGGTCTTGAGCACCTCCAGGATCTGCGCCTGGATCGTGACGTCGAGCGCCGTGGTCGGCTCGTCGGCGATGATCAGATCCGGGTCGTTCGCGATCGCCATGGCGATCATCACCCGCTGCCGCATACCGCCGGAGAACTCGTGCGGGAACGCCAGCGCCCGCTGCTTCGGATTGGGTATGCCGACCAGGTCGAGCAGTTCGACCGCGCGCCGGGCGGCGAGGTCCTTGCGGATGTCCTGGTGGATGCGCAGCGCCTCGGCGACCTGGTCGCCGACCGGGTACACCGGCGTGAGCGCCGAGAGCGGGTCCTGGAAGACCATCGCGATCTCTTTGCCGCGGATGCCGGAGGCGGCCCGGTCGTCCAGGCCGAGCAGTTCCCTGCCGCGGTACCGGGCCGAGCCGCTCACCCGGGCGTTGCGCGGCAGCAGTCCCATCACGGCCAGCGACGAGACGGACTTGCCGGAGCCGGACTCGCCGACGATGCCCAGCACCTCACCGGCCCGTACCTCGTAGGACAGTCCGCGGACCGCGGTGACGTCGCCCCCCTCGCCGGGGAAGCTGACGTGCAGATCGTTCACCTCGAGCACGATCCCGGGGTCGGCGGTCGCGTCCGGGCGGGCCGGTTCGTTGCGGACGGCGGTCACCATGTCTCCTTGCGGTGATGCGTAGGGCGGCGGTGATGCGTGGGCCGGGTCATCAGTGCGACCCTCGGGAGGTGGTCGACGTCGAGTCGAAGGCGTCCCGCAGCCCGTCGCCGACGAGGTTGGCCGCCAGGACGATGGCGACCAGGAAACCGGCCGGGAAGAGGAACAGCCAGCTGTCGGTGAGGAACGCGACGCTGCCGGCGGCGATCAGCGTGCCGAGCGAGATGTCCGGTGGCTGGATGCCGAAGCCGAAGAACGCCAGGCTGGCCTCGCCGATGATCGCGACGGCCACGTTGACGGTGGCGTCCACGATCAGCAGGGACGACATGTTCGGTAGCAGGTGGCGAAGAATGATCTTGTATGCGGGTACGCCCATGAAGCGGGCCGCCTCCACGTACTCGCGCTCCTTGAGTGACAGCGTCATGCCGCGGACCACCCGCGACGTGATCATCCAGGCGAACCCGGCCAGCAGGACGACGAACAGCAGCCAGCTCTTACCGCGGAACTGCGGCGACAGCAGCGCCAGGATCAGGAACGACGGGAGGACGAGCAGCAGGTCGACGCCCCACATCAGGGCCCGGTCGACCCAGCCCCCGAAGTACCCCGCGCTGGCCCCGACAACGGCGGCGACGCCCGTCGCGATCAGCGCCGCCAGCAGCCCGATGATCAGCGACTTCTGCATGCCGCGCATGGTCTGCGCGAACAGGTCCGAGCCGATCTGGTCGGTGCCGAACCAGTGACTCGCCGACGGCGGGGACAGGAACGCCTCGAAGTCCTTCTGTTCGTAGGTCCACGGGCTGACGTACGGGCCGAGGAAGGCCAGCAGGAACAGCAGCACCAGGGCGACCAGTCCGGCGACGGCCAGCCGTTTGCGCAGGAACCGCCGTAGTACGAGCCGGCCACGCGACAGTGACTCCTGCTCGGTCGGTCCGTCCTCGACCGGTACCGGTGCGGTCTCCGCGGCCACCTTGGGATCCATGCTCATCGCTTCTCCTAGTTGGCGCGTACGCGCGGGTCGAGGGCGGCGTACGCGAGGTCGGCGAGCATCCCGGCGATCAGCACGAGGATCGCGGAGAAGAAGACGACCGCGCCGACCGAGTTGATGTCGTCCTTGCCGATCGAGTCGATGAACCACTCGCCCATGCCGTGCCAGCCGAAGATCTTCTCGGTGAAGATGGCGCCCACGAACATCAGGACGAACTGGTAGGAGAAGAAGGTCACCATCGGGATCAGCGCGGTGCGCAGGCCGTGCTTGACCAGGGCGCGGCGGCGGCGCAGTCCCTTCGCCCGCGCGGTGCGCAGGAAGTCGCTGCCGAGGACGTCGAGCATGGTCGCGCGCTGGTACCGGCTGTAGAACGCGACGAGTCCCAGAGCGAGCGACAGGGTCGGTACGACCAGGTGCTGGATCCGGTCGACGATCGCCGCCCCCGACCAGCCTCCGCCGCCGGCCTGGTACTCGCCCTGGATGAACAGGACGTCGGTGCCGAACAGGCCGTTGAACCCGATCGCGGGCTGCTTCAGTGCGACGGCGAGCACGAAGACGGGGATGGAGATGACCACAAAGGACATGAACGTGATCGTATGGTCGGACCACCGGTACTGGTTGATGGCGCTGTAGGCACCGACGGCGACCCCGACGACCGAGCCGAGGATCGTGCCGATCAGCAGCAGTCGCAGGCTGACCCAGATCCGGCGGCCGAACTCCTCGTTGACGGGGGTGTTGTCGATGGTCCGGCCGAAGTCGCCCTCGGTGACGATCCCCTTGGCCCAGCGGCCGAGCCGTTCCAGCTTCGGGTCGGCAGGGTTCATGTTCAGGTTGCTCAGGGCCTGGGTGATCGACGCCTCCGGCGGGTGCGGCTGGATATCGTCGTACTTCGCGCGCGGGTTGAGGGTGGAGGCCGCGAGCAGGTAACCGAAGCTGGTCGCGATCACGATCAGAACGAGGTAGTTCGCGAACCTGCGCAGCAGGAACCCGAGCATTGGCGACTCTCCCAGGACGGTGGATCAGGACGTCCGAGGGGCTCGTCGTCCGTGAGTGGCAGGGAACGTATCCGCGGTGTGACACCCCTGGGAAGATTCACCGGATGATCGTTACATTGACGTATCCAAACGCGTGAAAATGTCCGTGCGATCCGCCCGCGGGGTGCCGCCGGGGACCGCGCGTGGTTGACACTCGTCGGGTGACCGGTACCGAAGCGCGCACGCCGGAGGAGCGCACCGTCGACCTGGGTGAGGTGTCGCTCTTCGTGCGGCGCCACGGTGACCCGGGCGCGCCGATCCTGCTCGGCATCCACGGTGGTCCGGGCTGGGACCACTCGTACCTGCTACCCGCCCTGGACGACCTCGCCGACCTGCGCCAGGTGGTGCTCTTCGACCTGCGTGGCTGCGGTCGCAGCAGCCGGGACCTGCCCGACGAGGCGTACCAGCCGGACCTGTGCGTCGACGACGCCGCCCGGTTGGTCGAGTGGTTCGGCGTCAGCCGAGTGGACCTGCTCGGCTTCTCCTACGGCGGTCAGCTCGCGATGCTCTTCGCCGAGCGGTACCCGCGGCTGGTCGACCGGCTCGCCCTCGCCTCGACCACCGCCTACCCCGACATCGAGGGATACCTCACGGAGAACCCCGAGTACCGCCGGCGGGCGCCGGCGGTGGACGCGCTGACGGCGGGGATCTTCGTTGACGAGTCGATCGACGGCGCGGAGCGCACCCGCCGTCACGCCCTGCTCAGCGCCCCGATGTCGCTGTGGAACCTCGACCTGCTCGACGAGTGGCGCGCGGTACTGGCCGGCGTGCGGTTCTCCGGCTGCTGGAACGCTAACTGGTTGGCCGGCCGGCTGCGCTCGCCGCGCCCGGCGGACCCGGAACGGGTGCTGCGCGAGTTGGCCAGGCCGACCCTGATCCTGCACGGCGCGCAGGAGTTGGGCTTCCCGGTCCAGGTCGCGCATCGGCTGCACGCTGCCGTACCGCACAGCGAACTGGCACTCGTCGACGGCGCCGGCCACGCCGCGCACTTCGAGAAGCGGGCCGAATGGGTGGCCCGGTTACGCGCCTTCCTGACCGCGGGCCCCCGTGGGTAGGGCGGGACCGGTGGCGGGCGGTGCCGTCCTACTCCGCCGGTGGCGGAAAGCCGCCGGTCGCGACCGGTCCCCAGTCGTCGATCGTCACGCGGATCAGGCACTTTCCCTGCTTGGCCATCGCTTCCCGGTACTCCGCCCAATCGGGGTGCTCACCGGAGATCGACCGGTAGTAGTCGACCAGCGGTTCGAGCGCCTCCGGCAGGTCGAGTACCTCGGCGGTCCCGTCCACGTGTACCCACGGGCCGTTGAAGTCGTCGGACATGACGCACATCGACACATGGGGGTCGCGCCGCACGTTGACGACCTTCGCGCGCTGCGGGTACGTCGAGATCACGATCCGGCCCTCGGCGTCCACCCCGCAGGTCACCGGGGAGGACTGGGGCCGGCCGTCCCGGCGGTGCGTGATGAGCACGCCGCGGTGCCGGGAGGCGAGGAAGTCCCGCAGGCCGGCGCGGTCCACGGTGGTGTTGGTGGCGTAGGTACGGGCCATCGTCCCAGCCTAATACGGGTGCGATCACCGGCCGTGCCGGGAGTCACCCCCGCTCGACCTCCGCGAGCAGCAGTTTCAGGCTCTGCGACCGATCTTGCGCGGGCAGTCGGTCGAGTGCCGCCCGCGCGTACGCCCGACCGCCGGCGACGTCGCCGGTCTTCACCAGCATCAGTGCGCGGTGCAGTTCGACGTGGGTGGCGAAGCGCCGCAGCGTCGCCGGGCGGGTCCGGTCGGCGGCGTCCTGCTCGGCGACGGCACTCCGGTCGCCGAGCCGGCTGAGCAGCATGGACGTGAAGGTGTGGAACCGCCACCCGGGGACGGCGAAGTCCGAGACCTGCTCGTCGGAGCCCACGACGTCGAACGCCCGCCGGGCGTCGTCCAGTACGCGTAGGGCGCGGTCCCGGTCACCGCGGACCGCGGCCACGTGTGCCCGGGCGACGAGCGCATTCAGCCGGCCCAGCGAGGGCTTGTCGGTGATGGCGAGCGCCTGCTCGGCCAGTTCGTTCGCGGCGTCGAGCCGGGCGCCCTCGTACGCCAGCGCCAGCGCGGCCCGGCCCCGTACCCAGACCCGGGCGCAGGTGACCTCCGACCGGTCGGCGGCCACGGCGGCCAGTCGGTACCACGACACCGCCTCGTCGGTGTTGTCGGTCGTCTTGCCGAACGTGGTCAGCAGGCGGGCCGCGGCGGCCCACAGGGGAGGCTTCTCCAGTTGCTGCTGCAGGACGACCAGGTCGGCGGCGAGCCGCTGCTGCAACTGGGCCGCGCCGCACGTCATGTACTGCTGGCCGTAGTCCTCCACCCGGGCCAGCCAGGTGTCGACCGACCAGCCCCCGCGCAGGGCGGCCGCGAACCCCGTCCTGATCAGTTCGGTCACGGCGGCCGGCGCGACCACGGTCGCGGCCAGCCCCGTGAGTAGTCCCCTGCGGTCCACGTCATCCCCAAGCGCGCGTTCGTACGCCAACACCACGTCCGGTGTCACCGTCCGGCGACCGGCTTCGATGTTGGACAGGTGCCCCTTGCTGAAGTTCGTCCGCGCGGCCATCGCCCGCAGGCTGACCCCCGCCGCGTTTCGGGCTACCCGTAACTGTGCGCCAGTTCTGTTCATGATCCTCAGTCCGAACGGATGTTGAAGACTCTTGAAGACCGCTGAGACATTCACGATGCGCTGTGTAAGCGTGACGCTACATCCGGGGGTGGCGCGGCGCGCAGGTTCCGCACGGAAAGTCCGTCGACCGCGCCGCATCGACGGCGATTGTCCCCGGTATCCCGGGTGATCGTCCCATGTCGACGGCTGTCGCCCCCGCGTCGAGGGGATGGAGGGTCATGGACTGGAGCGACATCGAGCGCATCAAGGCCACGCACCGACCCCGGCTGTGGTGGCTCGGTATCCCGCCGGTGTTCGGCTGCCGTTGCGGCAGCCGGGAGTTCCCGTGCGGCGCCCTGAGTGCCGCGCGGGACTCGGAGCGGCGCGCGGTGCAGCCGCTCCTGGAGCGGCAGGTCACCGAGTTGATCCGCCGCCAGTACGAAGCCGTGCGCGGGTAGCGCATACGCGCTGACGGCGGTGGGCGAGTGGACGGCGGTGGGCGAGTGGACGGCGGTGGGCGAGTGGACGGCGGTGGGCGCGTGGACGGTGGTGGCGCGCGGATTGCGGTAGGCGCCGGTGGGGCGGGCGCCGGCCAGGCGGGGTCAGTCGCCGTCGGCCGCCGCGACCGCGAGCCGGTCCCGCCAGCGCCGGTACGCCCCGAGCAGGGCCGGTGCCGACCGGGGGGACAGCACCGGCCCGTAGTCGGCCGCCGGTGGCAGGGCGATGCCGACCCCCCGGGCGGCCAGGATCGCCGCGCCGGTGGCGGAGGCGCCTGGCACGGTGACCCGGCGTACCGGTACCTCCAAGGCGTCGGCGAGCAGCCGGGCGACCAGGTCGGAACGGCCCCCGCCGCCGGTGAGCCGGACCGGGTGGCCGGCCGCGTCGAGCAGGTCGACCGCCCGGCGCACGGCGAAGACCATGGCCTCGACGGCGGCGCGGACCAGCTCCGCCCGTGCGGTGGCGGCCGTCATGCCCAGCCAGCCGGCGCGGCTGCCGGCGGGTGCCACGCCGCCCCGCTCGCCGGTCAGGAACGGTAGGAACGACACCCCGCCGGCGCCGGGCGGTACCCCTTCCGCCAGGGCGAACAGGTCCGGCCAGGCGAGGTCGAACAGCCGGCGTACCCAGTCCAGCGCCAGGCCGGCGTTCTGCACCGCCGCCATGGCGTACCAGCCGGAGCCGGTGTCGGCGTAGCCGTGTACCGGCGGGTCCGCGCCGACCGGGGGCCGGTCGACCGGCCGCAGCACCTGTGCGCCGGTACCGAGGTTGACCTGGATGGCGCCGCCGGTCAGCGGGCCGGTGGCCAGCAGGGCGGCAGGCGTGTCCGCACAGCCCGCCACGACCGGCACGCCGGCCGGTCCACCGTGGACGGCGAGCCGGTCGGTCCGGGCGACCACCCGGTCACTGTCCACGACCGGCGGTACGAGCCGGTCCGGTACGGAGGCCGCCCGCAGGGCCGGGGCCGACCAGGTGTCGGCCGGCAGGTCCCACAGCAGGGTGGCCGAGGCGTCGCTGCGCTCGGTCACGGCCGGCCCGCCCAGCCGCAGCCGCAGATAGTCCTTCGGGAACAACAGGACCTCCGCGCGGGCCACGGTGGTCGGCTCGTGCTCGGCCAGCCACGCCATGACCGGGCCGGTCATGCCGGCGACGAGCGGGTTGGCCAGCCGTTCGCGTACCGCCTCGGGCAGTTCCCGCCAGCGCCCGAGCAGCGGGGTGGCGCGGCGGTCGGGCCACAGGACGGCGGGCCGGACCGCCGCACCGCCGGCGTCGCAGAGCACCGCACCGTGCATCTGGCCGGACACGCCGACCGCGCGGGGCGCCCCGGCGGCGAGCGCCGGCCCGATCTGGTCCAGGGCCGAATCGAGCGCCGCGTCCCAGACCCGGGGGTCGGTCTGCGCCCAGCCGGGCTGCGGACTGTCGATCGGGTACCCGGTCTCGGCGGTGGCCAGCGGGCGGCCGTCGGCGCCGACCAGGGCGACCTTGAGGCCGCTGGTGCCCAGGTCGATGCCGAGGTACGAGCCGGTGCCACGGGAAGTGTCGATGGTCGTCAGCCTACGTCGACACGCGCCTTCGCCGGGGCACCCGCCGCGCCCGCGCGGTCAGTGGCCCCGGGGGCAGGTCCGTGCGTGCCGTCAGTGGCCCCGGCGGCAGGTCCGTGCCGTCAGTGGCCCCGGTGCCGGGCGCGCGCCCTGGCCCGGCGTGTCGGCCGGACGGGGGAGGGCGGCCCGGCTCCGCGTCCGGTCCGGCGCGGCGTGGTTACTACACAGCGGAATCATCTGCTCGCTGACAGATACGATCACTTTCCTTCGGTCGCCGGACCGCCCGCCGATGAGAATCCCGGCGAAGACCGCGGCTGAGGGGTCGGTGGGTAGGCGCGCCGCCGTGGCAAACGGGAACAACGGCATAGGTCAGGACGGAACGGACGGCACGTGAGCAGAAACGTCGGGGTGGGGCCCGGGACCTTCCCCGAAGTGGACGTGCTCGAGGAACTCGGCCGGGGTGCCGAGACGGTCGTCTACCGGGTGCGCCGCCGCGGCGTCGAGTACGCCCTCAAGCTGCTCACCTCGTCCGACATCGACACCGAGCGGGCGCTGGCCGCGGCGCGACGCGAAGCCGCGCTACTGAGCTGCGTGGACCACCCGCTGCTGCCCGACACCTTCGAGGTCGGCCTGGCCGACACCGGCCCGTACCTGATCCTGGAGTTGATCGAGGGCGCCTCGCTGTCCCGGGCGCTGCGCGGCGGCCGGTTCGACGAGGCGCGCGCCCTACGCCTGGCCATCGACGTCGTCGGGCCGCTCGCCGCGGTCCACCGCGCCGGCCTGGTGCACCGCGACGTCAAGCCGGACAACATCATGATCACTCCGGACGGCACGGCCCGATTGATCGACTTCGGACTGGCCACCCGGAATGGCGCGCAGGACGGCGCGGTCGCCGGCACGCTCACCTACAGCGCGCCGGAACAGGCCGGCATGCTCAAGCGCCCGGTCGACGCCCGGTCCGACCTGTACGCGCTCGGCGTCGTGCTGTACGAGTGCCTCACCGGCGCGCCGCCGTTCTCGGCCGAGGACGCCGGTGAACTGATCCGGCTGCACGCCACCGCACCGGTCCCGGACCTGCGGGCCGTCCGGCCGGAGGTGTCGGCGACGTTCGCCGCGATCGTCGCGAAGCTGCTCGCCAAGGACCCCGACGACCGGTACACCACCGGGGAGAGCCTGCTGGTCGACCTGGAGCGGCTACGCGACGACCCGGGCGCGGACTTCACCGTCGGCACCGGGCCCGGCCGCCGCCTGGTGGTACGGGGCCAGGACTCGCTGATCGGGCGCGACCGCGAGATGGGTGAGCTGATCGGCCGCTGGCGCCGGGCGCGGGCCCGGCACGGCGGCGCGGCCCTGATCGAAGGGCCCCCGGGCGGCGGCAAGAGCCGGCTGGCCCAGGAGTTGGCCAAGACCGTACGCGCCGAGGGCCGGCTGGTACTGCAGGGCAAGTGCGTACCCGACGACCCGGTACCCTTGGCGCCGCTGCGCGCCGCTGTGGAGCAGCACCTGCACGGCATCGACCGGTTGCCGCCGGCCGAGCGCGACGCGGCCCTGGACCGGCTGCGCACGGCGATCGGCCCGGCGGGCGCGCTGCTCAAGGCGCTGTCGCCGATGCTCGGCGCGCTCGTGCCGGTGCCGGACCTGGACGGCAACGACCGGCACGAGCAGTTCACCAACACGGTGGCGGCGTTCCTGGTCGACCTGGCCGAGACGGCCGGCGGCGCGGTCCTGCAGATCGACGACGTTCAGTGGCTCGACGGTGCGACCCGCCGGGTGCTGCAGCAGGTGGCGGCGCGGCTGCCGGACGCACCGTTGCTGGTGCTCGCGAGCGCCCGCGACGACGCCGCCAGCGCCCCGGGGGTCGAGTCGTTCCGCGGCGACATGGCCGGCGCGCTCGACACCCACCTGCCGCTGCAACCGCTCGACGACCGGGCGATCGCCGAGCTGGTCCGTGTCCACCTGGGTGCGATGCGGGTCACCGACGAGGCCGTCGAGCAGCTCCTGGCGCGGGTCGGGGACAACCCGTTCACCGTCGTGGAGTACGTGCGCGCCGTCATCGACGCCGGCCTGATGATCCCGACCTGGGACGGCTGGCGGCTCGACCTCGCCGGGCTGGACCGGCTCGCGATCTCCGACGACGCGCTCGACCTGGTCCTGTCGCGCATCGACGGGTTGGGCCAGGAGAGTCGCCGGCTGCTCGTCACGGGTGCCGCCGCGGGTATGCGGTTCCGGACCGACCTGGTCGCCCGGGTCTGCGACGTCGACGCCGACCGGGCCCTCGACGCGCTGGTCGAGGCGGAGGCCCGCCGGCTGCTCACCGCGATCGACGGTGGGTATGCGTTCCTGCACGACCGCATCCGGGAGGCGCTGCTGGCCGACCTCAGCGCCGCCGAGCGGCGCGGGTTGCACCAGCGCATCGCCGAGGCACTGGACGCGGAGGGCTCCGACGACCCGGAACGGGTCTACGCGATGGCCCGCCACTACGCGCGGGGGGAGCCCGACCGGGCACCCGAGCGTGTCTTCCGGGCGAGCGTGGCGGCGGGCCACCTCGCGCTGGCCGACCACGCGCCGGCCGAGGCCCTGGACTTCCTGGACGTGGCCGCGGTCGTGGCCGCCGGCGCGGGTATCGCCACCGACTCCGCGTTCCACCGGGCGTTGGGCGTGGGCTGCGCCCGTACCGGCCGGTTCGTCGAGGCGCTCGTCCACCTGGAGCGGGCGCTGCACGCCGAGCCCGACCGGCTGCGCCGCGCCGACATCATCGCCCAGATCGCCTGGGTGCACGCCGGTGCCTGGGACCCCGGCCGGGCCTGGGAAACGGTCTGCCGGGGCCTGGCCGAGCTGGGCCGGCCGCTGCCGCGGAGCGGGTTCGCCCGGTTCGTGACCACGCTGATGTCGTTCCTGGCCGGACTCGCGATCGGCCTGACCAGGATCGGGTTCGGTACCGCCTCCGGTGAGCAGCGCGAACGCTACCGGCTGGAGGCGGGCTTCTACGACATGGGCGCGTACGCCTCGACGCTGAGCATGCATCTGCGCCGGCGCGCGATGGTGTCGTTCCGCTCGCTGTACGCCATCAACCGGCTCGGCCCCGGCACCGAGTACACCCGGCACATGGCCGGGTTCGGGCTGGTCGCCAACATCGCCGGTCGGCACCGCCTGGCTGAGCGGCTGTTCGACCGGTCGGCCGCCGTCGCCGCCCGGATCGGCGACCCGGCCCTGGTCGGGTACGTGGAGTGGCGACGCGGCGCGGGCGCGGTCATGGGCCAGGCCGAGGGGGGCGAGCTGCTGTGGCAGCGGATCCTCGTCGAGCACGAACGCTGGCTCGACCTCGGCGACTACCTGACGGGCATCGCCGCCATCTGTGTCCGGCTGGTCATGCAGGGGCGTACCCGCGAGGCGCGGGTCTGGTACGAGCGGGGACGGGTCCGGCTGGCGTCCGGCGGGGAGGCCGAGGGCGCGGCGTTCGGCATGGTGGCCGCCATCGTACCGGCGCAGTTCGGCCGGCCGGACGAGGCGGCGGCCGGGGCGGAGACGCTGAGCAGGTTCCTTATGAACAACCCGCACAACCTGGCCCAGCAGATCAACCTCCGGACCGTCGAGGTGTTCACCGCGGTCGAGCGGGGCGAGCTCAACGAGCCGTTCGAGGAGGCGGCGCGCCGGTTCGCGCGGCTCGGTCTGCGCCCCCGTGACATGCTCTCCGAGCAGCGGGTGGTCTACCTCGCCTTGGCGACCGGCCGGTTGGAGCGGTGCCGGGCGGCGACCGACCCGGCCGAGCGGGCTCGCCGGCTCGTCGCCGCCGAACACGCCGTCGCGGAGCTGGCCAGCGGGGCCGACAACCAGACCCTGCGAGCGTACGTGCGCGTCGCCCGTGCCGACCTCGCCGTGCTGCGGGGCCGGCCTGAGCGCGCGCTGCGCGACCTGCTGCGCGCCGAGGCGCGGATGCTGCGGCTGAACGCGCCCATGATCACGTACCAGATGGCCCGGGTCCGTGCGCGGGCCTACCGGCAGCTCGGCGAGGCGGCCCTGGCCGAGCACCACGCCCGCTCCGCCCTGCTGATCGCCACCCGGCAACAGTGGCTGTACCGGGCCCGCTGGGTGCGCGACGAGTTCGGCCTGTCCGACGCGCCGTCCTCGCTGCCCAGCATCGCGCCCGCGATGACCAGCGGCGCGGGTACCGGGGGCGCTGCTGGGGCCGGCGGTGCGCTGCACCGGCGTCGCCTGGCCGCGTTGCAGCAGGTCAGCTTCGCCGCGGCGACCGTACTCGACCCGCGCGAACTGGCCCGGGTGGCGCTCGACGAGACGGTGAAGATCCTCGGCGCCGAGCGCGCGTACCTGTTCCTGGTCGATCCCGAACGTGACCGGCTGGTGCCGCACCTGGGCCGCGACGTCGACGGCCGCGACATCGACGAGTTGACCGGGCACAGCTCCACGCTGGTCGAGCGGGTCCGCGACACCGGTGAGGCGCTCGTGGTGACCGGCAGCGAGGAGGGGGTGGCCCTCGGGTCGCGCAGCGCGCTCGTCCATGGCCTGCGCAGCATCATGATCGCCCCGTTGCAGTTCGACGGCCGCACCGTCGGCGTGGTGTACCTCGACAGCCGGGTCGCCAAGGGCATCTTCACCGCCGAGGACGTCGACATCCTGACCGCCATCACCCACCACGTGGCGGTGTCGCTGGAGACGGCCCGGGCCGCGCAGCTCGAGGTCGTCGCCCAGACGGCCCGGCGCCAGCGGGACGTGGCCGAGACGCTGCGCGCGGCGATGAGCGAGCTCAGCGCGACCCTGGACCCGGACGAGGTGATGCGGCGGCTGCTGGACGCGGTGCTCCGGCACCTGCCGGGCGACACCGCGGTGCTGCTCGCACCCGAAGGCGACCGGTACGTGCTGACCGCCGGCCGGGGCTCGGCGCGGCTGCCCGAGGCGGTCGGCGGCTCCTTCGACGGGATCGACGACGATGAACTCGCGACCCTGCGCGACCTCACCGGACCGCACGTCGGTACCCGGTCCGCGGGGTGGAACGGCCCGCTGGGCGTGCTGCTCGGCCGGCCCCGGTCGTGGCTGGCGGTCCCGGCGCCGGAGCGCGACGAGCCGCTGGGCACGGTGCTCGTCGCCTCGCGCAGTCCGGAACCGCCGGGGGACGCCCAGGTGCAACTGGTGGCCGCGCTGGTGGAGCAGGGCATGATCGCGTACGAGAACGCGCGCCTGTTCAGCCAGGTCCGGCGGATGGCCACGATCGACGGGATGACCGGGCTGTACAACCGCAACCACTTCTTCGCCGAGGCGCGCCGGGTGCTGGGGATCGCGCAGCGCCACCACCGTCCGGCAGCGGTGATCATGCTGGACGTCGACCACTTCAAGCAGATCAACGACACCTACGGCCACCCGGTCGGCGACGAGGTGATCCGCGAGGTGGCCGCCCGGCTGCGCGCGAGCACCCGCGACGGCGACGTGGTGGGTCGCTACGGCGGTGAGGAGTTCGTCCTGGTCACCCCGGAGACGGGGGCGGGCTCGATCCGGCTGGCGGAGCGGCTGCGGACGGCCATCTGCGCCGAGCCGGTGCCGACCGAGGCCGGGCCGCTCAGCGTCACGATCAGCGTCGGGGTGGCCCATGCCGGCAGTGGCGAGGAGGACCTCAGCGACCTGCTGGCCCACGCCGACGGCGCGCTGTACGCCGCCAAGCAGAACGGCCGCAACCGGGTCGAGGTCATGGCGTCCCCGGCGGCGTCGCCGGGCTAGCTCCGGCGGGATCCGCCGTCGCCGGGCCGGAATCGTCTGCCGCGCCATCGTCCGCCGCGCCGGAGCCGCCCGCCGCGCCGCGCTCCCGCAGCAGCCGGCGGACCGCGCTGATGTCGGCCGGCGAGGTACCGGCGGCGAGGTAGTACATCAGTGCGGTCGGCACGAAGAACACCTGGAAGAGGGCCAGCCCGGCGGCGTAGTTGCCCGGCGGGGGCAGCGCCGTCGACAGCGCCCGGAACACCACGCCGACGACACCGTTGCCGACCGCCCGGCCGACGCCGTTGACCAGGTTGCCCGCGCTGTACACGGTGGCCCGGTGCTCGGGCGGGTTGACGTCGGCGATCAGCGCGAACCAGTTCGGCGAGTTCGCCGAGGTCAGCGCGAGCGCGGTGAGCGCGGCCAGGAACGTCAGCGCCATCGTCGGCTCGGTGACGACGCTGCTGAGGACCGCGCGGGCGACCGCGCCACCGCTCGCGTCGGTCGGCGCGTCGATCCGCAGCTGCGCGTAGAACAGCGCGAGGTACAGCGGCACCCCGCCGATCACGCCGACGGCGGCGACCAGCGCCCGGCCGCGCGGCGTGCGCCGTTGCAGCCGGTCGCCGACGAGGCCACCGATGATCGACAGTACCCCGCCGAGCTGGAACAGCACGGCGAACAGGCTGCCGATGAGGATCGCCGTGTCCTGCGGGTACCCCAGCGCTTCGGCCTTGGCCTGCAACAGCCGCGGCAGCCACACCAGCGAGCCGAAGGTGACCTGCGCGGTCAGCCCCTGCAGGACCAGCCAGACGTTGGTCCGCCGGGCCGCGATCGCCGGCAGGTCGGCGCGGCCGATCCGGTACCCGTACCCGGCACCCGAGGAGAACGCCTGAGCCAGCTCCGGCTCGCTCTGTCCCCGCCGGACGTCGTACGTGAACAGGTAGGCGCAGGTCGCGCCGACCCCGACGCCCGCGAGCAGCCAGAACGGCCGGTGCCAGTCGCGCCCGCCGAGCGCGCCGCCCAGCAGGGTGCCGGCCAGGGTGCCGGCGCCCTGCGACAGCCCCCACAGGCTCATCACCAGGCCGCGCCGGCGCGGCGAGATCAGGTCGGTGACCACCGAGTACCCGACCGAGCCGACCGCGCCGAGCCCGACGCTCGCCAGCAGTTGGGCGGCGAGGAAGGCCGGCCAGTTCGCCGACAGGGCGGTGCCGACCAGCCCGGCGGCCCACAGGAGGGTGCCGACCATCAGCAGCCGCTTGCGGTCGGTGCGGTCGCCCCGGTACGCCCAGCCGACCCCGGCCACCGCGCTGACCAGGAAGCTGGCGGCGGTGACGGCGCCGATGGCGCTCTCCGGTACGGCCAGGTCCCGGCTGATCGGGCTCACCAGCGGCGGTACCAGGCCGATCGCGACGTTGTCCAGCGACGCGAGCACGATGAACACCACAACGCTGTACACCCGGTGCGACGCGCTGCCGGTCCACGTCCACCGGCGCCCGGTCGTGCTCGTCATACCGGCACCCAACAGCATGGCGGCCGGCGGCTCAAGGGCCGCCAGCCGTGTCGGCAGGGGTTGCGAGCCAGGTCGCACTACACCGTCGGCGCGCCACTCCGTACCTCGGATAGCTGTACCTCGGATAGCTGTCGGGTCGAACCTCCCGCGGCGGACCGCCGTACTTGACAGTGGCGGGCGTCGATCAGAAGGATGAGGGGCCAAGATCCTATAGGATTCGGCGAGGAGTTCCCGATGGACGCAGCCGCCCCGGTCCGGCTCGGCCGTACCGATCTCACGGTGACCCGCCTCGGGCTCGGCCTCGCCCCGATCGGTGGCCTCTACCGGCCGGTCGGCGACGAGCAGGCCGTCGCCACCGTCGACCGGGCGTGGGACCGTGGCCTGCGGCTGTTCGACACCGCTCCGCTGTACGGGTACGGGCTGTCCGAGCGCCGCGCCGGCCGCGCCCTCGCCCCGCGCCCGCGGGACAGCTACGTCGTGTCCACCAAGGTGGGCCGGCTGCTGGAACCGGGCGGTACGGACATCGAGGACGTCTGGCCGGAGGCCGCGGCGACCGGCGTGACGCCGCGCTTCGACTTCACCTACGAGGCGGTCCGGGCGTCCCTGGAGTCCAGCCTGGAGCGGCTGGGGCTGGACCGGGTCGACGTGCTGCACCTGCACGACCCCGACGACCACTTCGACGCCGCGCTCGGCGAGGCGTACCGCGCCCTGGCCGACCTGCGCGCGTGCGGGGTCATCGGCGCGGTCGGCGCCGGCATGAACCAGGCGGCGATGCTGACCCGGTTCGCCCGGGAGGCGGCCCGCCCCGGGTTCGACTGCTTCCTGCTGGCCGGCCGGTACACCCTGCTCGACCAGTCCGGCCTGGACGGACTGCTGCCGCTGTGCGCGCAGCGGGGGATCGCGGTCCTCGCCGGTGGGGTCTACAACTCGGGCCTGCTGGTCGACCCGTCGCCCACCTCGCACTTCGACTACGCGCCGCCGCCCGCCCCGGTCCTGGCGAAGGCGCTCGCCATCAGGCGCGTCTGCGACCGGTACGGGGTGCCGTTGCCGGCCGCGGCGATCCAGTTCCCGCTCGGGCACCCCGCCGTCACCAGCGTCGTCATCGGGGCGCGGTCGCCGGAGGAGGTCGACGAGAACGCCGACCTGTTCGCGTACCCGATCCCGCCGGCGCTCTGGGCCGACCTGCGGGCCGAGGGACTGCTGCCCGCGCACGTACCGGTACCGACCGGATGACGCCGGGGCGTCCACTCCCCGGCGGGAGTGGACGCCCCGGTTTCCGTTATGTCGTCGAGCCTCGTCGTTGAGGCTCACCGTCAGCGCGCGAGCCGCCGGCCCCGGCGGGTGTCAGAGCTGGAGCTGCTGACCCGGCAGGATCAGGTTCGGGTTGCCGCCCACCACCTGGCGGTTGAGCGCGTACAGCGCTTCCCAGCCGCCGTTGACGCCCTGGCGCTCGGCGATGGTCGACAGCGTGTCACCGGGCTGCACCTGGTAGGTACGGCCGGTGGCCTGCACCGGCGTTGCCGGCTGAGCGGCCTGGGCCGGCGCCTGCTGCTGCGACTCCCCGCTCGACTCGGACTTCCCGCCGGACTGGCTCTTCGTGGTGGCCTTCTTCGGCGTGTAGCTCTGCGTCGAGCCCCCACGGGAGCCGCAGACCGGCCAGGCGCCCATGCCCTGACCTGCCCGGACCTTCTCCGCGACGGCGATCTGCTGCTCACGGGTAGCCTGGTCGGCGCGGGCGGCGTACTGCTTGCCGCCGTAGCCGGCCCACGTGCTCTGCGTGAACTGCAGACCACCGTAGAACCCGTTGCCGGTGTTGATGCTCCAGTTGCCGCCCGACTCGCACTGGGCGACCGCGTCCCAGTTGACGCTCGAGGCGGCGCTGGCGGCCTGAGCCGGACCCAGCAGGGATGCCGCACCGGCGGCGCCCGCGGTGACGGCGCCGAGCGCGAGGCGCCCGGAGAGCCGACGCGTGGCCGACCGACGGTAGTGGCGTGCCTGGTACCGGTTGTGTGCCATGTAAAAACCTCCACGCCTACGAGGTGAGCTGTCGGGTTCGGGCCGAGGAGCCCGGCCGCGCTGCGGCTTCACCCCGAGGTACGCAACGAGCGTGGTGCGTACCGGGAAACGTGTGGTTCCCCCGCTCCTGCCTGGTTGACGGGTTCCCGGCGGCCGGTGGCAGGACTCGGCGTTACCGACCGTGGGGCCCGCGGTCGCGGACATAGCCGACGGTAATCACGGGCTGAGCGGGCCGACAAAGTTTTCGCTCGAATTGGTGATTTTCTTCATTCTCCGGCATGCACATGGTGAAAGTTCTATACGCAGAGTGATCGAATCGGGTACTGGTGAATGATCGCGGAGTATCAGCCCGTTCACTTCCGACGGCCCACTCCCACCACCCGTGCCCCTCCCATGATCATGAAGGCTTCGTGGCCATGGCCACGCAACTCTTCACGATCACGGGAGGGCGCGCGGTAACGGCGCGGCGGGTAGTGGCGCGGCGGCGCAGCGGCGGCGCCGGAGGTGCGTCAGTTCCACGTACCGGCGGCCGCTCGCGGTTGTCGCGCCGCCTGAGCTGGGTGACTGGGCGGCTGGGTGACTGGGCAACTGGCCGGCCGGGCAGCCGGCCGGCCGACCTCAGCTTGCCGGTGTCGGAGCGGCGACCGGGCTGCGGTGCCCGTCGCGGTCGACGGCCCGCACGCCGAACAGCACGTTGTCCTTAGACAGGTCGATCGTGGCGGTGGTGACGTCGCCGACCGCTATGACATGCGTCCACTCCGGTGCCGTCGTCTCGCGCCAGAGCACCTCGTACCCGGCCAGATCGGGTTCGGTACCGCGTTGCCACCGCAGCGTGGTGTCGTTGGTCAGTCCGGAGGTGTCGATCTGCACGCTTTGCGGGGTGCCGGGCGCCTGCGCCAGCGACCACAGCGCGGCGGCGTTCACCTTCGCCACCCGGGTGATGTACCCGAAGTCGCAGAACTCCGGTAGGTCGCCGTAGACCACGCCGTTCTCCACCCGCGTGTCCTGGTGCTCGTGCGCGAAGTTCTCCCGCGGCTCGGTGAAGCGGGCCGCCGGGTAGCCCTGCTGCAGGAACGAGAGGTGGTCGCTGCCGCGCAGGTACCGGTCGCGCCGCCAGATCACGCGTACCGTCATGCCGGTCTGCTCGTTGCTGGCCACGTCCCGGACGAACCGGCCGAGCTGTCGGGAGGGGCCGTCGTTCTCGCCGCCGACGGCCTGGCGGATCGCCGTCTGGGCGGCGGTCTCCGACGTCGGCACGCCCTCGACGAACAGCCGGACGGTACGCGGGTCGGGAGGGGTGCCGTCGTGCGCGTCGCCGGTGCCGACAATGTCGTTGCTGAACATCCCGCGTACCTCGACGCCGGCCTCCTTGAGCTGCTTGGCCAGGTAGGCCGACCCGTACAGCCCCTGCTCCTCGCCGGCCACCGCGACGAACATGATCGTCGCCTCGGTCCGGCGGGTCGCCATCACCCGCGCCAGCTCCATCACGACGGCCACCCCGGACGCGTCGTCGTCGGCGCCCGGCGCGTCGCTGGTGGCGTTCATGACGTCGGTGACGCGCGAGTCGTAGTGGCCGGACACCACGTACACCCGGTTGGGCGCGGTGTCGCCGCGTAGCGTCGCGATGACGTTGGTGATACGGGTGGGTGCGGGGATCCGGGGCGAGACCTCCTGGACGAACGACTGGAGTTCGACCGTCATCCGGCCGCCGGACGCCGCCGCGTACTCGCGCATCTGGGCGTGGATCCAGTCCCGGGCGGCGCCGATGCCGCGTGCCGGGTCGTCCTGGGAGGACAGGGTGTGACGGGTACCGAACGCGACGAGCCGGCGTACGGTGGCCTCGATGCGGCGCTGGTCGAGTTCCCCGAGCAGCGCCCGTAGCTGCCGGTCCGGCGGTTGCGGGGTGACCGGTCGCCCGGGACCGGTGACGGCCGGGGCCGGCGCGGAGGCGCCGGTGAGCGCCGGGCCACCGGTCGGCGCAGGTTCACCGAGCAGCGGCGCCGCCACCGCGGCCGACCCGCCGACCAGTGGCGCGGCCACCGCCGCGGTCCCGGCGGACGCCGCCAGGAACGCCCGTCGTGAGGGCGTGGCCCGTCGGTTACTTTCAAATTCAAGATTTTCCATACGGCGCATCGTCGTCCGGCACCGCGCGCCATGTCCATGCCTGTGACCGCGGCGGCCGGCACCGCACCGCCCGGCTCGGTGCGGGCGTCCACGTCGGAGACGGCCGCACGCTCTGCCGACGGCGGCGGAGAGGGGAGCAGATCGCCGGCTGCACATCTGCGCAATCGATCCGTGGGCCGAGAATGGGACGTGACCGGTCGATGCGCGTAGAGTCGGGTACGTCTTGTGGCCGGCGTTCCAGATGCTGGCCGGGTGACATCCGCCTCCACGTTTGCACCTGTGACGCGTGTACCTGTGACGTTCACACCTATGACGTTCGCGCCTCCGACATACGCACCGCTGCGGGCCGCGTGCCCGCGAGACCGCGCCTCTCCGTCTCGGCGATGAGCCGGCCGCCCGTCGTGGCTCCTTGTCGAGACCCGGTACGGCGTCG
The DNA here is from genome assembly GCF_049999945.1 of Planosporangium spinosum. NCBI lineage: Bacteria > Bacillati > Actinomycetota > Actinomycetes > Micromonosporales > Micromonosporaceae > Planosporangium > Planosporangium spinosum. The sequence goes on along the minus strand of NZ_JBLYUB010000002.1, from coordinate 417,337 downwards.
GCTGCGCCTGTCGGGGTCTGATCGGGTGACCCAGCCTGATCGGGTGGCACAGCCTGATCGGGTGACCCAGCCTGACTGGGCGATCCAGCCGGCCGGGTGGTTCATCTGGTCCGGTGTCCAGGTGATCCACCGTCTCTCCCAGGGGGTTCGGCATGGACCTTGTCGATGTGTACCGACACAGCCTCACGGAGTTCATCGACCGGGTGCACCAGGTGCGCCCGGAGCAGTGGCCGGACCCCACCCCATGTCCAGGGTGGGACGTCCGCGCCATCGTCAACCACCTGGTCAGCGAGGACCGCTGGACCGTCGAACTGTTGGCCGGTGCCACGATCGCCCAGGTCGGTGACCGTTTCGATGGTGACCTGCTCGGTGCGGATCCGCTGGGTACCCTGACCGAGGCTGCCAAGCAGGCGCAGGCGGCGGTCACCGCGCCCGGTGCGCTGGACCGCACCGTCCACCTCTCGTTCGGGGAGACGCCGGCGGAGGAGTACGTCCGGCAGTTGCTCGCCGACCACCTCATCCACTCCTGGGACATCGCCGCCGCGACCGGCATGGACCGCCGGCTCGACCCGGCGCTGGTCCGGATCTGCGCCGAGTGGTTCACCGAGCGGGCGGAGACGTACCGGGGTGCCGGCGTGGTCGGCCCACCGGTCGACCTGCCGGAGCCGGTCGGGGAGCAGGATGCGTTGCTCGCCGCGTTCGGCCGTGACCCGGCCTGGTCGATGATCCCGATCTGACCGTACGCGGCCGGGCGGAACGCACCAACGGCCGCCCGGGCGCTGATGCCCTGGCGGCCGTTCGTGGTCGGCGCGGCGTGGCCGGCTCATCAGTGCCGGCCCTGCCGCTCCTACCGGCCCTGCCGCTCCTACCGGCCCTGCCGCTCCTACCGGCGGTGCTCGGCTCGCCGCTGGCAGTCCATGCACAGCGGTGCCTGCGGGATGGCAAGCAGCCGGTCGACCGGGATCGGCGCGTGGCATTCGGTGCAGTCGCCGTACTGTCCGGTGGCGATCCTCGCCAGCGCGGCGTCAATGTCGTCGAGGGCCTGCCGGGCAGCCGCTTCGACGGCCGCGGTCACCTCGACCCGGGCGTTGTCGGCGCTTGCGTCGAGGGTGTCGATGTGCTGGCCGGGCGTCGCCTCGTACTGCGAGGTGAGCTGGTTGAGCTGGTCGAGCCGGAACCGCCGGTGCTCCTCGAGCATCTCGCGCAGCCGGGGCAGGTGGTCGACGACGTCGGCGTACCGACGGGGTTTGGGCATGGTGATGCTGGACATGACCGCCTCCATGATGGACGGAAAGTATGTGGGAACTGCCCGCCATCAGGGCGGGCGTGCTGGTCTACCGGACGCGGATACGCGCGGTGCGCTGCTCCGACGTGGGCGAGGGCGGTGCCCGCCCACGGCGTGGCGGCCGCGCTGTCACGGGTGCGGCCGCGGCGCGCCGCCGCAGGGCCGTACCGACCGGTACCAGTCCGAGGAGAATGAGGGCGGTCACCGGCAGCCCGAGCGGCACCTGCCTGGTGGGCTGTGGCGTCGGGGCCGCCATGGGGGCGCGCATGTGCGCGGCGACCGTCGTCGTGATGACGGCGTGTGCCTGGCGGATCCCGCGAAGCGAGGAGGGCAGCGGCGCATGCTGCGTGACCCAGAGGGCCGCGGCCGCGGTCATCGCCGCGGCGAGGACACCCACCGATGCGAGCCGCCGTCCAGCCATGAACATCATGATGGGGTGGCTGGCTGAGAGCTGGCTGTGGGCGTAGCTGTGAAATTGCTGAACGTCCGGGTGCCGTACGGTTTCCATGGATACGGATCCGGCGGGCCGCCGCTGCGACGGCCATGGTCCGGGCGGAGCGGTGCCGGTCCGGTGGAGCGGCGGTGTTCAGGCGGGGCGACGGTGCTCAGGCGCGGCGGGCCACCGGATCCCCGTACTCGTTCGGCAGTTGGTTGGTGGCGTTGAAGAACTCGGCGGTCTCCCGGTCGGCGTTGATGGCCTGTTCGACCAGGGATTCGACCAGGGAGAGGAAGTCGCCGTAGTCCACTGTGTTGCGATCCCCTCGGCTGAGATCCTCTCGGCTATGGGGCGTCGGCGTGGACCAGGGGTGTGTCGACCAGGTGTTCGGCGAGGAACCACGCCTGTAGCTCGCCGGTCCGGATGACGCCCGATACCAGTAGGTCGTTGGTTCCGTCGTCGCCGAGTTCGGCGACCCGGGCGGCGGCGTCGTGCGACTCCTTCAGGATGATCTCGTGCGCTTCCAGCAGGCGCGACAGCATCGCCGGTACCTCCTCGGCGCCGTCCGGTGCCCGCGGCACACCGGTGACCTCGGCCGCCAGGCGCGGGTCGCCGATGGCGATACCGCCCAGCGTCTGTACCCGTTCCGCCAGGGCGTCGACGAGCGCCAACTGGTCGCTGGCGTGCTTGTCCAGCAGCAGGTGCAGCTGGTAGAACGTGACACCCCGAACCAGCCAGTGATGTTTCTTGTACAGCGCATAGAGCATCTGGGTGTCGGCCAAGATCCGGTTCAGCCACTCGCAGGAGTACTTGCGGGTCTCGTTGGGCAACGCGACCGGGAACTGCCGCACGGTACCGAACGCTTGGATCTCCCGGCCGTACTCGTGCAGCCAGGGTTGGTTCCGGATCTCGGTGGCGGTCATGCGCGGTTGACTGCCCCGATCGGGGTGCTCGTAACCTGCGTCGGTGCGGGTGAAACCGCGGGTGGGACGGGCGGCCGACAGCGATGGCAAGTCGACCAAAAGTGTGTATATCGGGCATTCGGCATTCTGTTCGCCCCAGGTCGATCCGATCCGTCGAACGCCGCCCGTACCCGCCCGGAGCGCACGGGCGGCACGACGCAACCCCCGCCCGCCGCTTGCGGCTGGTGGCGAAGCAGCGGCTGCGCCACCAGTACGACGTCCGCGAGCGCCAGTTGCGGGTTCGCCCGTACCGTCCACCGGGCCGCCAGACGGTCAGCCATGGTCACATCACCGTCGACGGCACACGGTCGACAGGCCCTCGTACCTTGATCGTCTTGACCGGCCAAGCCGTCGAGGTACGGCAGGCCAGCCGCTGGATCTCACTGTGCCGCCGAGGGTCTTGCGGGGCGGGGTCTCCACCGGCTCCTCTGACCGCGGCTCCTCTGATCGCCCCTGCTGCCCGAGCCGCGGTGGCTGACCCTGCGCCGCGCCCCCCCCCGATCGTGGCTGCCCTGATCGTGACCGTGGTTCGTGTCGCGCATGAAACACCTGGCCGCGGGTAGTGCGCCGCCGTGCGCACTCTGGCAGCGGACGCGCGCTTTCGGGCAACCGGGGCGGACACGTCAGCCGGTACGTCACCCCGACGATCGGGATGCCTGGGGCGGACACCGCCCGTCAGCCCGGCAGGAGAACGAGTTCATCGAGCGGCACGGATTCGGCGAGTACCGGAGGTGGTTTCCCGGGGCGGACGACGAGGAGCCCGAGGACAGCAAGGACCGGTACACGTTCCCGTACGGCGACTTCGAGCGAGTCCACCGGTGCGGGGTGTTCGCCGCGGAGTCCCGGGCCGGTCAGTACAAGTACACCGACATCGAGGTGGCGGCGGCCCATCTGCGCGGGATGCCGGACGCCCCCCGGTAGGTCGCCACCGTCGGTAACACCAGCACGGAAGGCAACACAGAAGGGACGAGCGAGATGGCCGGCACTACCGGGTACCACGCGTTCGACACCACGGTCGACAAGACCAACCGGCTCCTCAAGGAAATCGAGCAGGAGTACGGATGGCCGAAGGAGCGCCGTAACCAGTCGTACGCGGCGCTGCGTGGGGTCATGCACGCGCTGCGGGACCGGCTGACCGTCGAGGAGTCGGCGCAGCTGTCGGCGCAGCTACCCATGTTGGTTCGGGGCCTGTACTACGAGGGCTGGAATCCCAGCGACGTACCCGTCAAGCTCAGCCGGGACGAGTTCCTCGAACGGGTCCGGCGGGAGTTCCCGTACGAGGTCCGCGGGGGGACGCAGGAGCTGGTCGCGACGGTGCTCCGCGCGCTCAAGCTGTACGGCACCGAGGGCGAGTGGAAGGACGTCCGCGCCAGCATGCCGAAGGAGCTCTCCACGGTCGTACCCTGACCCGAGGCCGAACCTGATACCACCGAACCTGATACCAGCCGCGAACCCGGCCCGCGGCCGGCCCGTCGGTGCCGTTCCGGCGACTCCCGCTAAGGCGGCGACTGCCGCGCCTCGTGCGGGTCCTCGAGCCGGAAGCCGACCTTCATGGTGACCTGGACATGGCCGATCCGACCGTCGTCGAGGTGGCCACGGATTCCCACGACTTCGAACCAGTCCAGGTGCCGCAGCGTCTGCGCGGCGCGTGCCAGCCCGTTGCGGATCGCGGCATCCACGCCTTCGGGCGCGGTACCGACGATCTCGGTGACCCGGTAGGTGTGGCTCATGCCTACACGGTACCGATGGTGTGACCGGCGCGCCGGCAGTGTCGGGTCGAGCGCGACGTCCGGCGGCAGCCGGTCGGCCAGTACCAGGATGTCGGTCTCCACCATCGGACGCAGCACCAGGTCAGGCGTGGTGAATCGAAGATCGGCCAGTGGCCGGTACGGGTTCGTCACCCGAGCAGGATCCGGCCACGACGGCGGGGCGGGCCGCGGTATTTCGTACGCCGCGGTATTTCGTACGCTGTCGCGATGATCAGTACCTCCTTCAGCGACGGCCGGAGCGCGGTCGAGCCGGCCGTCGACGGGTTCCGGGTGGCCGTCGGCGACGACGGTGTGGCCGTGCTGCTGATCGACCGCCCGGCCAAGCGCAACGCGCTCACCCTCGCCATGTGGCGGGCACTGCCGGCGCTACTCGCCGGACTGGCCGACGATCCGCGGGTACGGGTACTGCTGCTCTCCGGCGTCGGCGACACCTTCTCGGCGGGGGCCGACATCGCCGAGCTGTCGGAGGTGTACGGCGACCCGGACCGGGCGGACGCGTACCACGCGACCAACGTCGCGGCCGAGGAGGCCCTCGCCGCGTTCCCCCGGCCGACGATCGCCGCGATCTCGGGATCGTGCGTGGGCGGCGGATGCCAGCTTGCGGTCGCCTGCGACCTCCGACTCGCCGGCTCCGGCGCCCGCCTCGGGATCACACCGGCGAAGCTCGGAGTGGTCTATCCGGCCGTTCCGACCACCCGGCTGGTGCGGCTGCTCGGGCCGGCCCGGGCCAAGTACCTGCTGTTCTCGGCCGACCTGGTGACCGCGGCGCAGGCTGCGGAGTTCGGGCTGGTCGACGAGGTGGTACCGGACGGGCAGTTGGAGGACCGGGCGCTGGCGTTCGCGCGGACCATCGCCGGGCGCTCGCCGCAGACCCTCGGCGCGGTCAAGGCCGTCGTGGACGCGGTGGTGGCCGGTGGCGATCCGCAGGCCGCGATCGCGCCGTGGGAGCGCCGGTCCCGGTACGCGCCCGATGTACCAGAGGGCCTGGCCGCGTTCGTGCAGCGCCGGCCGCCGGTGTTCCCCCCTCTCGGCTGACCGGTGCCCCTCACCTGACCGACGCCTGCGGCTGGGTCTCGGCCTGCGGCTGGACCAGTGCCTGCACCTCGGCGTAGCCGGGCGTGTGCGGGTCGTCCCATGCTTCGCCGTGACGGATCGCGGCAGCGGCCCGGACGGCCGCGCCGAGCGCCGCCCGGAACAGCAGGGAACCGGTGCTCACCCGGGCCACGCCGACCCCGGCAAGGTCGGCCAGGGTGTGCCGGCCGGGCACGTAGAGCACGTTGAGCGGGGCGCCGATCTCCCCGGCCAGGAACCTGATCGTGCCGAGGTCCATCGCTCCGGGAACGAAGACGCCGTCGGCGCCGGCCTCGACGTAGGTCGCCGCCCGGCGGACCGTCTCGTTGATCGCCGGCGCGTCGGCGCTGCCGGCGAGCCAGAACGTGTCGGTCCGGGCGTTGACGAACAGATCCGGTACCCGCGCCTTGACCGCGGCGATCTTCTCGGCGTGCCGGGTCGGATCGGTGAGGGTACCGTCGGGCCGGCCGTCCTCGAGGTTGACGCCGACGGCACCGCACCGGACGAGTTCGGCGGCGAGGTCCGCCACGGCCTGCGGGTCGTCGCTGAAGCCCGCCTCCACGTCCACCGTGAGCAGGCTTGGCAGGCGACCGAGGTGGCGGGCGAGCGCCAGGGTCTCATCGCGGGTGGCGGCGGTCGCGTCGGCCTTGCCGGCTGCCGCCGCCACACCCAGGCTGGTGGTCCCGATGGCGGGGTGCCCCTCGCGGACCAGAGCGGCGGCGGAGGCGTAGTCCCACGCGTTCGGCAGCAGCAGCGGCCGGTCGGCGTGGTGGAGTTGCCGGAATGCGGCGAAGCGGTCGGTGGGCTGGCTCACGTGAGGTCGACCTCCATGCTCGTCAGGATCCGCAGCGTTGTCGGGATCCGCGGGTGCTCCGAAGACTCGTGGTCCACCACCGTGTCCCGGGGGCGGCGGCAGCGGCCGCGCGGCGCGTCGAGAACGCCGGCCCAGGGCTCGCCCCGGGCCGGTCACCGGGCAGGCCGGCGTCCGTGACCGAGGGTGGGAACGTGTTCGGTACCCCGACGGTCCGGTGGCGGGCGAACCGTTCCCGGCCGGCGTGGGGCGTCGAGCGGTCAGGTCGACTCGCGAACGACCAGTTCGGTCGGCAGCACCGTGGCTGGCTCGATCGTCTCCCCGGCGGCGAGCCGGAGCAACTGGCGCGCCATCGTTCGCCCGAGGTCGATGATGGGCTGGCGGATGGTGGTCAGCGGCGGTTCGGTGTACCGGGCGATCTCGTTGTCGTCGAAGCCGATCACCGCGACGTCGTCCGGTACCCGGCGGCCGGCCTGGCGCAGTGCCCGCAGGGCGCCCTCGGCCATCAGGTCGGACGCGACGAACACCGCGTCGAGGGCCGGGTCGTCGGCGAGAAGCTGGCGCATCGCCGTGATGCCCGACTGCCGGGTGAAGTCACCGATGGCGATGATCGAGCGACGGTCGGAGTCGCGCAGTTCGGCCCGGTACCCGTTCAGCCGGTCTACCCCGCCCACCATGTCCTGCGGGCCGGCGATGGTGGCGATGCGGCGCCGGCCGGAGTCGAGGAGGTGGCGCACGGCCAGCCGGGCACCTTCCTCGTTCGCGACATCCACGTAGGGCACCGTGGTCGGGCCCAGGGGTCGGCCGTTGACGACCACGGGGATGCCCTTGCGGGTAAGGGTGCCCGGCAGGGGATCGGCGCCGTGCATGGAGGCGACCATGACGCCGTCGACGTGGCCGCCGACCGCGTACTGCTCGACCCGGTCGTGACTGGGGCCGGAGTTGACCATCATCAGCACCAGTTGCTTGCCGGCCTCGTCGAGCACCTGGCTGGCGCCCTGGACGATGGTGGGGAAGAACGGGTCGTCGGAGAACACCCGGCCGGCGGACTCGGTGAGGACCAGCGCGATCGAGTCGGTGCGCTGGGTGACCAGGCTGCGGGCGGCCTGGTTCGGCACGTACCCGAGGTCGGAGACGGCGCGCAGGACCGCTTCACGGATGTGCGGCGCGACCGTGGGGGAGCCGTTGACGACCCGGGACGCCGTCGCCCGTGACACGCCGGCCCGGCTGGCGACGCTCTCCAGGGTCGGCCGTTCGCGACCGGGCGCCCCAAGGCTCATGCTGTCCTCCCCGTTCGTGCGGACCGGTGTCCGCTGGTACCCCCTCCATCGTGCCGTGTCGGACCGGCGATGGTGGTCCCGGCGCGATCGGCGTGGCCACCGCCGCCGCGCGCGCAGCCCCGGTGGAGTCGGTGAGCAGATCCTCAGTGTACCGATCACTCCCCGCCGGCGTGACCACGCCTGGAAGCGCTCTCTAAGCCGGGCCGGTACGTCCAGAAGGCGAAGTGCTGGACGGCGGTACCTCGTCGGCGGTTGCCAGCCCGCCGGAATTCTGGTCTTCAGGACGGGAATGGCGGCGAGTGGCCATCCGCTTTTCGACTGATCGGGTATTGACATCGATTGTTTGCCGATGCACGCTCTACTGCACCTGAGAGAGCGCTCTCACAAGCCTCTCGCAGCGATGGCGGTTCGCTGGCCGGTCGGTGCCCCTGGCTGGACGGTGCCCCCGGCCAGCCAGCAACCCTGGTGTGCCAGCGCACCCGGTACGCCTGGTGCGCCAACGCACCGGAACCGCGCGTCACCCTTCCTGCCGAGCGCATGGCCGTACCGCCTCCCCGCCCGGCGGGCACACCCCATTGGTGAACGGATACGAGGAGTCTTCATGCGCTTGCCGAGAATCCGGCGGACGGCCCTGGTTACCCGGTTAGGTCTGGCCGCCGGGGCCGCCGTGCTGGTGGGCCCACTGCTCACCGGTTGCGGGAACGGTTCGGACGGCCAGGCCGGCGGCAACGGCCCCGTCACGCTGACGGTCAACCTGTTCGGCAACTTCGGCTACCAGGAGCTGTACGCCAAGTACAAGGAGAGCCACCCGAACGTCACGATCAAGGAGAACGTCACCGACTTCAACGCCCACCACAAGAACCTGCAGGCGCACCTGCTGGCGGGCTCGGGTACCGCCGACATCGAGGCGATCGAGGTCGGTCAGGTCGCCGGCTTCCGGCCGCAGGCGACCAAGTTCGTGGACTTCCTGGGGCAGGGTGTCAGGAAGGACCAGTGGGTCGAGTCGACCTGGCAGCGGGCGACCAGCCCCGACGGCAAGGCGCTGTTCGGGCTCGGTACCGACATCGGTGGCCTGGCCCTGTGCTACCGGGCGGACCTGCTCAAGGCCGCCGGCCTGCCCGGCGACCGGGACGCGGTGTCCGGGCTGTTCACCGACTGGAACTCCTACGTCGAGGTGGGCAAGCAGTTCCAGGCCAAGAGCCCGAACGTCAAGTGGTTCGACGCCGGCAGCAACCTGTACAACGCGATCGTCAACCAGTCCACCAAGAACGCCTACGACGAGTCCGGCAAGATCATCGTCGACACCAACCCGGCGGTGAAGCAGGCCTGGGACACCACGGTCGCGGCGATCCAGGCCGGCCAGTCCGCCGGGCTGGCGGCGTTCAGCCCGCAGTGGAACACCGGATTCCAGAAGGGACAGTTCGCCACGGTCACCTGCCCCTCCTGGATGATGACGTACATCAAGGACAACGCGCCGGAGACGGCGGGCAAGTGGGACATCGCCAAGATCCCCGGTACCGGCGGCGGCAACTGGGGCGGTTCCTACCTGACCGTACCCAGGGCCAGCAAGCACCAGCGGGAAGCGATCGAGCTGGCGAAGTGGCTGACCGCCCCGGAGCAGGAGAAGTGGCTGTTCACCAACAAGGGCAACTTCCCGTCCGACCAGGAGCTGTGGAGCCAGCCGGAGGTCGCCGGGTTCACCAACCCGTTCTTCAGCAACGCGCCGGCCGGCAAGATCTTCTCTGAGTCGGCGAAGAACCTGAACCCCCAGGTGGTCGGCCCGCACCAGGGCGAGATCGGCAATGTGATCGGCAATGCCCTCACCTCCATCGAGCAGGGCAAGGCCAGCCCGGACGAGGCCTGGAAGAAGGCGTTGGCCGACGTCAAGAACCTGGCCTAGGGCACCGGCCCAAGGAAGCCTCCCCCGCGGCACGCGCGGCCGGCCCGGCGGTAACCAGCTGGCCGGCGCCGTCGGGAACCCTTCCCGGTACGGATGTGAACGCCCGCGGCGCCGGTCGCTGCCGCGCGCCGGCGCCGCGGGCCCACCCGTTCCGGTATCCGCCGGGTCCGCTGTCCGTCCGGTCCGGCCACGTGCCGCCCCGGCTACCCATCTGTCCGGGCTGGCCGCCCGGGCTGCCTGCCCGTTTCGACCACCCCGCCCGGTGAAAGGGAAATCGAGGATGACCTTGTCATGACCGTCATGACCAAGCCCCGCGCCGGTGCGGCGCACGTCGCCCCGAGAGCGCGGCGCGAACTGCGCCACCGGCTCGACACCAAGGGCTCGCCGTACCTGTACATTGCGCCGTTCTTCCTGATCTTCGGGGTGTTCGGGCTCTTTCCGCTGCTCTACACCGGGTACGTGTCGATGACCGGCTGGAAGGCCGACACTCCGGGCAGCGAGGACCGGTTCGTCTGGTTCGACAACTACGTCACGCTGTGGAACGACCCGTTCTTCTGGAACGCGGTCAAGAACACCATCGGCATCGGCCTGCTCTCGACCGTCCCGCAGCTGTTCCTGGCGCTCGGCATCGCGCACCTGCTCAACTACCGGCTGCGCGGCCGCACGTTTGTCCGGATGGGCGTCCTGCTGCCCAACGTGACCTCCGTAGCCGCCGTGACGATCATCTTCGTGCAGCTGTTCGGACGTGACTACGGCATGGTGAACTGGCTGCTCGGGCTCGTCGGTGTCGACCGTATCGACTGGCAGGCCGGCACCTTCTCGTCCTGGGTCGCGATCTCGGTGATCGTCACCTGGCGCTGGACGGGGTACAACGCGCTCATCTACCTCGCGGGTATGCAGGCGGTGCCCTTCGAACTGTACGAGTCGGCGGCCCTCGACGGGGCGAGCCGGTGGCGGCAGTTCTGGACCATCACCGTGCCGATGCTGCGCCCGACGATCCTGTTCACGGTCATCGTGTCGACCATCGGTGCGCTCCAGCTGTTCGGCGAGCCGCTTCTGTTCAACACCAGCCAGACCCCCACCACGGGCGGGTCGCAGCACCAGTTCCAGACCCTCGCCCTCTACTCCTACGACCAGTTCTGGCAGAAGTTCAAGTACGGGTACGGCGCCGCGATCTCGTGGGCGATGTTCGGCATCATCGCGCTGTTCGTCGTCGTCAACCTGGTCGTGGCCCGCCGAATGCGAGGGGTTGACGCGTCGTGAGCGGCACTCTGATATCCGGCACGCCGATGAACGCGGCAGCTGTCCCGGCCGGCCGCACCGCCCGGCGCCGGGATCCCGGGCGTCGTGGCCGCCGGGGAGCCAACCGGCAGCTCTCCGCAGGCTGGGGGACGTACCTGATCCTCGGCGTGATCCTGGTGGTGTCGGTGTTCCCGCTCTACTGGACGGTGGTGGCGGCATCGCACGACAACAGCGCGATCAGCCGGACACCCCCGACCCTGCTCCCTGGCCCGCGCCTGCTGGAGAACATCGGGAAGGTCTTCACCAGTACCGACATGCGGCTGGCGTTGACCAACTCGTTCATCGTGTCGGCCGTGGTCACGGCCTCGGTGGTGTTCACCTCGACGCTCGCCGGGTTCGCCTTCTCCAAGCTCCGCTTCCGCGGCCGCGAGGCGCTGCTCGGCATCGTCGTGGCGACCATGATGGTGCCGCCCCAGCTGGGCATCATCCCGCTGTACATCATGATGGCGAACTGGCTGCACTGGTCCAACCAGTTGCAGGCGCTGATCATACCGGCGGCGGCCAACGCGTTCGGCGTGTTCTTCATGCGGCAGTACCTGGTCACCGCGCTGCCCACCGAGCTGCTCGAGGCCGGTCGGCTCGACGGCTGTTCGACCTGGCGGCTGTACTGGCACGTGGTGCTACCGGTCGCCCGGCCGGCGGCCGCCGTGCTGGGGCTGCTGACGTTCATGGCAACCTGGAACGACTTCTTCTGGCCCCTGGTGGTGATGACCCAGCAGAACCCGACCGTCCAGGTGTCGCTGTCGGCGCTGCAGAGCGGGTACGTACGGGATTATTCTCTCGTTTTGAGCGGCGCTCTCATCTCAACGCTGCCGATCCTGGTGGTCTTCGCGTTGATGGGCCGCCAGATCCTGGGAGGAATCATGCAGGGAGCGGTGAAGGGTTGAGTGCACAGGCGCCGGTAGCGGGCGGGTCGGTGGACCGGTCCGGAGGCCGGTTCGGAGGTCAGGTGGCGGGCGGCCCGGCGGCGACCGGCCGGCTGGAGTTCCCGTCCGGCTTCGTGTGGGGTGCGGCGACCGCCGCGTACCAGATCGAGGGCGCGGCGACCGCGGACGGGCGCACGGCGTCCATCTGGGACACCTTCTCGGCCACCCCCGGCAAGGTTCTGCACGGTGACACCGGCGCGGTGGCGGCCGACCACTACCACCGGTCAGGCGAGGACATCGTCATCATGCGCGCGCTGGGCCTGAACGCCTACCGCTTCTCGATCGGCTGGCCGCGGGTGCGGCCGGCCGGCAGCGGCCCGGTGAACCCGGCCGGCATGGCGTTCTACGACCGGCTCGTCGACGACCTGCTCACCGCGGGCATCAAGCCGGTCGCCACGCTGTACCACTGGGACCTGCCGCAGGAACTGGAGGACGCCGGCGGCTGGCCCCACCGGGACACCGCGTACCGGTTCGCCGAGTACGCCGGGCTGGTCGCCGACCGGCTCGGCGACCGGGTCGGCCTGTGGGCCACGCTCAACGAGCCGTGGTGCTCGGCGTTCCTGGGGTACGCCGCCGGCGAGCACGCGCCGGGCCGCACCGACCCGGCGGCCTCGCTGGCCGCCGCCCACCACCTCCTGCTCGGACACGGGCTCGGCGTCCAGGCGCTACGGGCGGCGAACCTCCGGGCCGACGCCCAGGTCGGACTGGTGCTCAACCCCACCGCGGTACGGTCGGTCAGCGACGCGCCCGGCGACGTCGACGCCGCCCGTCGCATCGACGGCCTGCTCAACCGGATCTTCTTCGACCCGGTGCTGCGCGGGCGCTACCCGTCCGACGTGCAGGCCGACACCGCGCACCTCACCGACTGGGGCTTCGTCCGTGACGGCGACCTGGAGATCATCTCCACGCCGATCGACGTGCTGGGCGTCAACTACTACCAGCCGTCGCTGGTCGGCGCCGGTGAGCCGCCGGGTCCGGTCCGGGTCGACGAAGGCGCGGCGGGGGAGCCGCTGCCGGCGCACCCGGCATCCCCCTGGCCGGGCAGTGCTGACGTGCGGTTCCACCAGCCTCCGGGCCCGCTGACCGACATGGGCTGGTCGGTCGACGCGACCGGGCTGCGGGAGCTGCTGGGGCGCATCCGCCGCGACTACGGCGACATCCCGCTGATCATCACCGAGAACGGCGCGGCCTACCCGGACGAGCCGGATGCGGCGGGGGACGTGCACGATCCCGAGCGCGTCGCGTACCTGCACCAGCACCTGATCGCCGCCCACCAGGCGCTCCAGGACGGCGTCGACCTGCGCGGGTACTTCGCGTGGTCGCTGCTGGACAACTTCGAGTGGGCGTTCGGATACTCGAAGCGGTTCGGCATCGTCCACGTCGACTACGCCACCCAGCGGCGCACGCTCAAGGACAGCGCGTACTGGTACCGCGACGTGATCGCCGGGGGTGGAGTGCCGCTCGGGTGACGCCCTACCCTGTCGCCATGACAAACGTCGCCAGGATGTCGGTCGGCAGGAGTGCGGTCGGCAGGAGGACCGTCGCGGGGATCGACTCGTCCACCCAGTCCACCAAGATCGTGGTCTGTGACGCCGAGACCGGGGAGATCCTCGCCCGGGCCAGCGCGCCGCACCCGGACGGCACCGAGGTGCACCCGGACGCCTGGTGGTCGGCGCTGGAGCAGGCGGCTGGCGGTCCCGGCGCCGGCGGTTGCGGCCTGTTGGATGCCGGTTCCTCGGACGGCGGCCCGCTCGCCGGGTCCTCGGACGGCGGCCTGCTCGACGGGGTCGCCGCGATCGGGGTGGGTGCCCAGCAGCACGGCCTCGTCGCGCTGGACGACGCTGGTACGGTCGTCCGACCGGCCCTGCTGTGGAACGACACCCGCTCGGCGGCGGCTGCCGAGGAGCTCGTCCGTGACCTCGGCGGACCGGCCGCCTGGGCCGACGCCGTCGGCTCGGTACCCGTCGCCAGCTTCACCGTCACCAAGCTGCGCTGGCTGGCCGAGCACGAGCCGCACCACGCGGAGCGGGTCACCGACGTCATGCTGCCCCACGACTGGCTGACCTGGCGGCTGGCCGCACCCGGTGCCTCCCCGGTCACCGACCGCGGCGACGCGTCCGGCACCGGCTACTGGTCACCGGCGAGCGGTGAATACCGGGAGGACATCCTCACGCGCGCGTTCGGCCGGGTACCGCGCCTGCCTCGGGTACTGCGACCGTCGGAGGTGGCCGGCGAGACACGCTCCGGCGCCCTGCTGTCGGCGGGTACCGGCGACAACATGGCGGCCGCCCTCGGCCTCGGCGCCCGGCCCGGCGACGTCGTCGTGTCGCTGGGTACCAGCGGCACGGTATTCGCCGTGCACGGCAAACCGGCCGCCGACCCGACCGGTACGGTCGCCGGCTTCGCCGACGCCACCGGGGCGTACCTGCCGCTGGTGTGCACGCTCAACGCCGCGCGGGTGCTGGGTGCGACGGCGCAGATGCTCGGCACCGACCTGGCCGACCTGGACCGGCTGGCACTGGACGCGCCGGCCGGCGCCGGGGGACTGGTGCTGCTGCCGTACCTCGAGGGCGAACGGACGCCCAATCTGCCCGACGCCGCGGGCACGTTGACCGGCCTGCGGCGTACCAACATGACGCCTTCGAACCTGGCCCGCGCCGCGGTGGAGGGCATGCTGTGCGGGCTGGCCGACGGTCTGGCGGCGCTGCGCGCGCTCGGTGTGGAGGTACGCCGGGTCCTGCTGATCGGCGGGGCGTCCCGCTCCCGTGCGGTCCGCGCCGTCGCGCCGATGGTCTTCGGCGCGCCGGTGGTCGTGCCGGATCCCGGCGAGTACGTGGCGCTCGGTGCGGCCCGCCAGGCGGCCTGGGCGCTCGCCGGGACAGCGGAGCCGCCTACCTGGGGCGTCGGCAGGTCCGCCGAGGGGATTCCGGAGAGCGGCGATGTCGAAGCCGGTCACCGGATCCGGGCCGGTTACGGCGCCGCGCGCGGCGCCATCTACGGTCACTGATCGTCGGTTCTCCTCGCTTACGCGGTTCTCGGGCTGCCCACCGGTTACGCGCAGACTGCTGCCGGTCCCCGGGGTGGTGTCTCGCGAGGGGCATGACGGTCAGCGGCGGTGGTGCCCCGAGGCGCGCGCCGGAATCCGGCCCGCAGCCCCGGCCGGTGCGAGTCGCTCCCGCTTGCCGTCGATGAAATCCCGCAGCCGTTCCAGGGGCCAGGTGTTGATGACGTCATCGGCGGTCAGCCAACCGCGCTGGGCGGTTCCCACCCCGTAACGCAGGTGGTCGAGATGCTCCACCGCGTGCGCGTCGGAGTTGACGGCGAACTTCACGCCGTACTGCTTGGCGCGCAGAATCAGGTCGTCGGGCAGGTCGAGCCGGTCGGGGGAGCTGTTGATCTCGAGGGCGGTCCCGGTACGCGCGGCGGCCTCGAAAACGGCGTCGAAGTCGGCGTTGACCGGTGGCCGTTGGTTGATCTTCCGGGTGGTCGGGTGCCCGATGATGTTCACGTACGGGTGATGGCAGGCCCGGATCAGCCGCCGGGTCACCGCCTTCCGCGGCTGGCCGAAGCGCGAGTGGATGGAGGCGATCCGGATGTCGAACCCGGCGAGGAACTCCCCGTCCCAGTCGACCTCGCCGTCCGGGTCGATGTTGAGCTCCGTGCCGTGCAGCAACTCCATGTCCATCGTGTCGGCGAGCATGCGCAGCCGGCCGCGCTGGGCGAGCATCTTCTCGTCGGTCATGCGCTGCATGGGCATGTTCTTCGCGTGGTCGGTGACGGCGAAGTAGCGGTAGCCGTGCGCCTGCGCCGCCGCCAGCATGTCCACGAGCGACGCCGTCCCGTCCGTGAGGTCGGTGTGCGTATGCAGGTCACCCTGGATGTCGGCGACCGTGACCAGGTCGGGCAGGGTGCCGGTACGGGCGGCTTCGACCTCGCCGCGGTCCTCACGCAGGGTGGGTGGGATCCAGGCCAGGTCCAGTCTCGCGTAGACCTCCTCTTCCGTTTCCGATACGACGAGGGCGTTGTCGTCGACGCGGAACAGCCCGTACTCGGACAGTTTCAGTCCTTTGTGTACGGCGATCTCACGTATCCGGATGTTGTGCTCCTTGGCGCCGGTGAAGTACTGGAGTGCGGCGCCCCACGACTGTGCCGGTACCACACGCAGGTCGACCTGGAGACCCGTCGTCGTGCGTACCGAGGTCTTGGTCGGCCCGTGCGCGATGACCTCGGCGACGAGGTGGAGCTGGGTGAACGCGTGCATCAGCGGTACCGGATCGGCGGACGCGGCGAGCACGTCCACGTCGCCGACCGTCTCCCGCATCCGGCGCAGTGAACCGGCGTACGAACAGGTCAGGCAGCCGGGCTCGGCGGAGAGCGCGTGGACGATCTCCTCGGCGACCTCCATCGCGTCGTGTATCGGTACCCGCCCCTTGCTCTGCGCCAGCAGCTCGATGCCGTGCAACAGGTTGGTGGCGGTCTTGGGACCGAAGCCGTACTGCTCCTCCAGCAGGCCCGACTGGATCGCGTCCTCCAGTTGCGCGACGGAGGCGATGCCCAGGTCGGAGTAGAGGGCCATCGCCCTTCTCGGGCCGAGGGTCGGGATCGTGGTCAGTTCCCGTACACCGGCCGGAATCTGCTCACGTAGCTGCTCGAGCGTCGCTACCTGGCCGGTGGCGAGGTACTCCAGGATCTTCTCGGCGATGGATCTCCCCACGTTGGGGATCTCCCGCAGGCCATCGAGGTCGAGGCGGGACACGTCCGCGGGGTAGCCGGCAATGGTACGGGCGGCGTTCTCGTACGCCCGGATCCGGTACGGATCACCGTCGGTGATCGCGAGGAGGTCGGCGAACTCCTGCAGCAGCGCCTCGACGGCCTCGTTCGGCCGGCTCATAGCGCCAGTCTAGGTCGCGCCCGCCGGACCCCGCGCCGGTCCGGCCAGGCCCCGCCGCCGGGCGTCGCGGTCAGGCGCCACGGCGGATCCGGCCGGCGTACCGTGCTTCGAGACGGTCGTTGTGGGCATCCCCGCCGGGGATGTTCGCGGACAGGTAGACCGGCGGTGTCTCGCCCGCGTCGAGCAGGCGGCCGATCACCTCGGCGACGATCATCTGCGCCAGGGCGGCCGCGGTGATCGACGAAACCGCGCCGGCGGCGCCGCCACCGGGTAGCGGCAGCACGGCGTCCCCGTACGGTGCGCCGTTGTCGACGACGACGTCGGCGAGATCGCACAGCCGCTTCCCCGACGGGTGGCGGGGGGCCACCGTGCCGGTGTGGTCGAGTGAGGTGATCGCGATCAGGTGGTGGCCGCGCTCCTTGACCAGGTGCGCCATCTCGACGACCACACCGTTGACGCCGGAGTTCGAGGCGATGACGAACACGTCGCCCGGCCGGACCGGCGCGACCGCGAGGATGCGCGCCGCCACGGTAGGGTCACGTTCGAGTACGGGGCTGCCGAGCACGCTCGCTGGTTCGCCGCCGAACAGCACGATGTCGCGCAGCGCGAGTCGGTTGGTCGGCACCAGCCCACCGGCGCGGCCGGCGAGTTCCATGGCGAGCGCCTCGGAGTGGCCGGATCCGAAGGCGTGCAGCACCCCACCGCTGCGGATCGATCCGGTGATCAGGTCGGCCGCCCTGGCCACCTGGGGCGCCTGGTCCCGCATCACCCGGGGGAGCAGATCCGCGATCACCTCAACGTACGCCTGGCTGCTGATCGTCATCGCTCCTCCGCCACCGCTGCCCGGTCGACACCGATCTCACGGTACCGCCGGGGCAGCACCCGGACCGCAGGGCATTTACTCTCTCCAATATCAGCATCGGTCGGGATCGCTCTGCGTTCGAGGACGTGATGACCTCACAAGAACCGCTCGTACTCGGCCTGGACGTCGGTGGTACGGCCTCGCGGGCCGTGGTCGTGACCGTGGCCGGGCGGCTGGTCGGACAGGGAAGGTCCGGTGGGGGGAACCCGACGTCCCAGCCGCCCGAGGTGGCCGCGGCGACCGTGGCGACCGCGGTCGCCACGGCCCTGTCCGGGGTGGATCCGGGTGCCGTACGGGCCGGGGTGATGGGGATCGCCGGTGGCAGGCGACTGGCGGACCCGCGGGTCGCGGCGGTGTTCGAACGGTCCTGGCGGGAGGCCGGGCTGTGCTGTCCGATGGACGTCGTCGGGGACGTCCTCGTCGCGTACGTGTCCGCCACGGCTGAGCCGTCCGGATCGGTGCTGATCGCCGGTACCGGCGCGGTCGCGGCCCGGATCGAGGACCGGACGATGGTGCAGCTCGCCGACGGGCTGGGTTGGCTGCTCGGTGACGAGGGATCCGGCGTCTGGCTCGGGCGCGTCGCGGCGCGGGAGGTGGTCCGGGCGCTGTACGCGGGGCGTCCGCCGGGCCCGCTCGTCCGGCTGGTGGCCGCGCGGCTGCTCGACGCCCGGCGCATCCCCGACGCTCAGCTGCTTCCCGACGCTCAGCTGCTTCCCGACGATCTGGCCGTGCTCGCCCAGGCCATCGTGACGGAGGTGTACCGGCAGCCGCCGACCGCCATCGCCGCGCTCGCGCCCCTGGTCAGCGAGGCTGCGGCAGTCGAGGACCCGATGGCCCGCGAGATCGTGTCCCGGGCGGTCGACAAGTTGACCGGCACCTTGGCGCAGGTCCGTGACGCCGGCGCGGACACTCCGATCGTGCTGGGTGGCAGCGTGCTCGCGTCGCCCGGACCGATCCAGGACGCGGCCCGCCGGGCGGTGGCGCAGCACTGGGACGCCCCTGTACTGACCGCCACCACGGGTGTCGTCGGGGCCGCCTGGCTGGCCGCGCGGACCGCGGTGGCACTCGACGAGCGGGACGCGGCGGCGCTGCACGACCGGTTGCGCGCCGTGCTGCGACCCTGAACCGCGCTGCGATCCCGCGCGGTCCTGCGATCCTGCGCGGCGCTGCGACCCTGAGTGGGGGTCGGAAGATCACTGATGGGCCGTACCGCGAGGCGAAGGAGGTCGTCGGCGGCTTCGTCGTGATCGAGGCCGACGATTTCGAAACCGCGGTCGCCATCGCCGAGGAGTGGCCTCACCTGCCCGGCGCGGGCGGGGACGTCGAGGTACGTCGAATCTCGGACTGAACCTTTCACGGTGCGCAAGATTTTTGGCGGGACAAATCCCCCGAATATCTTGCCAAACGTCAGAGAATATCGCTCTCCGTGGTCGATTCGTAACCGCTCTGGCTACCATGGGCGACTCGTCATCGACCCCCGGGAGAGCACGTGATCATCAGTCGGCGCCGCTGGTCGGCCCGTATGCGCGCGGCGGTGACTGCCGCTACCGCGCTGACCGCAACCGGACTTCTTGCCCTCGCACCCGGTGCGACGGCCGCGTTCGCGGCGGAGTCCGCCAACCCGTCCGGTCTCAGCGCCAATGCGCAGCCCGGCGCGGTGCCCGAGATGTACAAGTCGGGCACCGGTCCCCGGGTCCGTGTCAACCAGGTCGGGTACCTGACGAACGGGCCGAAGAACGCCACCATCGCCACCGGTGCCACCGAGGGCCTGCCGTGGCAGCTCAAGAACGCCGCGGGCAAGGTCGTGGCCAGCGGCACGACGACGCCGCAGGGCCTGGACGGTGCCTCGGCGCACTACGTGCACTCGATCGACTTCAGCGAGTACGCCACCCCCGGCAAGGGGTACACGCTGGTCGTCAACGGCGAGGCGAGCCGCCCGTTCGCCATCGGCGACAACCTGTACGAAACCCTGCGGCAGGACGCGCTGAAGTTCTACTACACCCAGCGCAGCGGCATCGCCATCGACGACAAGCTGCGGCCCGGGTACGGCCGGCCGGCCGGCCACGTGTCCCAGGGCGAGACCGGCGACCTCGCCGTGCCCTGCGTCAACAACGGCTGTGACTACAAGCTCAACGTGAAGGGCGGTTGGTACGACGCCGGCGACCAGGGCAAGTACGTGGTCAACGGCGGCCTCTCCGTCGCCCAGCTGATGAGCCAGTACGAGCGCACCAAGACCGCCAAGACGGCCCAGGCCGCCAAGATGGGCGACGGCACGCTGGCCATCCCCGAGAGCAAGAACAAGGTGCCGGACATCCTCGACGAGGCGCGCTGGGAGCAGGAGTTCCTGCTGAGCATGCAGGTGCCGGACGGCAAGCCGAACGCCGGCATGGCCCACCACAAGGTCCACGACGCGAGCTGGACCGCGCTGCCGACACTGCCGCACCAGGACACCATGAAGCGGGTGCTGTACCCGCCGTCGACGGCCGCGACGCTCAACCTCGCCGCCGCCGGTGCGCAGGCGGCGCGGGTGTTCGCCCCGTACGACCGCGCGTTCGCCGAGCGCAACCTCGTCGCGGCGAAGAAGGCGTGGGCCGCGGCCAAGGCGAACCCGAACATGATGGCGTCGGGGGACAGCGGCTCCGGCGGTGGTGGTTACGGCGACTGGAACGTCAGTGACGAGTTCTACTGGGCGGCCGCCGAGCTGTACCTGACCACGGGTGACAAGGAATACGCGGACTACCTCCAGAACTCGCCCCTGCACAAGAACGACATCTGGGGCGAGCGCGGCTTCGGCTGGGACCAGGTCGCCGCGCTCGGCCGGCTCGACCTGGCCACGGTGCCCAGCAAGCTGGCCGACCGGGACGCCGTCCGCAAGTCCGTCGTGGCGGGTGCCGACAAGTACCTGGCGACGGCGCAGAAGAACCCGTGGGGCATGCCGTACGCGCCGTCGGACAACCGGTACGACTGGGGATCCAACAGCATGATCCTCAACAACATGGTCGTGCTGGGGACCGCGTACGACATCACCGGCGACGTCAAGTACCGCGACGCCGTGCTGCAGGGCATGGACTACATCCTGGGCCGCAACTCCCTCGGCCGGTCCTACGTGACCGGTTACGGCACGCTGTACTCGGTGAACCAGCACTCCCGCTGGTACGCCCACTCGCTGGACAAGGCGCTGCCACCGCCGCCGGCGGGCACCATCGCCGGTGGCCCGAACTCGGGCAACGACGATGACGTTGCGAAGCATGAGCTCAAGGGCTGCGCTGCGCAATACTGCTATGTCGACAACATCATGGCCTTCGGTAGCAACGAGCTGACCATCAACTGGAACGCTCCGCTCGCCTGGGTCACGGCGTTCGTCTCCGATCAGAAGGGCGCGACGGCCCCGAAGCCGGCTCAGCCCAACCCGGCCGCGAAGCAGTGACCCGAAGCGGCTGGCCGGCCTGACGCCGGTCGGCCGCTTCCGCCCCGACGAAACCGCCGGCCAGCCCTGAGGGCTGGCCGGCGGTTGACGTTCGTGCGTGCCTTTCGTTCTTTAGGCGTCCCGCCGGTCAGCGGTTGGCAGCAGCGCGGCGAGGCCGGCCAGGACGACCTCCAGACCGGCCTCGAACTCGTTGTCGGGGTCCTGACGGGCCAGCTCCGGGCCGACCTCGGTGACGGCCGGTAGCAGTCGACCGGTGGACAACTGGTCCAGCGATTCCGGCTGGGTGTGCGCCGCGGGGTGGACGGTGAAGTACTTGCCCAGTTCGATCTGTGTGGTGCCCAGGGAGTAGGCGACGAGGGTCCGGTACGCCTGGGCGGTGGCCCGCGCGTCGAACCCGGCCGCGCGGAACGACCGGAAGCCGGCCTCGACGAAGGCCAGGGCGTCGGGGGTACGCGGCGGGAACCGGGCGATCAACGGCGCGGCGTGGGGGTGGTGCAGGCCGGCGGCGCGGGCCGAGCGCATGATCCGCCGGGCGGTGTCCTGCCAGCTCACGCCGGCCGGCGGTGCGTCGATCTCGGCGAGGATGAGCTGCGTGACCGCCTCCAGGACGGCCTCCTTGTCGGGAAAGTGGTTGTAGAGCGCCATCGGGGACGTGGACAGTTCCGCGGCCAGCCGGCGCATGGTCAGCGCGTCGATGCCCTCGGCGTCCAGGACGGCGAGGGCGGCCTCGGCGATGGTCCGTTCGGTAAGGCGTGCCTTTCTGGGCACCTCTTACTCCTTCATTCGGATGACGGCTACCAGACGATCTCACTCGTTACTATATACGCCGTACGTTTATCAGATAACGACGTACGTATATGAAGGGTAGCGCTCAGATGTCCATGGTCAAGTCTCCGTCCGGCGTGCATACCGCGGCCCGGGTGGTCGGCGCGACGAAGCTCTACGGCCGCGGCGACTCCGCCGTACGCGCGCTCGACGGCGTCAGCGTGGAGTTCCCCGGCGGCGAGTTCACCGCGATCATGGGGCCGTCCGGCTCCGGGAAGTCCACCCTCCTGCACTGCCTGGCGGGGCTCGACACGTTGACCGAGGGGCAGGTGCTCATCGGTGACACCGACGTGTCCCGGCTGTCCGACGGCGACCTCACCCTGCTGCGCCGCAACCGGCTGGGCTTCATCTTCCAGACCTACAACCTGGTACCGACGCTGACCGCGGAGGAGAACATCGTCCTGCCCCTGCGGCTCGGCGGCCGCAAGGCCGACCCGGAGTGGCTGGCCGTGGTCGTCGCCGCCGTCGGGCTCGCCGACCGGCTCCACCACACGCCCGCCGAACTGTCCGGTGGGCAGCAGCAGCGGGTGGCCGCGGCCCGGGCGCTGATCACCCGGCCCGAGATCGTCTTCGCCGACGAGCCGACCGGTGCCCTCGACTCGCGCTCCAGCGCCGAGCTGCTGCGGTTCCTGCGCCGCGCGGTCGACGAGTACGGCCAGACCATCGTCATGGTCACCCACGACGCGGTCGCCGCCAGCTACGCCGACCGGGTGCTGTTCCTGCGGGACGGCCGGGTCGTCGACGAGATGACCGAGCCGACCGCCGACCGCATCCTCGACGCGATGAAGGGCCTCGGTGAGTGATGTTCGCGCTCACCCTCAAGGGGCTGCTCGCCCGTAAAGTGCGGCTGTTCCTGACGGCTGTGTCGGTCATGCTGGGCGTGGCCTTCGTGACCGGTTCGCTGGTGCTCACCGACACCGTGAAAGCGGCGTTCGACCAGCTCTACGACGGGCTGACCAAGGGCACCGACGTGACCGTCCGGGCGAAGTCGGCGTTCACCGACACCACCACCCTCGGTTCGCCGAAGCCGTTCGACGCCGACGTCGTCGCCCGGGTCCGCAAGGTGGACGGCGTCGCGGCCGCCGAGGGCTCGCTGACCGGGTTCGCCCTGATGTTCGACAAGTCCGGCAAGCCGATCCAGCCGGGTGGCGCCCCGACGCTCGCGGCCGGGTACGGGGCCGACCGGGAACTGGCCGGCGGCTTCAGTCTGCGCTCCGGGCGGGGGCCGCAGTCACCGACCGAGGTGGTCATCGACGCCGCGACCGCCAAGAAGCAGGGCTTCGTCCTCGGCGACACGATCAAGATCATGTTCGAGGCGGGCGGACAGAAGCAGTTCACGGTCGTCGGTATCGCCGGGTTCGGCGAGGCCGACAACCTGGCGGGCGCGACCCTCGCCACGTTCCAGATGCAGACGGCGCAGGAACTGCTCGGCCGGGTCGGCCAGTACGACTCGATCGACGCGCGCGCCGAGGCCGGAATCAAGCCGGACGAACTGCGGGAGCGGATCGCCGACGTGCTGCCGCCCGGCTTGGAGGCGGTGACCAGCTCGACCGTGTCCAGCGAGGCGAGCAAGTCCGTCAGCGAAGCGCTGAGCATCTTCACCAAGGTCTTCCTCGGTTTCGCGGCGGTCTCGCTGCTCGTGGGCTCGTTCATCATCTGGAACACGTTCTCGATCCTGGTCGCCCAGCGGTCCCGGGAACATGCCCTGCTGCGCGCGATCGGCGCCGGCCGCCGGCAGATTCTCGGCAGTGTCCTCGCCGAGGCCGTCGCCGTCGGGCTGGTCGCCTCGGTACTCGGTCTCCTCCTCGGCCTGGGGGTGGCCAGCGGCCTGCGCGGGCTGATGGGGCTGATCGGTATGGAGCTACCGAACGCGTCGCTGCAACTGCACGCCCGTACGGTGATCGCCGCCTTCGCCGTCGGCGTCGCCGTGACGCTGGTGGCCGCGTTGGTGCCGGCGTGGAAGGCCACCCGTACTCCGCCGATCGCGGCCCTGCGCGAGGCGGCCGCCCCGGCGAAGCGGGTCTCCCGGGGCCGCCTGGTCGTCGGTGGGCTGCTGTTCGCCGGCGGCGTGGCGGGGCTGGTCCGGGCGATGAGCGCCGACTCGCAGCTGCCCGCCGCGGGCGCCGGCGCGCTGGCCACGTTCTTCGGCCTGATGATGCTGGCCCCGATCGTGGTCCGACCGCTGGTACGGTTCCTCGGCGCGCCGATCTCCCGCAGCGTCACCGGTGGCATGGGCCGGCTCAACGCGGCGCGCAGCCCGCGCCGCACCGCGTCCACCGCGACGGCGCTGGTCATCGGGCTCGCGCTCGTCGTGGCCATCACCGTGGTGGCGTCGTCGATCAAGGCGTCGGTGAGTGACGTGGTCGACCGGGCCAACAAGGCCGATCTGATCCTCAAGTCCGCCAGCCAGTTCGCGCCCGGCTTCCCGTCCGGCGTAGCCGATAAGCTGCGCTCCGTGCCGGAGGTGGGCACGGTGTCGGAGATGCGCTTCGGGCCGGCACAGATCGACGGCGCGACGACGTACGTCGCCGGCCTGGACCCCGACACCGTCGGCCGGGTGGCCAACCTGGGTGTCGCATCCGGTTCGGTCACCGCGCTCGGTGGCGAGCGGATCATGATCTCCGCCGATGTGGCGAAGGCCAAGGGTCTGAAGGTCGGCTCACCGTTCACGGTGAAGTTCGCGCAGACCGGCGACCGGACCTTCCAGGTGGCCGGTACGTTCACCGACACGACCCTGGTCGGCTCGAGCTACCTGATCGGGCTGGACACCTACAATGCCAACTTCAGCGACCGGCTCGACATCGCGGTACTGGTGGCCGCCAAGAAGGGCGTCACGACCGAGAGCGTCAAGCAGGCTGCGAAGGCGGCACTGACCGAGTACCCGAACGTCTCGGTCTCCGACAGCGCCGAGTTGAAGAAGACGCAGAACGACAGCGTCAACCAGATGCTCGGCATGGTGTACGTGATGCTCCTGCTCGCCGTGGTGATCGCCCTGCTCGGCGTGGTCAACACGCTGGCGCTGTCGGTGCTCGAACGCACCCGGGAACTCGGTCTGCTCCGGGCCGTCGGCATGACCCGTAAGCAGGTCCGCTCGGCGGTCCGCTGGGAGGCGGTACTGATCGCGGCAGTCGGAGCGATCCTCGGTCTGGTGCTGGGTCTGGCGTTCGGCGCGGCGTTCGCGCGGTCGCTCACGTCCATCGGCATCGTCACCGTGGAGGTGCCGATCGTGCAGCCGCTGATCTGCGCGGTGATCGCGGCCCTGGCCGGGGTCGTCGCCGCGATCTTCCCGGCGCGCCGGGCGGCCCGCGTCGACATCCTGCGGGCTGTCGTCACCGAGTGACGCTGACTGAGGGCCGTCACGCGGTAACGCGGAGCGGAGGCCGTCACGCGGAGGCCGTCACACCGTGATGCGGACAGAGATGATCCTGCAGTGACGCAGTCCCCTTACCCCGTCGGTGGGTCGATCGCCGCCTACGGGGTAAGGGGCTGTCATGCCTATTGGTGCTCAGCCCAGGGGTGCCCGGGGAACCGTCGAGCATCCTTACAGCGCGTTGAATCTGAGAATGGGCCTCGCCAGCTGCGGTTTCGTGGTGTGCACGCTGCTGGCCGTATCCCTGGCGGTACTCGGCAATGAGGTGCTGGCGGCGCTCGCCACCCTGCTGGCCGTGATCGCGCTGGTCGACCTCGTTGTCATCCAGTTACGGCGCAGACAGGCGAGACGATCGGGCCCGGGCAGGCACTCACTGTCCGGGTGACGTTGCTGTCCGGGCGACGCCGCTGGCCGGGTGACGTTGCTGTCCGGGTGACGTTGCTGGTCGGGTGGGGCGGTCACCCGGGTAGGCGCTCGGACCAGTACCAAGATCCGCGCAATGTCGCAGATATTGCTGTCTCCCGGAAGGCGGATACCGCAATGTTCGCGACATTGTCCGGATCTTGAACGGTCGGCCCGGTGGGTCAGCGGTCCGCCCGGTGGGTCAGCGGTCCGCCCGGTGGGTCAGCGGTCGGTCCAGTGGTCAGCCTCGCGCTCAGCCCGGATGTGCCCCGACGGCGTCGCGTACCTGGGCGCCCTTGTCGACCCCGCTGTCGCGGGCACAGTGTGCGCAGCAGAAGAATCGGCCGTCGACCTCGACGCCGTGACCGACGATCTTCACCTGGCACTGTTCGCAGACCGGCGCGAGCCGGTGGATGGCGCACTCGAAGGAGTCGAACACGTGGACGTCGCCAGCTGTATGGATCTCGAACGACATCCAGTAGTCGTTGTTGCATACCTCGCAAACGGCCATGCCTCCGAGGGTGCGCCCTACCGGCGTCGCCGGCAACCGGAGGGCGCGACCCCACGGCAGCGCGGGTTCGATCGCCGGGTGGGTGTGGCCCGGCAGGCGGCAGGGGCTCCGGCGCCAGGCGGGTGTGGTCCAGCCGCTCAGCCGCTCGTGATCTAGGCTGGTGCCATGGCCACGAGCAAACCGACCGTCGACTTCCCTGAGGGCGACGCACCCGCCGAACTCGAGATCAAGGACCTCGTCGTCGGGGACGGCGCCGAGGCGAAGGCCGGCGACCAGGTGGTGGTGCACTACGTGGGCGTGGCGCACTCGACCGGGGAGGAGTTCGACGCCTCCTGGAACCGGGGATCGCCGTTCACGTTCCCGCTCGGCGCGGGTCGCGTCATCGCGGGCTGGGACCAGGGCGTCCAGGGGATGCGCGTCGGCGGGCGCCGGCAGCTCACCATCCCGGCGAAGCTCGGGTACGGTGACCGCGGCGCCGGCAACATCATCAAGCCCGGCGAGACCCTGATCTTCGTCGTCGACCTGCTCGACGTGCGTTAGCGCCGTACCCACGAGCGTCCGGGTACGACGGAGGCGACCGCCGCAAGCGGGTACGACCGGACGGCGGCCCGGGACGCGATGTTCACGCCCTCGGGGGCGACCGGCGGCGGCCACGGGCCACGCCGGCTCCGGGCGGTGCCACGGGTCACCCTGGCGGCGTGGTCGTAGGCTGACGGCGCGGTGGGAGCCCGATCCGTACCCGCCGCGAGGAGGCGGGATTGCGTATCCGTACGGTCGCCGTGGTGCTGCTCGTCGCGGTCGTCGGCATCGGGCTCAGTTGTTACGGCGCCTGGCGCCTGCTCCTGCCCTCCGCGCTGCGGCCGCCACCACCGCAGCCGGTGTGCGTGGCACACGCGGATGGAGAGGCGAGTTTCACACCTGAGCAGACGGCCAACGCGGCGACGATCGCGGCGATCGGGATGCGCCGGGGGCTGCCGGTACGCGCCGTGCAGGTCGCCCTCGCCACCGCGATGCAGGAGTCGAAGCTGCGTAACCTGGCCGGGGGTGACCGCGACTCGGTCGGCCTGTTCCAGCAGCGGCCCAGCCAGGGCTGGGGCGCGCCGGAGCAGCTCATGGACGTGCGCTTCGCGGCGGGTGCGTTCTACGCCGCACTGGTGAAGGTGCGGGGCTGGCAGGCGATGGAGATCGGCGACGCCGCCCAGGCGGTGCAGCGCAGCGCCTACCCCGACGCGTACGCCCAGTGGGTCGAACCGGCGGGCGTCCTGGCGCGCGCGTTCGCCGGTGAGCCGGACGGTGCGGTGGCCTGTACTCTCCCGGGCGGCCCTACACCGCGCGACGTGGCGGCCGTCGGGGGACTCACCGCCGGGCTGGGCGCCGACTGGGGTCCGGTGACCACCGCGGCCACAGCGGGCGGCCTCGAGGTCACCGTGCGCGCGGTCGACCAGCCGGCCGGGTGGCGGTACGCCTACTGGCTGGTGGCCCACGCCGAGGAGCACGGTGTCGAGCAGGTACGGGCCGGGGGCCTGGTGTGGACGGCGACGGACGGCCGGTGGACCGCCGAACCGGCCGCCACTGCGAACGCCGGCGCCGCGGGGGCGGTGGTGGCCCGGGTCCGCGGCGGTCGCTGACCGCCCGCCCGCCCCGGTCAGGGCGGACCGGCTGCCTCCGTCGACGCGTCGGTGGGGCCCACTGATTTTGCAACGATCCCGGTCGATAGTTTCGCTGACCGTGGTCGGTTGATTACGGTGATGGTTGCCCGGTGACGGAAGGAGCGGGCGATGAGCTCTGCGCACGGCCGGCTCGACGGCGGCTCCGGCATCTTCCGCCGCAAGCCCATCGATCTGATCGCTGACCAGACCGAAGGCGTACTGTCCCGCTCGCTGGGGCTGTGGCAGCTCACCGCGATCGGCGTCGGCGGCATCATCGGCGCCGGAATCTTCGCGCTCGCCGGGGCCGTCGCCAACGGGACGGCCGGGCCGGCCGTACTGCTGTCCTTCCTGATCGCCGGCATCGCGAGCGGCGCGGCGGCGTTCTCGTACGCCGAGTTCGCCGGCCTGATCCCCCGGGCGGGGTCGGCCTACACGTACGGATACGCGGTGCTCGGCGAGATCGTCGGCTGGTTCATCGGCTGGGATCTGCTGCTGGAGTACACCGCGATCGTCTCGGTCGTCGCGATCGGCATCTCCGGCTACTTCGGCTTTCTGCTCGGGCATCTGGGCATCCATCTGCCGTCCTGGATGCTCGGCGCACCCGGCACCGAGCCGTCGGGTGTGCCGTCGGGCAGCTACCGGGTTGATCTGTTCGCCGCGCTGCTGTGCCTGCTGATCGCGTTCCTGCTGAACCTCGGTATCAGGACGGCTGCCCGGTTCGAGACCTTCGTGGTCGGCTTGAAGATCGTGGTCGTCCTGGTGGTGATCGGCGTCGGTGTCTTCTACGTCAACACCGCCAACTACACGCCGTTCTTCCCCTTCGGGGTCGGCGGGGCGTTCACCGGTGCGGCGACCGTGTTCTTCGCGGTCTTCGGCTACGACGCGATGTCGACGGCGGCCGAGGAGTCCCGGGACGCCCAGCGGCACATGCCCAAGGCGATCGTCTACTCGCTGGCCGTCTCGATGGTGCTGTACGTGCTGGCCTGTCTGGTGTTGACCGGGATGCAGTCGTACCGCGACATCAACCCCAAGAGCGGGTTTTCGTCGGCCTTCGCCTCGGTCGGCCTGTCCGGCCTGGCGTCCGTGATCGCGGCCGGCGCGATCATCGGCATCCTCACCGTCATGTTCACCTTCATGTTGGGGGTGACCCGGGTCTGGTTCTCGATGAGCCGCGACG
The DNA here is from genome assembly GCF_049999945.1 of Planosporangium spinosum. Taxonomy (NCBI): domain Bacteria; kingdom Bacillati; phylum Actinomycetota; class Actinomycetes; order Micromonosporales; family Micromonosporaceae; genus Planosporangium; species Planosporangium spinosum. Next base: position 388,481 of record NZ_JBLYUB010000002.1, on the reverse strand, counting down.
GGTTGCTGCCGACCTGGTTCGCCCGGACCCACCCGGTGCGCAAGGTACCCACCCGGATCACCTGGCTCACCGGCGCCGTCTCGGCGTTGATCGCCGGCTTCCTGCCGATCGGGGCTGCGGCCGAACTGACCAACATCGGTATCCTGCTGGCCTTCGTCGTCGTCTGCGTCGCCGTGATCGTGCTCCGGTACCGCCGGCCCGACCTGCCACGCACCTTCCGGACGCCCGGTATGCCGGTGGTACCCGCCATCGGGGTGCTGTTCTCCCTGTGGCTCATCACGTTCCTCAAGCCGGAGACGTGGCTGCGCTTCGCCGTGTGGTTCGCCGTCGGGCTGGTCGTCTACTTCGCCTACAGTCGCCGCAGGTCTCTGCTGGCTCCCGGCAATGGAACCGTGCCGGTGCCGGGCACCTCCGATGATTCGTCGGCGGAGCGTCGACCCGGCCATGGGTCTTCGGCCGAGCATTCGCCCGGCCATGGGTCTTCGACCGGGCATCAGCCCGGCGACGGGCCGTCGGTGCGCTGAGCGCGATAAGGTCCAGCGGCGATCGACCCGTATTGACGGGTCGATGCCGGCCAGCCGACGCTGACGGGGCCATGGCGCATGCTGAAAGCGCCTCCGGGAAATGGTCGAGCGTCAGCCGTTGAAATTGCGCTCCCCGCGACGCCATTCGACGAAGATTTACGTTTTCGCATGGGTGGCCGGCAACGTGATCATTAATGGGTACGTCCACCGGGGCGAACATGGGACTGTGGGCGGGGTCGGATGTTCGCGAGCTGGCAGGTCGCCGAGTTACATAAACGAATTGAAATATTGAAAGAATGTGCAGGCGGTACGGGGCCAGTGGTCGTCGACCGTGGCGTGTCCGGACGCCGGACGCACCCGGACGCCGGACGCGTGTCCGGACGGGCCGGTTCGGTGCCGCGGATACGTGCACCGGTTCGGCGTCGCGGAATCCCGGGGCGGCGCCCGGTGATGCGGCATCCTCGCGCCACCGGCAGTCGGCGCGACCGGGCGGGTCGACACCAGGGAGCATCCCGGCCAGGGCATCCCGGTCAGGGCATCCCGGTCAGGGCATCCCGGCCAGGGCATCCCGGTCAGGTCATCCCGGCTCGGGATTCCTGGGCGGCGGTGTCCTGGCGGTTGAGTCCTGGCGGCTGAGTCCTGGCTGCGGAACTGCGGAGCCCTGGCGGAGTGTGTCCGATTGGGCCGGGCTCGAGGCGTCGCGGGTGTGGCCGCCTCGGCACGCATGATCGTTTTCCGACTATGGGAAATGCGCATCGAAGGCCGCAATGCAGGATTCAGAAATGATCTATCAATTGCTCCGTACGTGCGGCGGGTAACAGGAATTGGGTCTTGGCAGCGGCGATGGGCCACCAGTAGTGTCATCGCGTCTGATCCGGTTGATGTTGCCGTCGGCGACGCCGGAGCGGGCCCGCTGAGTCGTCTTTGTCTACGAGCCGGGGACCCACCGAACGTTTGGGGTGAATCCGTGGGCCGAATGGCCCATGGTAGGGCGTCCTTCCCGCCCGAATCCGTCAGCTAACCCGGTAAGCGGCAGCGTAAGGAGATCATGCTCGTGCAAGACCCCTGTCCCATCCTCCGCGATACTCCACCCACTTTGGACACGCCGCCGGCCACTCCGGTTCGGGTCGGTCCCTGACCTCGACCCGCTAGGTCACATCAAAGGTCGGTGACGCGAGGATGCCGCGTGCCGGGCAGTCCGCCCGGTACCACCACCGGACAGTTCCCGGGCGTACCGGGTACCCCGGTCGCTCGACAGGTACGAGACGGCCGTTCGTCGCGGTGGCGTAACCCTCCTCGTCGTCATGCCAGACCACGGTGGCGCTCTCGATGCCGCTCACGCCTCCGGCCACTCACGCACGGGTGTCGCGGTCGCAGGCTGATACCACCGCGTCCAGGTTCGCCTGCGCGGACATCTCTGGTCCTCGTGTGTCCCCGTCGCCGCGTCGACCGGTAGCTCACAGGGTCGTCGGCCGGTGTTCGGCCGAGGGCCGGCAAGTTGCGTGGAGTAATTGAATTGAAGCCCCTCCGTACCCGTACCCGGTTCCGGCATGCCGCACCGTCCGGTATTTCCCGCCTCGCACTCGTCTCGGCGGGCGTGCTCGCCGTGGCCGCCACGAGCGGCATTCTGATCAGTGAGTCGTCCGGCCAGGCGACGTCGAAGACCTCGACGAATGTGGCGCTTGTGGACACCACCACCCGTGACGGCGGCGCTGAGCGGGCCGACCGGAGCCAGAGTCGTACCCAGGCCCCGGCCCAGTCATCGGCTCCGGCCCGGACCCAAGCCCGGGCTTCAGCTCAGGCCCCGGTGCAGGCTCAGGCCCCGGCGCAGACTCAGGCGCCTGCCCAGGCCCAGGCGCCTGAGTCTGCGCAGGCGCAGGCGCAGGCCCAGGCCCCGGCCGCGCCGTCGGCCGCTCCCACCGCGACGCCCGCCCCGGCCCCGCCGGTGGCGAAGGAGCTGGACTACCAGTACCAGTCGCAGCCGAACTACTACTACTGCGGCCCGGCGTCCACCCGGATCGTGCTGACCGTGCGTGGTAAGACCCCCAGCCAGGACGAGGTGGCCCGACTGCTGGGTACCGACACCGGTGGGACCGACTCGGCCGTGGACACCACCCGGGTCCTGAACTCCGTGCTGGGTACCGACTTCTACCAGACCAGGTCGATTCCGGGACCCGCGGCCACGCCTGCCCAGATGGACCAGCTGCAGGCGGACGTCGTGCACGCCGTCAGCAACGGCTACGGCGTCGTCGCCAACGTCGTCGGCTCCGCGACGGACACCAATGGCAACTGGCACAGCTACGGCGGCGGGCACTACGTGGCCATCGTCGGGTACAACGACGAGGGGCGTGCGGTGAAGATCGCCGATCCGGCCAACCCGAGCGCCAGTTCGTACTGGGTCACCACCATCAACATGGCCAAGTGGATGGTCAACCGGGGCTACTCGTACTGACCGCCCGAGCTCCCCGGGTTTCCTCCCGTCACCGATCCGAGGGCCCGGCCGGCGAGAATCGCCGGCCGGGCCCTCGGGCGTCGGAGCGAGTGTGGGGGCTGCCCGTGTCGGCGTGCCGGCGACCCTGGACGTGAGGATGATATGTCGTGGTCCGTTCGGTTCCCGTTAATTAGAAGAGGATTAGGAGCCTTGGGTGTTCTGCGCAGATGTGCCTAGGGTCGATGCGGATCGCCGTCACCCCTCCGACCGGCGGACGACACGAAGGAACGTGTACGTGAGGCTGTCAGCCGCCCCTGCCCGACCGACCCTGCTCGTTGCCGCACTCCTCGCCGCCGCCGTCCTGGTGGGACTGCTGCCGGCGGGGCCGGTACACGCCGCTCCCGGCGCCGCCGGCCCGGAAGGTGGTGCCTCGTCCCTGCGTGACCAGCTGGACGCGGCGGCGCGGGGGTACAACGACGCCGCTGCCAGACTGGAGACCTCCAAGACCCGTCAGGGTCAGCTCAACGAGCAGATGCGGGTGACCGAGTCGCAGCTCGCCCAGCTCAACGCCGCGGTGGCCGAGCTGGCGGCCACGGCGTACAAGGGGGGCCGCGCCGACAGTCTCCTCGCCCTCATGGACAGCGAGACTCCCGACGGCCTGCTCCAGCGGGCGACGGCCCTGGAGACCCGGGCCCGGATGGAGGACGCGCAGCTGCGCCGGCTCGCCGACGCGAAGGCGGCGCAGCAACGGCAGCAGGCGGCCCTGGCCGCCGAGATCACGGTGCAGCAGGCCCAGCTCGCCGAGATGGACGCGCGTAAGAAGGCCGCCGAGAAGGCGCTGGCCGCGTCGGGCGGGGGTGCCAGCACCACGGGACCGGTGGGTACGCCGGCGGTACCCGGGCAGCCGGCCGGCGCGGCCACCACGACGCCCGCCCCGGCGACCGGCGCCGCCAGCGCGACCGCGGTACCCCGGCGGGCCGACGGCAGCCTCGCCCCGGAGTCGTGCTCGGTCGACGATCCCACGACCTCGGGCTGCCTGACCCCCCGGACGCTGCACGCGCTGCAGCAGGCCAAGGCCGCCGGGTTCACCCACTTCGTGTCCTGCTACCGCCCGCAGGAGGACGGCGGCGAACACCCCCGCGGCCGGGCCTGCGACTTCGCCGCCGCGACCGGCGGCTTCGGCGGGGTCGCCACCGGCGCCGAACGGGATTACGGCAACCGCCTCGCCGCCTGGTTCATCGCCAACGCGAAGGCGCTCGGCGTGCTGTACGTGATCTGGTTCAAACAGATCTGGATGCCCAGTACCGGCTGGCGGGCCTACAACAACGGCAACGGCGACCCGGCCAGCGACCACACCAACCACGTCCACCTCTCGGTGCAGTAACCCGCCGGTGGCCCGGCCCGGCCCGGCAGCCGGTCCGACGGCCCGCCACCCCGATGGCCCGGCAGCCGGGCCACCGGGGTACCCGGGTCAGGTCAGGATCGGGATCAGGCCCACCGCGAAGGCCGCGTAGAACACCGCGGCGAACGAGACCGTACGGGCGTTGAACCGCCCGGTCCGCAGCAGCACCAGCAGGTAGCCGATCGCGACCATCGTGACGGCACCCGACAGCAGCAGCGCGCCGTCGAACCGCCACGGGGTGAACAGCAGCCCCAGCCCGCTCGGTACGGTCGCCTGGATCATCATCGCGCCCGAGATGTTCGCCAACGCCAGCGGAACCTTGCCCTGCCGGACCCAGATGATCGCGTTCATGATCTCGGGCAGCTCGGTGGCGATGGGGGACAGCAGCAGCGCGGTCACCGCCGCGGGCAGCCCGAGCATGGGACCGATCGCGTCAAGCTGGTGTACGAACAGCTGCGAAGCGGCGAAGATGATGACCAGGGTGACCAGCGTCTGGGTCGCCACTGCCCAGGTGGCGGGGGTGCTCCGCCGACGCTGCAGCAGGAGCGGCTCCAGTTCCTCGCCGGCGTCGTCCCCGTCGCCACCGCTGCGGATCTCGCGCCAGAAGTACACCGCGTAGGCGGCGAAGAACGCCAACCCGAGCCATGGCTTGAACGTGAACGCCACGAGTCCGAGCGCGACCTTCACCACGAAGATCACCAGGAACCACTTCTGGTCGCGCATCAGCTTGCGCAGGTCACCGACGTCGCCGGTGCCGGAGCCCGAGTCCATGGTGCCGGAGCCGGCGGCGATGGAGCCGGATCCGGTGGATCGGGCTCCGGTGGTCTTCGTCCCGGCCGGTGCCTGAGCCCCCGCCATGGCGGCCGCGGCGACCCGTCGCCGCCTGGACCACATCATCCAGCCGGTCACGCCGTACGCGACGGTGGCCAACGCCAGCGGTCCGCCCATCGCGGCGCCGACGCCGATGTCCTTCTGGGCGTGGTCCTTGCCGAAGACAACGGCCACGAAGGTGACGACGCTCTCGGGCAGGGCGGTACCGAACGCGGCCAGGATCGTGCCGACGGCGAGCGGACCGACCTTGAGCCGCTGGCCGAGCCATTCCACGGCGTTGACGAACCACTCGCACGACAGGTAGATCACCGCCGCGCAGACGATCAGGAGTACGAAGTGAATCACGGGGCCCGGTCTTCCTTCCCGCGTCACTGCGCGGAAGCCGTGCCCGGGGATCCGTCCCGAGACCTCGACCCCGCCGGACGCGTTACGTCACCAATGGGTCGAAGGTCTCGTCCACCCCGTGAATCGGAGCCCGGCCACCGGGAGCCGCTGGCTCCAGTGTGTCGACGACCGGCGAAGGACTACTCCCCTTCGGGTGGAAGTTTATCAGCACCGTCCAGGTCGGATCATGAGACAGCCGTCACACCCGTGGTGCCGCGCGCCGGTGACCGGTGCCGCGGGAGTCGTGCCCGAATGGGAGTCGCGGTCATCGCGTACGGACAGCGCGCGATCATCACAAACCGCGGCCCGAGGCCACGGGCCGGGCGGCTGACCGGCCGGGTCCTATGATGACTGTCCGTGGGTATCACGCGGCACGGACGTACCGAGCGCCTGGATCTGCTCGACCCCACCCTGCGCGAGTGGGACTGCACCGTCCTGCACGTCGACCCGGAGCGCGGCATCGTGCTGGACCGGTCGGCGTTCTACCCGGGAGGCGGTGGCCAGCCGCCGGACCACGGTGTGCTGCTCTGGCAGGGCGTGCAGACCAGGATCGCGGGCACGGTCAAGGGCGACGACCTCTACCTGGTGCCGGTGGAGGGCGATCCGGTACCGCCGGTCGGGACGACGGTGCGTGGCGCCGTCGAGGACGACCGCCGTACCACTCTGATGCGCACCCACTCCGGCCTGCACGTGCTGTGCGGTGTGGTGTTCCGTGACTTCGGCGCCCTGGTCACCGGATCGAACATGGAGCCCGGTGAGGCCCGGATGGACTTCAACCTGCCGACGGTCCCAGCGGACTTCAAGCAGGCACTGGAGGACGCCACCAACGCCGAGGTGGTGCGGGACCGGCGCATCGACGTGCGGGTGCTGGACCGGGACTCGGCGTTGTCGCTGCCCGACATCATCCGGACCCAGACCAACCTGATCCCGCCGGACGAGACCGAGGTGCGCATCGTCGACATCGTCGGGCTCGACGTCCAGGCCGACGGCGGCACCCACGTCGCCAGTACCGCCCAGATCGGCAAGGTTCAGATCGTGAAGGTGGAGAGCAAGGGCAAAGCGAACCGTCGGGTACGGGTCCGCATCACCGACTGATCGGCGGTGCCGACTCGGGTCACGGCGCCGAACCACCCGGGTCCGCGACCGACCTACCCACCTCCACGTGCGACCTACCTGCGCGGTTGATCTACCAACGTTCCGGCTGACCCGGTGGGACGGTGGCCGGATGCCGAGGATCCCGGCTCGTGGGACGGGAGCGGTGTCGTCGCAGAATTGCCGCAGTGATCTCCGCTACGGCCAGGCGTTCGATTTCCGGCCTTGTGCGACGGAAGTATTCCTTGCCTGAATCACCCGAATTGTGGTCCGTTTCGCGACCTGTGGACGGGGCGCCGGGCGCGACGCCACCAGCGCCGAGGGCAGCTCCGCGCGTCGAGGACGAGGTCGCAGGCTGCGAGGGTGGCGCGGAGGTCTCGGGGGCGATGCCCGGGCGCGGTCGCCCGAGAGGTGGTGACGGGCTCCGATCGGCCGCGAGATGCGGCGTTACGAAGGCCGTTCGGTTCGGTGCCCCCGGTGGGATTCGAACCCACACTGTCGGAGGTTTGAGCTCCGTTCCTCTGCCGGTTGGGATACGGGGACCAGCACGCCGTCATAGGGTACCGACTACTCTGAGCGGGGCGGTAATCGCCGTCGGAGTTTCGAGGTCGATCGGAGTGTCGCGAGTGGCTGACGTACCGAGCCGTCGGGTGCTCATCGCGGAGGACGAGGCGCTGATCCGGCTGGACCTGCGCGAGATGCTGGTCGAGGAGGGCTACGACGTCGTCGGTGAGGCGGCCGATGGTGAGACCGCCGTGCGGCTGGCCGAGGAGCAGCGTCCGGACCTCGTCATCCTCGACATCAAGATGCCGATCATGGACGGCCTCGCCGCGGCGGAGAAGATCGCCGGAGCTGGGATCGCGCCGGTCGTCATCCTGACCGCGTTCAGTCAGCGCGAGCTGGTCGAGCGGGCCCGCGCCGCCGGTGCGATGGCCTACCTGGTCAAGCCCTTCCAGAAGAGTGACCTCGTGCCGGCGATTGAAATCGCTATTTCTCGATATTCGGAGACCGCGGCGCTCGAGGCGGAAGTCGCGTCGCTGCATGAACGGCTGGAGACGCGCAAGGTGGTCGAGCGCGCCAAAGGCATGTTGATGACGGCGTACGACATGACCGAGCCGCAGGCATTCAAGTGGATCCAGCGCACCGCCATGGATCACCGGATGTCGATGCGCGAAGTGGCTGACCGGATCCTCGCCGAGGCTCCCACGAACCCCTCCGCCAAGCCTGCCTAGATATCCTCTTGTTACACCGTCCAGGTATTGATAGCGATCGCATGTAACGGTTCTGTCAACGCGTTCGCCTGGCACTTACGGCGCGCTCCTGGGTCGAATAGGCTCCCCGGCCAGACCGGATAACGGTTTTTTGGGGTCTCCGTCACATCCCGGCGTGTCCCGCCGGGCGGTGACACCCGGGGCCACTGGACGGAGGAGGGTTCGAAGCGTTGAGGCAACGATTCGTACGCGTGGTGGGCGGTGCCGCCCTCGCCGCGGCGATGGTCGCCGGTGCCGCTGCGTGTGCCAGCTCGAACAGTGGGAACACGTCAGCCAAGAGCTGTGGCCAGAAGATTGCGTTCTTCGGGGCGCTCACCGGCGGAAACGCCATCTTGGGTATCAACATCCGCGACGGCGCGAAGCTGGCGGTCAACGAGTACAACGCCAAGCACGCGGACTGCAAGGTCGAGCTGGTCGAGCGGGACTCGGAAGGGTCGCCCGAGAAGGCCCCTCCGCTGGCCACCGCCATCGCCGGTGACTCGAAGGTCCTCGGTGTGGTCGGCCCGGCGTTCTCCGGCGAGTCGAAGGTCGCCAACCCGATCTTCGACAAGACCGGGGTGGTCATCGTGACCGCGTCCGCCACCAACCCCGTGCTGGCCAAGCAGGGGTGGAAGACCTTCCACCGCGCCCTGGGCAACGACGCCTCGCAGGGCCCGGCGGCCGCCCGCTACATCAAGGACACCGTCAAGGCCCAGAAGGTCTACGTCATCGACGACGCCTCCGAGTACGGCAAGGGCCTCGCCGACCAGGTCAAGTCCGCCCTGGGCAGCGCGGTGGTCGGCAGCGACGTGATCCAGGAGAAGCAGACCGACTTCTCGGCGCTGGTCGCCAAGATCCAGGCCGCCAACCCGGACGCCATCTTCCACGGCGGGTACGTGCGTGAGGGTGCGCCGTTCCTCAAGCAGCTGCGTGGCGCGGGAGTGAAGGCCACCTACGTGGCCGGTGACGGCGTCAAGACCGACGACCTCATCAGCGGTGCGGGCAAGGACGCGGCCGAGGGCGCGGTCCTCACCTGCCCGTGCGTGCCGGGTGACAAGGTCGGTGGCTCGTTCCCGACCAGCTACAAGGCCGTGAGCGGCGGACGGGCTCCCGGCACCTACAGCGCCGAGGCGTACGACGCGGCCAACATCCTGCTGAAGGGCATCGAGGCCGGCAACACCACCCGCGCGAAGCTCAACGACTTCGTCAACAAGTACGAGGGCCAGGGCATCACCACCAAGTTCAAGTTCCAGGCCGACGGCGACCTGGACCCGAACGCGGTCGCGGTGTGGGCGTACACCGTCAAGGACGGCCAGATCGTGGCCGACAAGGAGATCCCGAAGGGCTGATCGTTCCGTCAGCACCCCTAAGCACGACAGCGATCACGGTGCGGCCGGGAACGTGCCCGGCCGCACCGACCTTCCCCTTCCTCCTGTGGAGAGCCCGTCTGTGGAGAGCCCGTCGTGAACTTCGACTTCGTCCTCAGTGACTTCTGGGAGCTGGTTGTTACCGGCCTCACCCAGGGCGCCATCTACGCACTGGTGGCACTCGGCTACACGCTGGTGTACGGCGTCCTGAAACTGATCAACTTTGCCCACTCGGAAGTCTTCATGGTGGGGACGTTCGCGAGCTGGCTGACGTGGACCTGGCTCGGTCTCGGCGTCAACTCGAAGGTTCCACCGATGATCCTGGTGATCGGGTACGTCGCCATCGCCATGGTGGTGGCCGGCCTCGCCTCCGGTGCGACCGCGCTGCTGGTGGAACGGGTGGCGTACCGGCCGCTGCGTAGACGCAACGCCCCAAGCCTGATCTTCCTGATCACGGCGATCGGTGCGTCGCTGGTGCTGATGGAGGCGGTCGGCCTTGCCGTGCACCGGCAGCCGCGGGGCATGCCGGTCCTGGTCAAACCGGCCACGCTGTTCCACTTCTTCGACGCCACCGTGACGAACCTGCAGTTCACCATCATCATCAGCGCGCTGGTCATGATGGTCGCCCTCGACTTCTTCATCAACCGGACCAAGTGGGGCCGGGGCGTCCGGGCGGTCGCGCAGAATCCGGACGCGGCGGCGCTGATGGGCGTCAACCGGGACCGGATCATCATGCTGATCTTCGTGCTCGGCGGCCTCCTCGCCGGTGTCGCCGCGGTGCTCTACTCCGTGAAGGTCGGTAACACCACCTACGACGTGGGCTTCAACCTCGGTATCGCCGCCTTCGCCGCGGCGGTCCTCGGCGGCATCGGCAACCTGCGCGGCGCGCTGCTGGGCGGGCTGCTGCTCGGCGTCGTCGAGAATCTCGGTGCCGGCCTGTTCGGCAACCCGTGGCGCAACGTCGTGAGCTTCCTCGTACTCGTGCTGGTGCTGCTGTTCCGGCCGAACGGCCTGCTCGGCGAGACTCTCGGAAAGGCACGGGTATGACCCAGACGAACGACAAGCCCCGTGCCGGGGTGACCGACACCCTCCGGCGCTTCGACGACCGGCGGGTGGAAGCGGTCGGCGGCCTGCGCCGGCGCTGGTCGGACCTGCCGCGCCGCTGGCGCGTCGCCGCGATGATCGCGTTCATCGTCGTGCTGTACGCGCTGCCGAACCTCGCGATCCCCGGTATCCGCACCACGGAGAGCGACTTCACCGGCGTGCTGTTCCTGGTTGCCGTGTACGTCCTGATCGCCGTCGGCCTCAACGTCGTCGTCGGCCTGGCCGGCCTGCTCGACCTGGGCTACATCGGCTTCTTCGCGGTCGGGGCGTACAGCGTCGCGATCTTCGGGTCGCCACAGTCACCGGTGGTCATGAAGTACCCCTGGATCGTCTGCATCCCGATCGCGATCGCGCTGGCAATGATCTCGGGGGTCCTGCTGGGCTGGCCGACGCTGCGGCTGCGCGGCGACTATCTGGCGATCGTGACGCTCGGTTTCGGTGAAATCATCCGCATCATCGCGGTCAACTCGTCGATCACCAACGGTAACCGTGGCATCTCGGACATTCCGGTACCGCCCGGCCACTGGCCGTCGTTCGTCACCACCCTGGGCATCGACGGCGAGCCGCTCGGTGGCAGGTCGCTGTTCAGCCCGCTCGACGGCCGGCCGTTCTACTGGCTGGCGCTGACCGCGGTGCTGGTGTGCATGTACGGGGTCCGGCGGCTGGAGAACAGCCGGGTCGGCCGGTCCTGGCTGGCGATCCGCGAGGACGAGGACGCAGCCGAGATCATGGGCGTGCCGGCGTTCCGGTTCAAGCTGTGGGCCTTCGCCATCGGCGCGGCGCTCGGCGGCCTGTCCGGGGCGCTGTTCGCGACGAGCAACTCGTTCTTCAACGCCGAGACGCTCCTGCTCCAGACGTCGATCCTGTACGTCGCCGCGGTCGTCGTCGGCGGCGCGGGCAACCTGCTGGGCGTCACCCTCGGCGCGATCATCATCTCGTACCTGCCGGAGCGGTTCCGCGAGTTCTCGGAGTGGCGTTACCTGGTCTTCGGCCTGGCACTGATCGTGATCATGATTTTCCGGCCGCAGGGCATCCTGCCGAGCCGCCGCCGCGCGGTCGAGCTGGCCGACCGGGCCAAGGAGGCGCCCACCGATGTCTGAACCGCAGACGACGCCGCAGCCGACCGGCGAGCCGTTGCTCAAGGTCGACAACGTCACCCTCCGCTTCGGTGGGGTGGTCGCGCTCGACGGGGTCGACTTCACGCTGTACCGCGGCGAGATCCTGGGGCTGATCGGCCCCAACGGCGCCGGCAAGACGACCTGCTTCAACGCCATGACCGGGGTGTTCAAGCCGACCGGTGGCGAGATCCGGTTCGACGGTGAGCGGGTGTCGGGCCGCAAGCGCTACGAGATCACCCGGCTGGGTATCGCCCGGACGTTCCAGAACATCCGGCTGTTCCCGGAGATGACCGCGCTGGAGAACGTGCTGGTCGGCGCGGACGCCCGGCACCGCACCAGCGTCGTCGGGGCGCTGTTGCGGCTCTACCGGGTACGCGCGAAGCCGCACGAGCTGACCGAGGTCACCGCCGGCGGGGTCACCGGTGCCGTGCAGCGGCTCCGACGCGCCGGCCAGCAGGTCTTCGGACTGTCCCGGCACGTCCTCGAGGAGCGGGCGGCCCGCGCGAAGGCCGACGAACTGCTGCGCTTCGTCGGGATCAGCGGGCGCCGCAACGAGCTGGCGCGCAACCTCTCCTACGGCGAGCAGCGTCGGCTGGAGATCGCCCGGGCGCTGGCCACCGAGCCGAAGCTGCTCTGCCTGGACGAGCCGGCGGCCGGGTTCAACCCGGCCGAGAAGGAGGAGCTGCTCCAGCTCATCCGCAAGATCCGGGACACCGGGGTGACCGTGCTGCTCATCGAGCACGACATGCGGTTGGTCATGGGAGTCACCGACCGTATCGTGGTGCTCGAATTCGGCAAGAAGATCGCGGAGGGCTCGCCGGCGGAGGTCCGTGACGACCCCAAGGTGATCGCGGCCTACCTGGGGGTGCCGGCAGATGCTGCTTGAGTTGGACAACGTCACGCTGCTGTACGGGCGCATCCAGGCCCTGCACGGCATCAGCCTGACCGTTGACGAGGGTGAGATCGTCGCGCTGATCGGCGCCAACGGTGCCGGCAAGACCACGACGATGCGGGCCATCTCCGGGGTGCGCCCGGTCGCCTCGGGTGCCATCCGGTTCAACGGCGAGGACATCACCCGGCTGCGCCCCGACCTGCGGGTGGTCCGGGGGCTGTGCCAGGCGCCCGAGGGCCGGGGCATCTTCCCCGGGATGACCGTGCTGGAGAACCTCGACATGGGCGCCTACACCCGCAAGGACAAGGCCGGCATCGCCGCCGACCTGAAGCGGGTGCTGGAGCTGTTCCCGCGGCTGGCCGAGCGGGCCAAGCAGCCGGGCGGCACCCTGTCCGGCGGCGAGCAGCAGATGCTGGCGGTGGGCCGGGCCCTGATGAGCCGGCCCACGTTGCTGTTGCTGGACGAGCCGTCCATGGGACTGGCGCCGATGCTCATCCAGCAGATCTTTGACATCATTACCGAGATCAACCAGCAGGGCACCACCATCCTCCTGGTCGAGCAGAACGCACAGCAGGCGCTGTCCCGCGCACACCGGGGGTACGTGCTGGAGACGGGAAACATCGTGCGCACCGGCACCGGCGCGGAACTTCTCCACGACCCCGCGGTCAAGGAGGCGTACCTCGGCGTGGCGTAGGTTGGCGCCGACCCGCCCCGGGCCGGGGCGCTCGCGACCGAACGAGTGACATCAGTAGCAGGAGGGTTCACATAATGTTCCTGACCCGCGGCAAGGGCGCCGCTCTGACGCTGGCGGCCGCCGCCGTCACGCTGTCGATGGCGGCGTGCGGTGGCGATGGCGGTGACAACGGCGACAACGCCGGCGCTGCCTCGGGCGCGACCGTGGACAAGGCACTGGCCGACAAGGTGCCTGCGGCGATCAAGTCGGACGGCAAGATCACCGTAGGGACCGACACGTCGTACGCGCCGAGCGAGTTCCTGGGCACCGACGGCAAGACGCCGGAGGGCTTCGACATCGACCTGTTCAACGCGGTCGCGGCCAAGCTGGGCCTGAAGGCCGACTTCCAGAGCGCCACCTTCGGCGACATCATCCCCGGTGTCACGACCTCGGGTAAGTACGAGATCGGGGTGTCGTCGTTCACGGTCAACCCCGAGCGGCTGGCCCAGGCGAACATGGTCTCCTACTACTCGGCGGGCACCCACTGGGCCGCCAAGAAGGGCAACCCGGCGGGGATCAAGCCCGACGAGGCCTGCGGCAAGAAGATCGCGGTCCAGAAGGACACCGTCCAGGTCGACGACATCACCGCCCGCTCGAAGAAGTGCACCGACGCGGGCAAGCCGGCGATCACCATCGACCCGTACCCGGGCCAGGACACCGCCACGAACGCCGTGATCACCGGCAAGGACGACGCGATGCTCGCCGACTCCCCGGTCGTCGCGTACGCGGTGAAGCAGACCAACGGCCAGCTCGAGACGCTCGGCGAGATCTACGACTCGGCGCCGTACGGGTACGCCATCAAGAAGGACCAGACGGCCTTCGCCGAGGCGGTCCGCGACGCGGTGAAGGCGCTCATCGCCGACGGCACGTACCAGAAGATCCTGGACAAGTGGAACGTCGGGGCCGGCGCGATCTCGAACCCTGAGCTCAACCCCAACCTCGACGGCGGTACGGGCGCCAGCGCGGCTCCGAGCGCGAGCGCGAGTGCCACCAGCTGATCATGGCAACCGACATCACCGACGTGCGGGCACGGCCTGAACCGATCAAGGCCGTGCCCGTGCGGCACCCCGGGCGCTGGGTGGCGGTCGCCGTCCTCGCGGTGCTGGCCGCGATGTTCGTGCACGTACTCGTGACGAACTCGTCGTTCCACTGGCCGTTCATCAAGAAGAGCATGTTCCAGCCGCCGGTCATCGACGGCCTGCTACGCGGCACGCTGCTGATAACCGTCTGCGCCATGGCGGTCGGGATCGTCCTCGGCGTGGTCGTCGCGGTCATGCGGCTGTCCGACAACCCGATCCTGCGGGCGGTCGCCTGGCTGTACACCTGGTTCTTCCGGTCGGTTCCCCGGCTGGTGCTGCTGGCCGTCTTCGGCAATCTCGGCATCCTGTGGAGCCGGGTCGAGTTCGGCGTGCCGTTCGACACCCAGCTCGGCAAGCTGTTCGGCTTCTCCGACCTGCACCTGCGGGTGGGCGGCTTCACGTCCCGGGACGTCTTCACCGGGTTCTTCGCCGGCCTGCTCGGGCTGGCGCTGTCCGAGGCGGCCTACATGGCCGAGATCGTGCGCGCCGGCATCCAGTCGGTCGACCCGGGCCAGTCGGAGGCGGCCGAGGCGCTCGGCCTCAGCCGCGGCCAGACGCTGCGGCGGATCATCCTGCCCCAGGCGATGCGCGTGATCGTGCCGCCGACCGGCAACGAGACCATCGCGATGCTCAAGGACACCTCGCTGCTGATGGTGGTACCGGTCACGTACGAACTGTTCTTCCAGCTCGACGCGATCGGCCACCGCCGCTTCGACCCCTTCCCGATGTACGTCGCCGCCTGCATCTGGTACCTGGTGCTCACCAGCGTCCTGCTGGTCGGCCAGTACTTCCTGGAGCGGCACTTCTCCCGTGGCTACGGCCAGCAGGGCCGGGCCAGGTTGAAGCTGCGTGGGCTGGCCGCCGAGCAGGGCGGCGGCGGACAGGGGGTGGGGGCGTGAGCGATCAGCCGATGGTCCGGGCGGAGGACGTCCACAAGTCGTTCGGGTCGCTCGAGGTCCTCAAGGGCATCGACCTTCAGGTGCGCCAGGGCGAGGTGTGTTGCGTGATCGGCCCCTCCGGCTCCGGCAAGTCCACGTTCCTGCGCTGCATCAACCATCTGGAGAAGGTCAACGCCGGCCGGATCTGGGTCGACGGCGACCTGATCGGTTACCGCGAGCGTGGCGGCCGGCTGCACGAGATGCGCGAGCGGGAGGTCGCCGCGCAACGACGCTCGATCGGCATGGTCTTCCAGCGGTTCAACCTGTTCCCGCACATGACCGTGCTGGAGAACGTGATGGAGGCGCCGCTGCGGGTCCGCCGGGAGGCGAAGGCGGCGGTCCGCCGGCGCGCGGTCGAACTGCTCGACCGGGTGGGCCTGGCCGCCAAGGTCGACACGTACCCCGGGCAGTGTTCGGGTGGGCAGCAGCAGCGGGTCGCGATTGCGCGAGCACTGGCGATGCAGCCGAAGCTGATGCTGTTCGACGAGCCGACCAGCGCCCTCGACCCCGAACTGGTGGGTGAGGTGCTCGACGTCATGAAGGATCTGGCCGCGGACGGCATGACGATGGTCGTCGTCACGCACGAGATCGGGTTCGCCCGCGAGGTCGGTGACTCGCTGGTCTTCATGGACGGTGGCGTGGTGGTCGAGTCCGGGACACCGCGCGAGGTCATCGCCAACCCGCAGCACGAGCGCACCAGGGCGTTCCTGGCCAAGGTGCTCTGAACCGTCAGGGCGGTCCGGGCCGGCGGGGCGGTCCGGGCCGGCGGGGCGCTCCCAGGTATCGGCCGGTGCGGGTGTCTGCCGGGCGGCCCTGCCGGCCTCGTACCAGGGGCGCACCCTCCACATGAGCGCTCCGCGGCGCCGAAGGGTGATCAGACACCCTCCATGCGTTCCCCGGTGCGGTACGCGCGGGGGTGCCGCCGCACCCTGGGCGTGCCCGTACCCTCGACGGGTGCGCGGCACGGACCGCGCCCGCGGTCGTCACCGCGACCTGCGCGGCCGACGGCCCTCACGCCGCCGTCGGCGGGACCATGGTAGGGGAGGTTCCGCCGACGGTGTCGTGGTTCGGTGTCGGGTTTCGATCGAAGCCGATCAGGGCACCCCATGACGAACGGCAGTGTGCGCAGGTGGCGGCTGGAGGTGTGGCGGTCGTGGTTGGCGGTGGCGTACACGAGGACGCGGCGGTCGACGGGCGTACGGAGACGGAGTCCGAGCGGGCCGACCGCAACTTCAGCGAGCTGTTGCAGGAACTGCGGGTGGCGCAGACCGGCGTGCAGATCCTGTTCGCGTTCCTGCTCACGCTGCCGTTCACCCAGGCTTTCGGGAAGGTCACCGCGGAGCAGCGAATCGTGTACCTCGGCACGATCATCGCCACCGCGCTGGCCACCTCGTGCCTGATCGCGCCGGTCAGCCACCACCGCATCCTGTTCCGGCGCCGCCGGAAGCCTGATCTCGTCGACGCGGCGAACCGGCTGGCCATGGTGGGCCTGGCCTTCCTGCTCGCCGCGGTGATCGGATCGGTGTACCTCGTCTTCGACGTGGTCGTGGGCACCGGCGTGGCCGGCGTGGTCGCCGGGGCGCTCGGGGCGTGGCTGCTCGTGATCTGGTACATCGAGCCGCTGGTGCAGCGGCGCCTGCCGCCCCGGTCGGCGATCACCCGGATCTCCCGCGACTGGCATCCGCGAGACAGGTGACCGGGCACCGGCGGCCCAGATCCGTGATCGGATCGCCGGAAGTCCGTGCCGATCTCAGACCCTGTCGGGGGTGCCGACTAGAGTCGCAGGGCGTGACACCTACGTCGGCTGACTCCACTCCGCGGCTGCTCCTACTGGACGGCCACTCCCTGGCATACCGGGCGTTCTACGCCCTGCCGGTGGAGAACTTCGCGACCAAGACCGGTCAGACGACCAACGCGGTGTTCGGGTTCACCTCGATGCTGATCAACATGTTGCGCGACGAGAAGCCGACCCACATCGCGGTCGCCTTCGACGTCTCCCGGCAGTCGTTCCGCACCGAGCAGTACGCCGACTACAAGGCCGGTCGCGCCAAGACCCCGGATGTCTTCACCGCGCAGGTGAGCCTGATCCGCGAGGTCCTCGACGTGTTGGGCATCCGGTACGTGGAGAAGCCCGGCTACGAGGCGGACGACGTGATCGCGACCCTGGCCCGCCGGGGCCGCGACGCCGGCATGCAGGTCGGCGTCGTCACCGGGGACCGGGACGCGTTCCAGCTCGTCGACGACACGATCACCGTCCTGTACCTCAAGCGCGGCGTCTCCGAGATGGACCGGATGACCGCCGAGAAGGTGCGCGAGAAGTACGGGGTGGGCCCCGAGTGCTACCGCGACCTCGCCGCGATCGTCGGCGAGACCAGCGACAACCTGATCGGCGTGCCGGGGGTGGGTCCCAAGACCGCCACGAAGTGGATCGGGCAGTACGGCAACCTCGACGGCATCGTCGAGCACGTCGACCAGATCAAGGGCAAGGCCGGCGAGAACATGCGCGCCCACCTCGCCGACGTGCTGCGCAACTATGAGCTCAACCGGCTCGTCGACGACCTGGAGCTGCCGGTCGCGCCCGACGACCTGCAGTGGCGCGGGTGGGACCGGGAGGCCGTGCACCGGCTGTTCGACACGCTGGAGTTCCGGATCCTGCGCGACCGGCTCTACCAGTACCTGGAGGCGGTCGAGCCGGAGGCGGAGGCCGGCTTCGACCTGGCCGGCACGGTGCTCGCGCCGGGTTCGGTGAAGGCCTGGCTGGACGAGCACGCCGGTGTCGGCGTCCGGATCGGCGTCGCGGTCACCGGGAAGTTCGGCCGGGGCACCGGCGAGCTGACCGGGGTGGCCCTGGCGACCGCCGACGGCCCGGCCGCCTGGTTCGACCCGATCGCGCTCGACGCCGACGACGAGCCGGCGGTGGCGCTGTGGCTGGCCGACCCGGAGCGACCGAAGGTGCTGCACGACGTCAAGCCTGTGATGCTGGCGGCCGCCGCGCGCGGCTGGGAACTGAGCGGAGTCACCACCGACACCCGGCTGGCGGCCTACCTCGCCATGCCCGACCAGCGCTCCTACGACCTGACCGACCTGGCGCTGCGCTACCTGCAGCGCGAGCTGCGGGTGGAGCAGCCCGACGACGGCCAGCTCACCCTCGACGGTATCGGTGACGACGACGAGGCGGAGCGCGCCCTCATGCTGCAGGCGCGCGCCACCCTCGACCTGGCCGACGCGGTCGCCGCCGATCCGAGACGGGGCGGCGAGCACAACCAGCGCCTCCTCGCCGAGGTCGAGCTGCCGCTGTCGGACATCCTGGCCCGCATGGAGCAGGCCGGCATCGCCGCCGACACGCACTACCTGTCGGAGCTGGAGTCGCACTTCGCCGCCGAGGTCAAGGCGGCGGCACAGGCCGCGTACGAGGTGGTCGGCCGGGAGTTCAACCTCGGTTCGCCCAAGCAGCTGCAGGAGATCCTGTTCAACGAGCTGGGCCTGCCGAAGACGAAGAAGATCAAGACCGGGTACACGACGGACGCCGACTCGCTGCAGTGGCTGTACGCGCAGACCCAGCACCCGGTGCTGGAACACCTGCTGCGTCACCGGGACTTCGCCAAGCTGAAGTCGACCGTCGACGGGCTGCTCAAGTCGGTCAGCGACGACGGGCGGATCCACACCACGTTCAACCAGACGGTCGCGGCGACCGGCCGGCTGTCGAGCACCGACCCCAACCTGCAGAACATCCCGATCCGCACCCAGGAGGGGCGGCGGATCCGGCGAGCCTTCGTGGTCGGGCCCGACTTCGAGACCCTGTTGTCGGCCGACTACAGCCAGATCGAGATGCGGATCATGGCGCACCTGTCCAAGGACCGGGCGCTCATCGACGCGTTCCACTCGGGCTTCGACTTCCACGCCGCCACCGCGTCGTCGGTGTTCGCGGTGCCGGTCGACCAGGTCACCCCCGACCAGCGCCGCAAGATCAAGGCGATGAACTACGGCCTGGCGTACGGACTGTCGCCCTACGGCCTGTCCCAGCAGCTCGGCGTCACACCGGCCGAGGCGCAGGTGCTCATGGACGAGTACTTCGAGCGGTTCGGTGGGGTGCGCGACTACCTGCACGCCGTCGTCGATCAGGCTCGCCGCGACGGGTACACCGAGACCGTGCTCGGCCGTCGGCGGTACCTGCCCGACCTCAACAGCGACAACCGGCAGCGGCGGGAGATGGCCGAGCGGATGGCCCTCAACGCCCCGATCCAGGGATCGGCCGCCGACATCATCAAGATCGCGATGCTGCGTGTCGACGCCGCGTTGCGCACGTCGGGGCTGCGGTCGCGGATGCTGCTCCAGGTGCACGACGAACTCGTGTTCGAGGTGGCACCCGGTGAGCGGGAGGCGTTGGTGGAGCTGGTCCGCACCCAGATGGGCGCCGCGTACCCGCTCGACGTGCCGCTGGAGGTGTCGGTCGGTGCCGGGCGCGACTGGCAGGAGGCCGAGCACTGAGCCCTGCTGAGGACCGGGAGCCGTGCTGAGGACCGGGAGCCGTGCTGAGCGCCGGGCGGGCCAAGCCTGCCGGCGCTCGGCGGCCTCCGCTGGCCGCCGCGCGCCGTCCTACGGGGTGATCTGGCGGATCGGCAGCCGGATCGGGAACGGTTCGTCGAGGACGAGTTCCTCGGCGCTGTCGGCCAGCTCCACGTAGGTGCCGTTCTTGAGCGTGTACGCGTAGACCCGGACCGGGTCCTGCTCCACCCGCCAGAAGTACGGGATGCCCGCTCCGGCGTACACGGCCGGCTTCTCCATCCGGTCCCGCCGCCGGGTCCCCGGCGAGACGATCTCCACCACGATCGTCACGTCCTCCGGCATGAGGAAGTGCCGGTCCAGGCCGACGTCCGCGCGGTGCAGCAGGACGTCCGCCTCGCAGGTGTTGTTCGCGCCCGTCGCGACGCCGAGCGCGATGTTGGCGGTGAGGTGGTCCGGGCAGTTGGTGCGCAGCCAGCCACACAGGAGAAAACCGATGCTCTGGTGGGCAATGGTGGGGGACGGGACCGCGCGCATCACTCCGTCGACCAGTTCGACCCGGGGGGCGTCGTCCGGGACGGCGAGCACGTCCTCGATGGTGAAGTCGGCCAGGCGCTGCCGGACCGGGTCCGGGGACCACGGCGGTGCGCCCGGGGCGATCGGCTCTGCGGTCACGGTGTTCAGGCTACCGTCGGATCGGCCCGGGGGAGGGGCCCTAGCCGGCCGGCTTCTCGGCCACGAAGATCGCGGTACCGGGGAAGATCCGGCCGCGCAGCGGGCTCCACTGGCCCCAGATCTGCTCGTGGCCGTCGGGCCACTCCGGCTCGACCAGGTCGGTCAGCGTGAACCCGGCGGCGACCAGTTCCCGGATCCGATCGCCCAGGGTCCGGTGATGTTCGACATAGGTGGCCGTGTCGGACTCGTCGTACTCCACGTACGGGGTGCGGTTGAAGTACGAGTGCACGGCGACCAGGCCGCCCTCGCCCGGATCGTCGAGGAAGATCCAGCGCATCGGGTGGGTGACCGAGAACACCCAGCGCCCGCCGGCGCGGAGCACCCGGTACACCTCGCGCATGAGCCGTGCCGAATCGTCGACGAACGGTACCGCTCCAAAAGCGGTGCACACCGTATCAAAAGACTCAGAATCGAAGGGCAGGGCGAGTGCGTCGCACTGCACGAGCGGTACCCGTACGCCGGACCGGTCCGCCGCCTCGCGGGCGTGCCGCAGCATGCCGGCGGACAGGTCGGCGGCCACCACCCGGGCGCCCCGGGTGGCCAACCACCGGGCGCACGCCGCCGCGCCGCAGCCGATCTCCAGCACCCGCCGGCCGGCGACGTCGCCCAGAAGGTGGGCGTCCGCCTCGCGCAGTCCCTCGGGGCACCAGACGAAGTCGACATCGCCCAGAAATTCACCATGTTCGGTCTGGTATGCGTCCGCATCAGCGTCCCACCAGCCACGACTTGCCCTACGATTCTCCCCGGCGGTCACTGGCCGCCGGGTCACACCCGGTTCACCCACGAGCGACACGGTACGTGCCCGCGAGCCCCGCAAAAGAATCAAGCAGTTTTTGGTGACGGGTGCGGGGGACCGTTGGACCGTGTGGTATTGCGCACGGTAGGCTGTTCGATGCACTCGTGGGCCGCGTGTCTCGGCAGGGAGCAGGCCCGCTGGTCGTCAACACAGCCCGCCTCCACATGGACGGCGGGGTGTGTCCCGCGACGGGTCCTCGAGCGCACCGCAGGTCACCGCCTGACACCCATCCGACCGGAGCAACAACCCACATGACGAGCAGCATCGAGGCCACCTCGAGCGCACCCGCCGCGATCAACGCCACCAGCGGCACCAAGGTCACCGTCGACGACCTCGGCACCGAGGAGGCTTTCCTCGCCGCGATCGACGAGACCATCAAGTACTTCAACGACGGCGACATTGTCGAGGGCACCGTCGTCAAGGTCGACCGGGACGAAGTCCTGCTCGACATCGGCTACAAGACCGAGGGCGTCATCCCCTCGCGTGAGTTGTCGATCAAGCACGACGTCGACCCCGCTGAAGTTGTCTCGGTCGGTGACCACATCGAGGCCCTTGTCCTTCAGAAGGAGGACAAGGAGGGCCGCCTGATCCTCTCGAAGAAGCGGGCGCAGTACGAGCGCGCGTGGGGCACGATCGAGAAGATCAAGGAAGAGGACGGCGTCGTCCGCGGCTCCGTCATCGAGGTGGTCAAGGGCGGCCTCATCCTCGACATCGGGCTGCGCGGCTTCCTGCCCGCCTCCCTCGTCGAGATGCGGCGGGTCCGCGACCTGCAGCCGTATGTGGGGCGCGAGCTCGAGGCCAAGATCATTGAGCTGGACAAGAACCGCAACAACGTGGTCCTGTCCCGTCGGGCCTACCTCGAGCAGACCCAGTCCGAGGTGCGCACCGAGTTCCTGCACAAGCTGCAGAAGGGGCAGGTCCGCAAGGGCGTCGTCTCCTCGATCGTCAACTTCGGCGCGTTCGTGGACCTCGGCGGCGTCGACGGCCTGGTCCACGTGTCCGAGCTGTCCTGGAAGCACATCGACCACCCGTCCGAGGTCGTCGAGGTCGGCCAGGAGGTCGAGGTCGAGGTCCTGGACGTCGACCTGGACCGCGAGCGGGTCTCGCTGTCGCTGAAGGCGACCCAGGAGGACCCGTGGCGGCAGTTCGCCCGCACCCACGCGATCCAGCAGATCGTCCCGGGTAAGGTCACCAAGCTCGTGCCGTTCGGTGCGTTCGTGCGCGTCGACGACGGCATCGAGGGCCTGGTGCACATCTCCGAGCTGGCCGAGCGTCACGTGGAGATCCCGGAGCAGGTCGTGCAGGTCGGCTCCGAGGTCATGGTCAAGGTCATCGACATCGACCTCGAGCGTCGGCGGATCTCGCTGTCGCTGAAGCAGGCCAACGAGGGTTTCGTCGAGGGTGAGGAGCACTTCGACCCGACCCTGTACGGCATGGCCGCCACCTACGACCAGCAGGGCAACTACATCTACCCCGAGGGCTTCGACCCGGAGACGGGCGAGTGGCTCGAGGGCTTCGATCAGCAGCGCGAGGAGTGGGAGCGGCAGTACGCCGAGGCCCGCGCTCGCTGGGAGGCGCACACCAAGCAGGTGCAGACGGCCCGCGCGGCCGAGGCGTCTGCGGAGGCGGCTCCCGCCGGCCCGGCCTCCTCGTCGACCCCGACGCCCGCTCGGACCACCGAGGAGCCCAGCGGCACCCTCGCGACCGACGAGGCGCTCGCGGCTCTGCGCGAGAAGCTCGCCGGGGGCAAGAGCTGACCATCAGTCGCTGACCGCGGCTGACAGTCACGTCGGCGGCCCCGGACCGGATTCCACCCGGTCCGGGGCCGCTTCGCGTTCCGGCGACCGCCGGGTGCGCGAACGGCGCCGTGCCCCCGTACCTCCGGAAGACCATCCCGTACGCTCGGTCGCGTGCTGATGGTGGGATTGACCGGCGGGATCGGCGCGGGCAAGAGCGCGGTCGCCAGCCGGCTGGCCGAGCTGGGCGCGGTCGTCATCGACGCCGACCGGCTCGCCCGGGAGGCGGTGGCCGCGGGCTCTTCCGGGCTGGCCGAGGTCGTGGCCGCCTTCGGGCCGGAGGTTCTGACCGTGGACGGCGAGATGGACCGCGCGGCCGTCGCGAGCCGGGTGTTCGACGATGACGAGGCGCGCCGCCGGCTGGAAGGGATCATCCATCCACGGGTACGCGCGCGGACCGCGGAGCTGATCGCCGCGGCGCCGCCGGACGCGGTCGTGGTCAACGACGTCCCGCTGCTCGTCGAGGCCGGGCTGGCGGCGGCGTACGAGGTCGTCCTCGTCGTCCTCGCCGACGAGCAGACCCGGGTCGCCCGGCTGACGGCCGACCGGGGGATGACCCGGGAGGAGGCGACGGCCCGCATCCGCGCCCAGGCCGACGACGACCAGCGCCGAGCGGTCGCGGATGTGATCATCGTCAACGACGGCACGCTCGACGATCTGCGGGCCCAGGTCGACAAGGTGTGGCGGGAGCGCCTCGCGATCACCTGACCGCCCGTACGGCGGTGCCGTGGCACCCGACGGCCGCGACATGACAGTTGTCATGCGGAGGTCACGATCGGTGGCACTACGGCGTGACGGCCGCAGCCGGAATCGTATCGGCCATGACCGAAACCCCATTCGCCATCGAGATCCGGTCCCTGCGCCGGTACTACGGTGCCGTCCGGGCGGTGGACGGCGTGGACCTGAGCGTGCGGCGGGGCGAAGTGGTCGCCCTGCTCGGCCCGAACGGGGCCGGTAAGACCACCACGCTCAGCGCCCTGCTCGGACTGTCGACCCCCGACCGCGGACAGGTCGCGCTGTTCGGGCTCAACCCACGCGCCGCGATCGCCGCGGGTCGCGTCGGTGCCGTTCTGCAGGACGGTGCGTTACTGACCGGTGTCACGGTCAAGGAACTGCTCTCCGCGATGCGTGCGCTCCAACCGCAGCCGGCGGTGTTCGACGAGGTGGTCGAGGCCGCGGGCGTCGGCGACCTCCTCGACCGTCGGGTGGACCGCCTCTCCGGCGGTCAGGCCCAGCGGGTACGGTTCGCGCTCGCCCTCGTCGGAACCCCCGACCTGCTGGTACTCGACGAACCGACGGCCGGCCTGGACACCGCCGCCCGGCGGGCGTTCTGGACAGCCGTGCGCGGGTACGCGGCGGCCGGCCGTACCGTCCTGTTCTCCACCCACTACCTGGAGGAGGCCGACGAGGTCGCCGACCGCATCGTCCTGATCGCGGCGGGCCGGGTGGTGGCCGACGGGCCGACCACCGAGATCCGTGCCGTCGCCGCGGCCCGGCTGATCCGCGCGACGCTGCCCGACGCCGACCGCGCCGGGCTCGCCGCCCTGCCGGGCGTGACGAGCGTGGACGTGCACGGTGCGGCCGTCACGCTGCGCTCCACGGACTCGGACACGACGCTGCGTACCCTGCTGACCGCATACCCCGGCGCCCGCGACATCGAGGTGGCGGCGGCGCCGCTGGCCGACGCGGTGCTCGCCCTGACCGACGAGGCGGTTGCCTGATGCTTGCCTACTTGCGCATGGAAGTGCTGCGGACGCTGCGCAGCCGGGTCTTCCTCGGCTACACCGTCGGTTTCCCGGCCGCCTTCTACCTGCTGTTCACGACCGTCTTCGACCACACCAGCCGATCGGACTCCGCGTACGCGATGGTCTCGATGGCGCTGTACGGGGCGATCGTGGCGGCGCTGCCCGGCTTCGGCGCCCGGATCGCGCTGGAGCGCACCCGGGGCTGGACCCGCCAGCTCGCGCTGAGCCCGATGCGGCCGGCGACGTACCTGGCGATCAAGGTCCTCGCCGCGTCGATGCTGACGGTGCCGGCCGTGCTCGCCGTCATGCTGCTCGGCCGCGTCGTCAACCACGTTTCGCTGTCGGTGACCACCTGGATCGGCCTGCTGGTGGCGGTGTGGGCGGCGTCGCTGCCGTTCGTCGCCCTCGGCATCGTGGTCGGTTACACCTTCCGCGACGAGGCGGCCCAGGGTGTGTCGATGGTGCTGCTGTTCGGCCTGTCGATCGTGGGCGGACTGTGGATGCCGGTGAAGGCCTTCCCGCACTGGCTGGCCCGGATCGCCGAGGTCACGCCGACGTACCGGGCCGGTGAGCTGGGATGGTCCGTGCTCGGCGCGACCCACGTGTCCGGTACCGGTCTGGCGATCCTGGGCGGCTGGACGGTGCTGTTCGCGGTGCTGGCGGGCTGGCGTTTCCGTCGGGCATCCTGACCGGCATGGTCGCGGTCGACACCGTCACGGCGCATCGCTGGGGGCCCAGGCAGTGGCTGCGGGTGCGGCTGTACACCATCTCGTTCCTGGCGTACCTGGGGTACCCGATGATGTCGCTGCTGACGGGCCACCGCCCGGTCGGCACGGTCGTCCTCGGTGTCGTCGGTCTGGTCGGGTTCGCCGCCTGCTACGTCCGGGTGATGTGGCAGGCGGTGCCGGCCCGCCACCGCAACCGCACCCCGTACGCGCTGGTCGCCGCGTTCGTCGTCGGCGCCGGGCTGGCCGCCGTGATCGGCTTCGACTGGCTGACCGCCATGGCGTTCTACGGTGTCTCGATGCTGCTGGTCAGCCTGGCGCAGCGGCGGTGGTGGCTCAGCCTGGGCGGGGTCGCGCTGGCCTATCTGGTCACCGGCCTGGCGGTCGGGGCCGACGCCGAGGGGGTGGCCACCATGGCGGTCTCGGTCGTCACGATCGGCTCCCTGCAGGCGGCGTTCTACCGGCAGATCGACTACTCCATCCAGCTCGGGGAGGCCCGTGCCGAGCTGGCCCGGCTCGCGGTCACCGAGGAACGGCTGCGGATCTCCCGCGACCTGCACGACGTGCTCGGCCAGCGGCTGGCGGCGGTGGCGCTGAAGTCCGAGCTGGCCGCCCGGCTGCTGCCTGAGCACCCGGACCGGGCGGAGGCGGAGATGATCGAGGTGGGCAAGGTCGCCCGGGAGGCGCTCGACGAGGTGCGGGCCACCGTGTCCGGGTACCGGGACGTGTCGCTGGCCGGCGAGGTGCGTACGGCCGCCGCGCTGCTCGGTGCCGCCGGTGTGCGGGCGACCATGAGCGGGGTACCGGTGGGGCTGCCGCACCCGGTCGAGGACGTGGTGTCGTGGGTGGTCCGGGAGGCAACGACCAACGTGGTCCGGCACGCCCGGCGGCCCGGTGCCGCATCTCGGTCGGCCGGGACGCGGGTGCCGTCGTGGTCGAGGTCGGTGACGACGGGGTGGCGGCGGCCGAGGACCGGCCGGTGACGGCGGGCAACGGGCTGTCGGGCCTGGCCGAGCGGGTCACCGCGGCGGGTGGCAGCCTGTCCACCGGCGCGGTGAACGGCTGGTTCACGGTACGCGCGACGATCCCGACGGGAGGTGCCGCATGATCCGGATCGTGCTCGCCGACGACCAGCACCTCATCCGCGGCGCGCTCGCCGCGCTGCTCGCCCTGGAGCCGGACTTCGAGGTCGTGGCCGAGGTCGGCGACGGGGCGGAGGCGGTGGCGGCCGTCGTCGCGCACCGGCCCGACGTGGCACTGCTCGACATCGAGATGCCCCGCCTCGACGGCATCGACGCCACCGCCGAGATCTGCCGGCGGGTGCCCGGCGTACGGGTACTGATCCTGACCACGTTCGGCCGGCCCGGATACCTGCGACGGGCGATGGACGCGGGTGCCCGGGGCTTCGTGGTCAAGGACGCCCCCGTCGACCGGCTGGCGACCGCGGTACGGGACGTGCACGGAGGCCGTACCGTGGTCGACCCCGACCTGGCCGTCGCGTCCCTGTCGAGCGGCCCGTCGCCGCTGACCGAGCGGGAACGGGAGGTGCTGTGCGCCGGTGCCGACGGCGCGACCGTCGCGGGGATCGCCGCCCAACTGGTGCTGTCGGAGGGTACGGTGCGCAACTACCTGTCGAGCGCGATCGGCAAGACCGGTGCCCGTAACCGGGTGGAGGCCACGCGGATTGCCCGCGACCACGGCTGGTTGTGAGGGCCGGTCCCGCCGCTGGGGGAGGCCGCGATTGGTGGTGGCCTCGAGCGCGGTGGTGGCCTCGAGCGCGGTGGTTGGCGTTCGTGGTGGTTGGCGTTCGTGGTGGTGGCCTCGGGTGGGTGACGGGCTTGCGGCGCTCGCGGCGGCCGGTCAGCGCATCACGCGCGACCGCAGCGGTGCGCTCACCGGCCGGGCCGGGGCTGCAGACCGTGCGTCGGGGGACGAACCGGTATGGAGGTTCGCCGACATCCCGATCGGCCGCCGCGAGCGGCCTACCCATCGACGGTAACCCGGTGATCTCCAGCACACAATCGCATTGTCGAAACCGACCGGGTGGTTCGCGCCGGGGTGTGGGCTCACGGCCGGGATGAGCGCTCACGGCCGTGGTGTGCCGTGGCGATCGGGGGGCGTGCGCTCGCGGGGTCTTGTCATACCCGCGGGATACCGTTGACCCCATGACGGTCGACATTCCCCGCCTCGACAGGCCCTTCGAGGTCGTGAGTGAGTACCAGCCCTCCGGCGACCAACCCGCGGCGATCGACGGGCTGGAGAAGTGGGTGCGCCGGGGCGACCGTCACGTGGTGCTGCTGGGTGCCACCGGCACCGGCAAGAGTGCGACGACGGCCTGGCTGATCGAGCGGCTGCAGCGGCCGACGCTGATCCTCGCCCCGAACAAGACGCTCTGCGCCCAGTTGGCCAAGGAGTTCCGGGAGCTGATGCCGCACAACGCGGTGGAGTACTTCGTCAGCTACTACGACTACTACCAGCCCGAGGCGTACATCCCGCAGACCGACACCTACATCGAGAAGGACTCCTCGATCAACGAGGAGGTCGAGCGGCTGCGCCACTCCGCGACGATGAGCCTGTTGACCCGGCGTGACGTCGTCGTGGTCGCCACCGTGTCCGCGATCTACGGCCTGGGCACCCCGCAGGAGTACCTGGAGCGGGCGGTGAAGGTGCGCGTCGGCCAGGAGATCGAGCGCGACCAGCTGCTGCGGCGCCTTGTCGACGTGCAGTACGCCCGCAACGACATCGCCTTCAACCGCGGTACGTTCCGGGTCCGGGGCGACACGCTGGAGATCATTCCGGCGTACGAGGAGCTGGCGATCCGCATCGAGTTCTTCGGTGACGAGATCGAGCAGCTCTCCTACCTGCATCCGCTCACCGGCGACAAGCTGCGGGAGACCGACGAGCTGCTGATCTTCCCGGCCACCCACTACGCGGCCGGTCCGGAGCGCATGGAGCGGGCGATCCGCGACATCGAGTCGGAACTGGCCGAGCGGCTGGAGGAGTTGGAGCGCCAGGGCAAGCTGCTGGAGGCCCAGCGGCTGCGCATGCGCACCACGTACGACATCGAGATGATGCGCCAGGTCGGGTTCTGCTCCGGGATCGAGAACTACTCGCGGCACATCGACGGCCGAGCGCCCGGCAGCGCGCCGCACTGTCTGCTCGACTACTTCCCCGACGACTTCCTCACCGTCATCGACGAGTCGCACAACACCGTGCCCCAGATCGGCGGCATGTACGAGGGCGACGCCTCCCGCAAGCGGACCCTGGTCGAGCACGGGTTCCGGCTGCCCAGCGCGATGGACAACCGCCCGCTTCGCTTCGACGAGTTCACCGACCGGGTGGGCCAGGTGGTCTACCTGTCGGCGACCCCGGGCTCGTACGAGCTGGACAAGACCCAGGGCGAGTACGTCGAGCAGGTGATCCGGCCGACCGGTCTGGTCGACCCCGAGGTGATCGTGAAGCCCACGAAGGGCCAGATCGACGACCTCATGCACGAGATCGCCGTGCGCACCGAGCGCGACGAGCGGGTCCTGGTCACCACGCTGACCAAGAAGATGGCCGAGGACCTCACCGACTACCTGCTCGAACACGGCATCCGGGTGCGGTACCTGCACTCGGAGGTCGACACGCTGCGCCGCGTCGAGTTGCTCAAGGAGTTGCGCCGCGGTGACTACGACGTCCTGGTCGGTATCAACCTGCTGCGGGAGGGCCTGGACCTGCCCGAGGTGAGCCTGGTGGCGATCCTCGACGCCGACAAGGAGGGCTTCCTGCGCTCCGGCACGAGCCTCGTGCAGACCATCGGCCGCGCCGCGCGTAACGTGTCCGGCCAGGTGATCATGTACGCCGACAAGGTGACCCCGTCGATGGCGCACGCGATCGAGGAGACCAACCGGCGGCGCGCGAAGCAGGTCGCCTACAACGAGGCCAACGGCATCGACCCGCAGCCGCTGCGCAAGAAGATCCACGACATCCTCGACGACATCTACCGTGAGGCCGACGACGCCGAGGAGCTGGTCGGCGGAGCGGGCCGGCAGATGAGCCGGGGCAAGGCGCCGGTGCCGGAGACCCGGTCGCGCCGCAAGGCCGCGACCCCGTCCCGCGAGGGCATGGCCCGCGCCGACCTGGCCCAGCTCATCCAGGACCTCAACGATCAGATGCTGAACGCCGCCCGGGAGCTGCAGTTCGAGTTGGCCGCCCGGATCCGCGACGAGATCGGCGAGCTGAAGAAGGAACTGCGCGGCATGGACGTCGCGGGCGTGCGCTGACCGACGATACTGGCGGGCATGACCCGGATGTGCGGAACGCTGTCATGACGCTGGGTGGGACGGCCGCGTACGACGGCCGGTCCGACCTGCCGCCCCTGGTCGCCGAAGCGGTGCGGGCCGCCCGCGACAGTGGCTTCAGCCTGTCGTGCGTGCCCGCCCAGGGTGAGCTGCTGCGCCTGCTCGCCGCAGGGGTGGGTGCCGGCGTCATCGGAGAGACCGGCACCGGCTCCGGGGTCGGGCTGGCGTGGTTGACCAGCGGTGCCCACCCCGAGGCCAGACTGGTCAGTGTCGAGCGTGACCCGGAGTTGGCGGGCGGCGCCCGGGAGGTCTTCGCCGGCCAGCCCCGCGTCGACGTGGTCACCGGCGACTGGGCCGACCTGGCCCGGTACGGCCCGTTCGATCTGTTGGTACTGGACGGTGGGGGTCAGGGCAAGGGCGAGGAGCCCCCGCTGGAGCCCGAGCGGTGGCTACGACCGGGCGGGGTCCTCGTCATCGACGACTTCGCGCCGGCCGACGGGTGGCCGCCCCGCTACGACGGCGCCCCGGACGCGGCGCGCCTGCACTGGCTGCGCCACCCGCGGCTGCTCGCCACCCAGGTCCGGGTCACACCGGAGATGGCGACGGTCCTGGCCACCTATCCGGGGGCGATGGAGCCGCGGTGATCAGGCCGGCAGGTCGGTGAAGTGCTCCACCCGGGGAGCGCCGTCGAAGTACGGCCCGATCAGACCGCGCCACCGGGTGAAGCGATCGGTGGCGCGGAAGTTCTCGATGTGGGCGTCGACCGAGTCCCACTCGACGAGGAGCACGAAGCGGGTCGGCGTCTCGATGCCGCGGGTCATCCGCACCGAACGGCAGCCGGGCGTGGTCACCAGCAGTTCTTTGGCCTTCGCGTACGCCGCGGCGAACTCGTCTTCGCGGCCTTCCTGCACATCGATGAGCGCGATCTCGGTCACCATGGCGGCAAGCCTGCCATGCCCCGCGCTGCCAGCCTCCGGCGGGGCCGACGGGGGACGGCGGCCGATCGGGGTCGGTGGGGCGGGCGGGAGAGCGTGGCCGATCGGGGTCGGTGGGGCGGGCGGGAGACGGTGGCCGATCGGCTCGGTGCCGGAACGCCCGGCGTGGGTCGCGCCGCCGGCCGGGGCGGCAGCGGGCTCCGTTGATCTGATCTTCGGGGGTCGCTCGCGATGACCATGGTTCATGGGGGAGAATGGCCCCACAAGGAGGGGAGTATTCCCTCGCGGTGACGTCGTCAACACGGCTACCTCGGCCTACGGGCCGCCGGTCGCCCGGCGTCGCCGGTCGCCGACCCCTCGGCGGCGGGAGAGACCTCCGGAGTCACTAATCGCATATCGGCGCGCGCTGGTTCCCCTGCCGGCGTGCCCGGTGCGCTGTGTCTACCGGAGGACATCCACATGAACATCGCTGGCTCCGTCTGGACGATCACCCTCGTCGGGCTCGGTGCTCTGCTCCTTTTCGACCTGTTGATCGTCGGGCGGCGCCCGCACGAGCCCACCCTCCGTGAGTGCGCGTTGTGGATCGTCTTCTACGTGGGCCTGGCGGTCGCGTTCGGTCTGGGCCTGTGGGCGATGCAGGGGCCTGACTTCGCGGGGCAGTTCTTCGCCGGCTGGGTCACCGAGTACAGCCTGTCGGTCGACAATCTGTTCGTCTTTGTGATCATCATGGCCCGCTTCGCCGTGCCACGCGCCGCCCAGCAGAAGGTGCTGCTCGTCGGCATCGTGTTGGCGCTGGTGATGCGCGGCGCGTTCATCGCTGTCGGTGCCGCTGCGATCAGCCGCTTCGAGTGGGTGTTCTACCTGTTCGGCGCATTCCTGGTATACACCGCCACCAAACTCGCCACCGGCGGGGAGTCCGACGAGGACGAGTTCAAGGAGAACCCGATCATCCGGTGGAGCCGTCGGGTACTGCCCATGGTGGACCGGTACAACGACGCGCGACTGACCATGGTTGTCGGCGGTCGCCGGTTGCTCACCCCGATCCTGCTCGTGATGATCGCCATCGGTACGACGGACCTGATCTTCGCCCTCGACTCGATTCCGGCGATCTTCGGCCTGACCCAGGAGCCGTACCTGGTGTTCACCGCGAACGTGTTCGCGCTGATGGGGCTGCGGCAGCTGTACTTCCTGCTGGGCGGCCTGCTCAACCGGCTGGTGTACCTGTCGGTCGGCCTGTCGCTGGTCCTGGGCTTCATCGGGGTGAAGCTGTTCCTCGAGGCGCTGCACAACAACAACGTCCCGTTCATCAACGGGGGTAACCCGATCAGTTGGGCACCGGAGGTCTCGATCGAGCTCTCGCTCGCGGTCATCATCGGCATGCTCGCGGTCACCACGGTCGCCAGCCTGCTGAAGTCCCGGCACGTCGCCCGCCGGGCGCTCGTCGGGGCGGCGGCCACCGCCGAGCCCGTCCCGGCACCGCGCGACGAGGACCGCGACCGCGTGACGGACTGAGCGCCGAGATTCATCATTGATAACTGGCGATTGACCGGCCGGTAGTCAGATCACTACGTTGGGGACTCGACGCGGGGAGCGGAGAGGACCGGATGGCGCCGAGTGGTCACGTACCGGGTAGTCGAGTGCCGTCGCCGGCCGGTGGTGCGCCGCTGGCCGGCGACGCGCCGCCGGCCGGTGCTCCGGCCGTACCCGCACCGGCCGTCCTGTGCCCGTTCCCGCCGCGCATCTCACCGCACGCGCTCCGGCTCCAGCGGTACGCCGACGGCTGGGCCACCCGCCACGGTTTCCTGCCGACCGTCCCCGCGCGGGCGGCATTCAGCCGGGCCCGCTTCGCGTATCTGATGGCCCGCGCCTACCCCGACGCCGACTACGCCGACCTGCGCCTGGCCGTGTCCTGGCTGACGTTCACCTTTGCGCTCGACGACCAGCTGGAGACCGTCCTGGGCCGGTCCCCGGACCGGCAGCGGAACCTGGCCGAACGGCTCGTCGGGTACCTGGCCGGCGACCATGCCGCGCACGGGCTGGAAGGCCCGCTGGCCACCGCGCTGGCGGACGTGTGGGGGCGCACCCTGGCCCGTACCGGGCCGGCCTGGCGGGAGCGCTTCGTCTCCCACGTCGGGCAGTACCTGGCCGGCAACGCATGGGAGGCCGACAACCGCAGCCAGGGCCGGGTCCCGTCGGTCGCCGAGTACGTGCGGATGCGCCGGCACACCGCCGCGACGGCGATGTTCTTCGACCTCGTCGAGGCCTTCACCGATGGACGGGAGGCTTCCACCGGCCCGGGGGAGAGGGGGACCTCCGCCGGCTCCGGCGGAGCCGGCGACCGGTCCGCCACACCGGACGACCGGGCCGCCCTCGCGCCGCTGCGGCGGCACGCCGACAACGCGGTCGCCTGGTTCAACGACCTGGTCTCCTGGCCGAAGGAGGCGGCCGGTGGGGACCCGCACAACCTGGTCCTGGTCGTGCGGCACGAGCGGGACCGGTCGCTGGCCGACGCCGTCCGCGAGGTCACCGACCGCCACGACCGGGAGGTACGGGCGTTCCTCGCGGCCCGCGACGTGCTGCCGGACCGGCCGGCGGTACGCCGGGCGGCCACCGGCCTGGCGCACTGGATCCGGGCCAACGTCGACTGGTCGCACGAGACCGGCCGGTACGCCCCGGCAGATCCGCGGGGCTGAGCGGCCGGTACGCCCCGGCCGACCTTCGGCGCCGGCCGGGACCTACCCTGAGCCGGATGCCTGCGTCCCGACCCGCCGCCGAGCGGACCGCCCCGGAACCGCGCGCGTCCCCGGTTCGGGGCCGTGGTGCCGGTGTCGGCCTGCCCCGGTACGCGGGGCTGGCGGCCACCACGCTGATGGCGTCGCTGTCCTGGACCGTCGGCGCGCTGCCCTGGCAACGGCCACACCAGCTGGCGTCGTGGGCGCCGCTGCTCACCGGGCCGGTCTGGCACCGGGTGGGCCTCGGACTGTGGCCGGTCGCCGTGGCGGTGCTGGTCGCCGCCTGGTGGCGGCTGGGCCAGCGGGTACGGGACGGTCGCGTCGGTGTGGCGACGGTGCTCGCCACGGTGGCGCTGTGGGCGGCGCCACTGCTGCTCGCAGCCCCGCTGGCCAGCCACGACGCGTACTCGTATGCCTGCCAGGGCCAGGCCTACCTCGCCGGGGCCGACCCGTACCGGGTCGGGCCGGCCGCCCTGCCGTGCCGGTGGCTCGAGGCCGTGCCGCCCATCTGGCGGGCCCAGCCGGCGCCGTACGGGCCGGTCGCCGTGCTGGTCAGCGCGGTCGCCGCGAAGGGGTCACTGATCGGCGCGGTCGCCGTGCTACGGCTGGCCGCCGTGGCCGGGTTGGTCCTGCTCGCCGCCGGCCTTCCGGTACTGGCCGCCCGCTGCGGCACCGACCCGGCCGCGGCGCTCTGGCTCGGGCTGGCCAACCCCGTGGTACTGGTGCACCTGGTCGGTGGGGTACACCACGATGCGCTCCTGGCCGGCCTGGTCGTCGCGGCCCTGGCGCTCGCCGCCCGCGGCAGTCCGGTCGCCGGTGCGGCCGTGGTCGGGGTGGCCGTCGCGGTGAAGGCGACGGCGGTCGTCGTGCTGCCCTTCGTCGCCGTTCTGGCGTTCGGTGCCGGATGCCGGTGGCTGCGCTCCAGGATGGCGGGCGGGGCCGGGGCGGCCCGGTGGCAGCGCCCCGACATGGCGGGCCGGTGGCCGGGCGGGGTCGGGACGGACCGGTCGCGCTGGCTGTGCGTGGTCGCCGTGCTCGTCGCCGCCGGGGCCGGGTTCACCGTGCTGACGCTGGCCGCCGGGCTCGATCTGGGCTGGGCGGCCGCCCTGCCGACGTCGCGCCAGCCGGTGTCGTGGATGTCGCCACCCAGTGCGGTCGGTGCGGTCCTGGGCGCCGTGGCCGCCGCGCCGCTGTCGCTGGCCGGGGTGTCGGGCGCGATCCCGACCACCATCGAGGCGGTGCGGGGCGTCGCCCTGTACGCGCTGTTGCCGGTCGTGCTGGTGGTCCTCTGGTGGCGGGCCACCCGCACCACGGTCACCGCGGCGGGTGGTACTCCGGCAGGCGGTACTCCGGCCGGGGGCACCGCGGACAGCGCCACCCGGGCCGTGGTCACCGCGGCCGGGCTGGCGCTCGCCGCGACCGTCGCGCTGGCGCCGGTGGTCTACCCCTGGTACGCGGCCGCCCCGGCCGCGGTACTCGCCGCCGCGGCGACCGGGCCGATCCGGCGGTCTACCGCGGTGGTGCTGGCGGTGCTCAGCTTCGTGGTCGGATCCAGCAGCCTGAACCTGGCCATCGTCACCCGCTGGCCCGGCGCGGTCGTCGAGGTGGCCGCTCTCGTCGTACTCGCGGTCATGCTGGTACGCCGTCGCGGGCGCGGGGCCGCCGACGGGGCCTGAGGGCACCGGTGCGGACGCGCCGCGGCCGGGGCCGGCACCACCTGGGGTACCGGCACCGGCCGCGGGGGAGGCGTCAGTTCGAGTGCGCCCGGCGGCGGAAGATCCGCTCGCGCTCCTTCTGGTCGAGGTGCACCTTGCGGATCCGCACGGTCTCCGGGGTGACCTCCACGCACTCGTCCTCGCGGCAGAACTCCAGCGCCTGCTCCAGGGACAGCTTGCGCGGCGGGATCAGCTTCTCCGTCTCGTCAGCCGTGGAGGAGCGCATGTTGGTGAGCTTCTTCTCCTTGGTGATGTTGACGTCCATGTCGTCGGCGCGGGAGTTCTCCCCGACGATCATGCCCTCGTACACCTCGGTGGTCGGCTCGACGAACAGCGTGCCGCGCTCCTGCAGGTTCATCATGGCGAACGGGGTGACGACCCCGGCCCGGTCGGCGACCAGCGAACCGGACGGCCGGGTGCGCAGCTCGCCGAACCACGGCTCGTACGAGTCGAAGACGTGGTGCAGGATGCCGGTGCCCCGGGTGTCGGTGAGGAACTCGGTCCGGAAGCCGATCAGGCCGCGAGCCGGCACCAGCCACTCCATCCGGATCCAGCCGGTACCGTGGTTGATCAGCTGCTCCATGCGGCCCTTACGGGTGGCGAGCAGCTGGGTGATCGCGCCGAGGTACTCCTCGGGCGCGTCGATCGTCAACCGCTCGACCGGCTCGTGCACCTTGCCGTTGATCTCGCGGGTGACGACCTGCGGCTTGCCGACGGTCAGCTCGTAGCCTTCGCGCCGCATCTGCTCCACGAGGATGGCCAGCGCCAGCTCACCGCGACCCTGCACCTCCCAGGCGTCCGGACGCTCGGTCGGCAGGACGCGCAGCGAGACGTTACCGATCAGCTCCCGGTCGAGGCGGTCCTTGACCAGCCGGGCCGTCACCTTCGTGCCCTTGACCCGGCCGGCCAGCGGCGAGGTGTTGGTGCCGATGGTCATGGAGATGGCCGGCTCGTCGACGGTGATCCGCGG
The DNA here is from genome assembly GCF_049999945.1 of Planosporangium spinosum. Lineage (NCBI taxonomy): Bacteria > Bacillati > Actinomycetota > Actinomycetes > Micromonosporales > Micromonosporaceae > Planosporangium > Planosporangium spinosum. The sequence goes on along the minus strand of NZ_JBLYUB010000002.1, from coordinate 352,401 downwards.
CAGCGGCTGCGGGTTCTCCGCGTCGGCGAGGGTGTCCCCGATCATGATGTCCGGGATGCCGGCGACGGCGATGATGTCGCCCGGGCCCGCCTCCTCGGCCGGCTTGCGCTCCAGCGCCTCGGTCATGAGCAGCTCGGAGATGCGTACCCGCTCGGTCGAGCCGTCCTCGCGCAGCCAGGCGACGGTCTGGCCCTTGCGGATGGTGCCTTCGTGCACCCGGCACAGTGCCAGACGCCCCAGGAACGGCGAGGCATCCAGGTTGGTCACGTGCGCCTGCAGCGGGGCGCCCTCGTGGTAGGACGGCGCCGGAATGGTGTCCAGCAGCGTCTGGAACAGCGGCTGGAGGTTGTCGGAGTCGGGCTGGCCGCCGTTGTCGGGCATGTTCAGCGAGGCGCGCCCGTCGCGGGCGCAGGCGTACACGATCGGGAAGTCGATCTGCGACTCGTCGGCGTCGAGATCGAGGAAGAGCTCGTACGTGTCGTCGACGACCTCCTTGATCCGGGCGTCGGGACGGTCGACCTTGTTGATGACCAGGATGATCGGCAGCCGCGCCTTGAGCGCCTTGCGCAGCACGAACCGGGTCTGGGGGAGAGGGCCCTCACTCGCGTCCACGAGCAGGACCACCCCGTCGACCATGGTCAGGCCGCGCTCGACCTCACCGCCGAAGTCGGCGTGGCCGGGGGTGTCGATGATGTTGATGGTGACGTCCTCGCCGTCCGGCCGGTGGTACCGGACCGCGGTGTTCTTGGCGAGGATCGTGATCCCCTTCTCCCGCTCCAGGTCCATGGAGTCCATGACCCGGTCGGCCATCTCGGCCCGGGAGTGCCATGCGCCGGACTGTCGCAGCATGGCGTCGACCAGAGTGGTCTTGCCGTGGTCGACGTGGGCGACGATCGCGACGTTGCGGAGATCGGAGCGGGTCTGCATGAGTCTGATTGTCCTGGAGGTGTGATCACCGGCGACGCCGGGGCGGAGTGCGCCGCCCGGCACCCTGGAGAGGGTGACCGGGGTCGGTTGCGGACGGCGCGATGACTGCGTAAACCGTAGCGTGTTGACGTACTGTAATCGGAACAGCATCGATCATGAGGCTATTCCGGTCGCCCTGCCGCCGGCCGAATGCGCAGGAACGGGGTGGTGCACCCCGTTCACCACCCCGTTCGGGGATCGATCGCGGACCGCCTCAGTCAGGCCATTCTCCGGTCAGCTTGCGAACACCGACCGCGCCGCCGCGGTCCACGGCGGCCCTGACGACGGCGAAGACCGCGCCCTGGATCGCGGCCGCGGTGAGCACCTCCGCCCAGGTGTGCTCCGGTGACGTGGCGTCGGGCACCTCGTCCTCCCCGGCAACGACCTTCCAGACCTGCTTGAAGACCACTCCGGCCAGCAGACCGCCCGCCACACCGAGTGCCAGGCTGAGCGGCTTGTACAGCACCTTCTTCAACGTTCCGCCTTCCGTATCCGCCACCGGGCCGGGATGCGCGTCCTCACCACGTGCCTCGGGACCACCGGTCTGCCCGTTCGGTCCATTGATCCGCAACGACCGTCCGGCTGTTCCTCCACCGCAGGAACACGACGATCAGCACGACGGCGCCGGCCGCGACGGCGTACGGCACGGGGTTGCGGCGCACCGCCTGACCGGTACGCGCGGCCAGTTCCTGGGCCCGCTCCGGCGCCTCCACCAGCCCTTCCCGCAGCCGCGCCTTCGCCTCGTCGGCGCCCTCCTGGAACCGGGCCTTGACGTCCACCTTGGCCGCCAGCGCCTGGACGGTCTCGCCCAGTTCGGCTCGGGTGTGCTCGATGTCGGCGCGGAGCTCGTCCACGTCGGCCGGCGGCCTGGCGGGCCGCGACAGTTCCGTGCGGGTCTCGGCGAGCGGTCTGCTGCTGCTCCCCGGTTCCCCGCGGCTCACCGGCGCGCTGCTGCTCCCCGGCTCGTTGCGCGACAGCGCCGCGCCGTCCGAGGCGCCCGGCGTCGTCGTCATCGGTATCCCCTCTCCTTGACCGCCTCCGTGACGGTGCCGATGTCCTCTTTGACGCTGCGCACGGTCCGCTCCGGCATCGGCGGGACGACCCGCTTCATCCGGGCCTTTCCGATCATCGCCATCGCGCCGGCGGTGGCGAGCAGGACGACCGCGACGATCAGGGTCGCCACCCAGGCGGGCATCACCAGGGCGAGCAGGAGGGCCACCGTGGCCAGGAGGGCCGCCCCGCCGTAGAGCGCCGCGACGCCGGCGGCGCCCAGCATGCCCGCGCCGATGCCGGCCTGCTTGCCCTTGACGGTGAGCTCGGCCTGTGCCAGGCGCAGCTCATCGCGCACCAGGTGCGAAATCTGCTCGGAGGCGAGCTTGACCAGCTCAGCCGTCGACCGATGGTCGACCCGCGGTACGGTGCGCTGTTCGTTGATCAGGTCCGTCATCGTCGCTCCTCTCCGGCCCTCACCGGATGTTTCCCCGTGCTGGCAGGTGCTAATCCCCGAAATGACCTCCCCAGCGGAGGGTGGTGATTGCCAGGCCCGGCCCTTTCGGTGAGACCCGGCCCCTTTCGGTGAGACCCGGCGATCACGTAGCGGCACGGAGCGGTCGTTCCCCGAATGTCAGCCGCCCCACCTGGGTATGCGTGAGGGCAGTTGCCGTGACCGGAGGACAGTGATGGATGTGACGTACCACGAGACGCCCGACGATGTGGCCCGCCCGGGACTGGGAGTCGACCCCGCGGCGTTGGACACCGACGACCTGCTGCGTGAACTGCGAAGCCTGCACGACACGCGGCACCTGACGTTCCGCCACGGCTCCGAGGACGCACTGACCAACCACGATCGGCGTACCGCCGAGCTGGAGCGGGAGTACCTGCGGCGTTTCCCCGACCGGGAGGTGGACCCGCAGCGGCTGCGGGAGGTGTGAACGCCCGACCGCGAGGGGCCGCACCCGCGCGGTCGGGTCGCCGAGGGTGTGGTCGCACCGTTCGTCGGTGCGACCACACCCTCGGCGTTCAGGGGACGGCGCCTGCGGTGTTCAGGGGACGGCGCCGCTCGGGGGCCCGGAGTACCGGGTCCTCGGCGGTGCCGGTCACCGTGGCGGGACGGCCAGGTGCACCACCTTGGTGTGGGTCATCTCGTCGAGCAGTTCCGGCCCGTACCCGTAGCCCTGGCCGCTGGCCCGGCGTGGATGCGCGGCGCCGCCGGGCGCCCCGCCGAACACGTTGTTGATCTTCACGGTGCCGACCGGCAGCTCCCGCCAGGCCCGCGTAGCGTGCGCCAGATCGGCGGTCAGTACCGACGCGGCGAGCCCGTACTCGCCCTGGGCGGCCCGCTCCAGTGCCTCGTCGAACGAGCCGACGGCCGCGACCGGGGCGACCGGACCGAACGTCTCCTCGCGCATCACCGCCATGTCGTCGGTGCAGCCGGTGAGTACGGTCGCCGGGTAGAACGCGCCGGCCCCGTCCGGTAGCTCCCCGCCGACCAGCAGCTTCGCTCCGGCGGTGACCGCCTGCTGGACGTGTCCGTGCACGTGGTCGCGCATCGCGGCGTCCACCAGCGGCCCGAGCTGGGTGTCCGGCTCCAGCCCCGGCCCGGTGCGCAGGTCCTCCGCACGGGCGACGAGTGCGGCGAGGAACGGCTCGGCGATCGCCTCGTGCACGTAGATCCGCTCCACCGCCACGCAGATCTGCCCGGCGTTGGCGAACGCGCCGAGCGCCGCCTGCGCCGCTGCCCACTCCGGATCCACCCCGGCGTCCACGATGAGCGGGTCGTTACCGCCGTTCTCCAGCAGTACCTTGGCCGCGGTACCGGCAGCGGCCCGCGCGATGGCCCGGCCGGTGGCGGTGGAACCGACGTGCGCGACAACGTCGACCGGTCGTTCGACCAGCCGCGCGCCCACCGTGCCGTCGCCGAGCAGCAGGTTCAGTACGCCCGGGGGCAGGTGCTCGGAGAGGATCCGGGCCAGCAGCCAGCCGGTGGCCGGGGTACGTTCGCTCGGCTTGTACACCACCGTGTTGCCGGTGACCAGCGCCGCGCCGATCAGGCCGCAGGACACCGCCACCGGGTCGTTCCACGGCGTGATCGCGGCGACGACGCCGCGCGGCTCGTACACCATCAGGTCGGTGGCCTCGAAACCGCCGTTGAGGGAGCGTCCCCGGTGCACCGGCCCGAGTTCGGCGTACTGGCGCAGCGTCCCGACACCGGCGTCGACCCCGCCGCGGGCGTCGCCGAGCGGCTTGCCCATCTCCAGGGTGGTCAGCCGGGCCAGGTCGGCGGCGCGGGCCGCGACGGCATCCGCCGCCCGGTGCACGACCGCGGCCCGTTCGCCGGCCGGGGTGCGCGCCCAGGCGGCAGCGGCGGCCCGCGCCGCGTCGACCGCCGCGTCCACGTCGGCGGAGGTGGCCACCGGAGCGGCGAACAGTTCCCGGCCGCTGGCCGGATCCGAGACGACGATGCGGCGCTCGGCGTCGACGGCGGTCCACTCCTGGTGAACCAGCTTTTCGATGTCGGTCATGGCGGGTACATGACCCGATTCCGCAGCCGGCAAACGCCGGCGCCCGCGGCGTGGCGAGGTCGTCGCGGGTGACGGCGCCGCCCCGGTGTCGCGGCTTCCGGTGTCCACCCGGTACGGGCCGGCTGTTGCCGGACACCGGGGCGGGCCGGGCGCTGGCGGATACCCGGGCGGGCCGGCGGCCAGCACGTTCTCGAATGATCGGGTGAGTGGCGTCACTGTCCGGTCAAAGACGCTCCACGGTGGTCCAACGCGGTCCACCCGAGAGCGGGAAGTGTCGATTCCTTCACCCTCCGTACTCTCGCTCCCCGGGAAACGGACCTGGGAGGCGCGTATGTGGAAGAAGGCGTTCGTTGTCATCGCCGCGGTCGTGACCGTGGCCGGTTGCGGGCCGGATCCGTCGGGCCCGGGCGTCGCCGTGGTATCGCCGACCGTCGTCACCACGACCTCGTCGACCATGCCGTCGGCGGCGCCGTCCACCGCGACACCGTCGCCGGTGGTGACCACGCCGACGCCGGCCGCCGCGCAGACGACGACGGAGCGATCGGCGACGAACCAGGGTGACGGGAGCGGGCCGGGCGGCGGGAGCAACGCCGGCTCGGGCAGCAACGCCGGTTCGGGCAGTGGCTCGGGGAGCGGCAGTGGCTCGGGGAGCGGCAGTGGCGGTTCCGGATCGTGCGGCCAGGACTACTACCGCAACGCCGACGGCGCGTGCGTACACCGTCCGGTCACCGCACCCGGCGTGCCGGCCGGGGCCACGGCGAAGTGCAACGACGGGACGTACAGCTTCAGCCAGAACCGCAGGGGAACCTGTTCGGGCCACGGCGGCGTGGCGGTCTGGTACTGACGCCGGCCACGATGGTCACGCCGGTTCGCGCTGGAGGAGGGTCAGCATCTCCGGAAGGTCGAAGAAGGTGGCCGTCTCGAGCGCCGACGGGTTACCGCCGGCCGGGTCGGCCCCTGCCGCCAGGAGCGTGGTGACGATCTCGCGGGACTGGCGGAACACGCCCGCGGCCAGCGCCGTCTGCCCGCGGTCGTTGGCCCGCGTGACGTCCGCGCCCCGCGCCACCAGCGCGGCGACGGTGTCGGGGTGCGCGTGGTACGCCGCGAGGATCAGCAGCGTGTCGCCCTTGTCGTTGGTCAGGTTGACCGGAAGACCGGCGTCGACCTGGGCCGCGAGCTCCTCGGTGTGTCCGGAGCGGGCCAGGTTGAACATGCGGTGGGCGAACGCGAGGGTCTCTTCGTCCAACTGCTCAGCCACGCGTTCAGCCTATGACGGTGAACCGCCGGACGGGAGGGCGAGGCGGGGCGCGGCGTCCGGGCCGTCGGGGTCGCCGGGTGGCGCGCCCCGCCGCGCCCTCCCGTCCGGGCTCTCGTAGGGTGAGACATGACCTCTTCGTCACCTCTGGATGTCGTCGCGGCGCTCCGGGACTTCGTCGAACGGATCGATGCCCTTGACCGGTCGGGTGGCATCGCCGATCCGGCCGGTGGCGCCGACACGACGATCGAGGTCCGCTCCGGCGACGACCGGGCGCGGCTGGCGATCACCGCCTCCGTGGCCCGTGCGCTCGTCGAGGCGCTGCGCGGCTACCACGATCCCCGCGATCGCGGCGCCTGCGACCACTGCGGTGGCCGGCGCCTGGACGACAACCTCCTGTGCCTGGACTGCCAACGGCCCAACGGGCTGTTCGGGCAGCTGGTCATGGAGCGCGCCGCCAGGTACGGCGGCGACCCGGCCGCGATCCCGGGGCGGCCGCCGGCCGAGCCCGGCGGGGCGTGACCCGGGTGGGCTACCGCGTGACCGCCTTTCGCAGCGCGGCGAACTCGTCCGCGAGCCGCTGCAGCGTGTAGTGCGCGTTCAGCCCACTCGGGTTCGGCAGTACCCACACCGGGACGTCGCCGATCCGGGTCGGCTGCGGACCGACCGTCGCCGTGCGGGCGCCGAACGCCGTCCGGTAGGCGCCGACACCGAGTACCGCGAGTCGACGTGGTCGATACTCGGCGAGCTTCGCCGCCAGCACCGCGCCGCCGGCGACCAGTTCGTCACGGGTCAGCTCGTCGGCGCGCGCCGAACCCCGCGCGACCAGGTTGGTGATGCCCAGCCCGTACCCGAGCAGGTCTTCCTGTTCGTCGGGGCGTAGCTGGCGCGGGGTGAAGTCGGCGCGGTGCAGCGCCGGCCAGAACCGGTTGCCGGGCCGGGCGAAGTGGTGGCCGGTGGCGGCCGACCACAGGCCCGGGTTGATGCCGCAGAACAGCACGGCCAGACCGGGGGCGATGACGTCGGGGATGCTCCGCCCGTTGGCGGCCGCCAGGTCGGCGGGGGAGGGGCGGCTGGACACGTCGGCAACCCTGCCACAAGCCAGCGATCGTGGAGGGAGTGGACCGGCGGGTGCGGCTACGCGACGACCGTCTCGATCGGGCGCTCGTAGAACCGGTGCCTGGCGAGTGCCTGCACGAAGGCCGCGAGGAAGTCGCCGTCCGGCGCGCCGGCCTCCTCGCGGGCCAGGACGCCCGCCGCCGCCCCGTTGCCGCCGACCGAGTTGGTGAACGGCGGCAGGTGGGCGGTCTCCAGCAGTGACGTGCCGGCGCCCAGGACGGCGACCGGCTTGGCGTGCTTATACGCCTCGGCGAGGAAGTGCAGCGCCAGCGCGTTCGTGCGCAGCTTGTCGACGGCGTCCGGCCCGTCGGGTACCACCACGGCGTCGTAGAGCACCGAGGCGACGGTGGGGATCGCCCGGTCGACCGGCAGCGCCGTACCGTCGGCCGCCGTTACGTCGCCGTCCACGGGCGCCAGCAGTTCGGGTACCGCGTCGCGGCGGCGCAGTTCGTCGCGCAGCGCGGTCACGCTCGCCGGGTCGACGCCGTCGGCGACCAGGAAGGCCACCCGGCGGCCCGTGATCCCGTTTCCGGACTTGCTGGTCTGGCTGAGCGCCGGCGAGCTGCGGCCGTGGTTGTCGCCGGCCTTGGCCGGCTCGGCCACGCCGATCCCGGCGGCGACCGCGACGGCCAGGTCGTGGTCGACGTGGTTGAGGTGGTCGACGACCCGCTCCCGGATGTAGCGGCGGGAGACGTGCCCCAGCTCGAAGCGGTACGCCTCGACGATGTGCTTCTTCTCCCAGGCGGACATGCTGTTCCAGAACAGGGTCGCCTGGCCGTAGTGGTCAGCGAAGCTCTCCGGGCGGCGGCGCAGCTTGCGCCCCTCCTCCCGCTCCGGGTAGTGCACGTACCCGTTCTCGCCGGGGACCTTCGGGTACCCGTCACTGATCGAGTTCGGGTGGTAGTTCGCCCCTCGGGGTGGTACCTCGTCGTAGTGGAACCCGTCCTGCTGGTGGTTGACCACCGGGGCGATCGGCCGGTTGATCGGGATCGACGCGAAGTTCGGGCCGCCGAGGCGGGTGAGCTGGGTGTCGAGGTACGAGAACAGCCGCGCCTGCATCAGCGGGTCGTCGGTGAACCCGATGCCCGGAACGACGTTCTGCACACAGAAGGCCACCTGCTCGGTCTCGGCGAAGAAGTTGTCCGGGTTGCGGTCCAGCACCAGGCGTCCGACCGGCCGGACCGGGACGACCTCCTCCGGCAGGATCTTGGTCGGGTCGAGCAGGTCGAAGTCGAACCGGTCGGCCGCGTCCTCCGGTATCAGCTGGACGCCCAGCTCGTACTCGGGGAACTGGCCCGACTCGATCAGCTCCCACAGGTCGCGGCGGTTGAAGTCCGGGTCCCGGCCGGCGATCTGCTGCGCCTCGTCCCAGACCAGCGAGTAGACACCCCGCTTGGGCGTCCAGTGGAACTTGACGAAGGTCGAGCGCCCCTCGGCGTTGATCAGCCGGAAGGTGTGGACGCCGAAGCCCTGCATCGTGGCGAAGCTACGCGGGATCGCCCGGTCGGACATCAGCCACATGACCATGTGCATGGTCTCCGGCTGGAGGGAGACGAAGTCCCAGAACGAGTCGTGCGCCGAGGCGCCGGTGGGGATCTCGTTGTGCGGCTCCATCTTGACCGCGTGCACGAAGTCCGGGAACTTGATCCCGTCCTGGATGAAGAAGACCGGGATGTTGTTGCCGACCAGGTCGAAGTTGCCCTGACCGGTGTAGAACTTCGTGGCGAAGCCTCGCACGTCGCGGACGGTGTCCGCCGACCCGCGCGGGCCCTGTACGGTCGAGAAGCGTACGAAGACCGGGGTCTGGATCAGCGGGTCACGCAGGAACTCCGCGATCGTGTACTCGGCCAGCGAGTCGTCGTACGGCTGGAAGTAGCCGTGCGCGCCCGACCCGCGGGCATGCACGACCCGCTCAGGGATGCGCTCGTGGTCGAACCTGGTGATCTTTTCGCGGAAGTGGAAGTCCTCCAGGAGGGTCGCTCCGCGTTCGCCCACCTTCAGTGAGTTGTCCGTGTCCTCGACCGGGATGCCCTGGTCGGTGGTCAGGTACCTGCCGTGCCGGTCGATCTGGTGGGTGCGGAGCTGGTCGTCCTTGACCGACGGGGTCGGCCGGGTGCTACGCCGCTCGGTTGTCATGATCCGCCTCCTCAGGGGTACGCGACCGGTGCTCCTACCGCGACTGGAACGGTTCAAACGTGCGTCGATAGGCCGCTTCGTCCGGTTCCAGTGCCGGTGTGTCACGGTTCGCCGAGCGGGTAGGCCACCCGCACGCCGTCCACGCGTACGGTGCGCGGACGGTTGACGGAGGTGGATGCCGTGCCAGTCCAGGACGGCGCAGCGGCCGAGATGGGAGAGGACAGGGCGGCGGATCGGAATCCCGACCGCGCGTTCGAGACCACCCTGCCGGCGGGCGAGCACGACCTGTCCGAGCGCGACCGGGTCGAGGTGGCGCGGGCCGCCGAGGCCGAGGCGCATGATCTTGCCCGGGACAGGCCCGCGCTGGGCCCACCCGGTCCGCCGGTCAACCGGCGCTCGCCGTACGTCGTGGGGGCGTTCGGCGCCGCCGGCGTCGCGACCACGTACGTCCTGCTCACCCTGGTCCTACGCGCCGGTCAGGTACTGATCCTGATCGTCCTCTCCCTGTTCCTGGCGATCGGGCTCGACCCGGCGGTGCAGTGGCTCCTCCGCCGGGGACTGCCGCGCTGGGCGGCCGTGACCCTGGTGAGCCTGATCCTGGTCGGCGCGGTGGGCGGGTTCATCGCCGCGGCCATCCCGCCGCTGGTGGCCCAGACCAGCCAGCTCGTCAGGGAACTGCCCGGCTACCTGCACCACCTGACCGCGCACAACTCGACCCTGGGGCGGCTGGAAACGCGGTACCACCTGCGTGAACGTGCCAGCCAACTGTTCAGCGCCGCCGGTGGCGCCAAGCTCTTCGGTGGCCTGCTCGGCGCCGGCATGATCGTGCTGGATGCCCTCGCCTCCACGCTCACCGTCCTGGTGCTGACGGTCTACCTGCTGGCCGACATGCCCAGGATCCGCAGGCTGCTCTACCGGCTCGTACCCCGGTCGCGGCGCCCTCGGGCGATCCTGCTGGGCGACGAGATGTTCGGCAAGGTCGGCGGGTACGTGCTCGGCAACCTGATCACCTCGCTGATCATCGGGACCGGGACGTTCGTCTGGCTGACGGTCTTCCACGTGCCGTATCCGCTGCTGCTGTCGATCATGGTCGCGCTTTTCGACCTCATTCCCGTGATCGGCTCGCCGGCCGCCGGGGTCATCGTCACCCTGGTGGCGCTGACGGTCTCGCTGCCGGTGGCGATCGCCACCGCCGTGTTCTACACGGTGTACAAGCTCCTCGAGGACTACCTCCTGGTACCGCGCATCATCGGGCACACCGTCGACGTCCCCGCGACCGTCACGTTCGTCGCGGTCCTGATCGGCGGTGCCACGCTCGGCATCGTCGGCGCCCTCATCGCGATCCCGGTGGCGGCCGGCATCCGCCTGCTGCTCCACGAGGTGATCTTCCCTCGACTGGACCGCATCTGAGCCAACACGGCCCGGCCGGGCCGCGTCCGAGCCAACGCGTTCCGGCCGGGCCGCGTCCGAGCCGGTTCGCGCGGCGCACCGGGGCGCGGTTTGACGCGCACCCGGGCGGGGTAGGTCGGGCCGGCCCGTCAAGCCCCGTCCGCTCCGCGAGGAGGCGCAAGCGATGAGTGACGATCCGGTCGTCGTCGGCATCAACCGTACCCAGGACGCCTCCATCGCCGTACTCCGCGGCCGGTCGGGCATGTACAGCCTGCAGAAGGAGCGGCTGACCCGGCGCAAGCACCACTGGGGACGGCGTGGCGACGTGCGTGACCGCTACGTACCGGCGCTGCCCGCGCTGCGCGACCCGGTCGACCTCGTCGTCGAGTGCTACTCCTCCGATGCCGAGGTCGAGCACCTGCCGGACTACCGCGACGAACTGGCGCGGACCGTACCGTTCCGCGACGGTGTCCGGGTCGTCACGGTCTCGCACCACCTCGCCCACCTGTACAGCGCGTTCCACCCGTCGCCGTTCGAGCGGGCGGCCGTGATGGTGGTGGACGCCCAGGGCAGCCGGGTCAAGGACGTCACCGAGCCGTTCCCGTCCGCGGACGCCGGGCCGGAACTGCTGGAGGTCGCGTCGTTCTACACCTGCGAGCCGGGGCAGGGCGCCGGTCAGCCGGGCCGGGGAGCCGGTCAGCCGGCGCGCGTCGAGTGCGTCGGCAAGCACCTCTGGCACGGCGACTGGGCCGAGCCGGCCGGTCTGGGCTGCTTCTACTACCTGCTGACGCGGACCGTCTTCCCCGGCGGCGAGGGCAACGAGGGCAAGGTGATGGGCCTGGCGCCGTACGGCAGGCCGGACGCCCTCGACCTGCCCGAGCTGCCCGTCGACGAGTACCGGGTCACGATCCCCGACGCATGGCTGGACGTGTTCGCGCAAGCCGACCGGTTCCGGTACGTCCCGGACGACGCCGGCTGCTTCGACGACTGCGCCGACCTGGCCGCCGCCGGACAGCGCGCGTTCGAGACCGCCCTGCTCCGGGTCGCCGGCTGGCTGTGCGCCCAGACCGGCGCCCGCGACCTCTGCTTCGCCGGCGGGACCGCGCTGAACTGTTCGGCCAACGGGCGGCTGCTGCGCGAGGGCGGCTTCGACAACGTCTTCATCCCGCCCAGCCCGCACGACGGCGGTACCGCCCTCGGCTGCGCGATGTACGGGATGGTCGAGTGTCTCGGCGCGCCGAGCGACTTCCGGTGGACCAACGACTTCCTCGGCCCCGACCCCGACGGGCGCGCGGTGGCCGAGGCGGTCCGCGGTATCTGCGACGACCTGATCGTCGACCGGCCGCCGGACCTGGTCGAGCGGATCGTGGACCTGCTCGACTCCGGCCGGGTGGTCGGCCTGCACCACGGCCGCAGCGAGTCCGGGCCCCGCGCGCTGGGTAACCGCAGCATCATCGCCGACGCCCGGCACGTAGGCATGCGGGACTTCATCAACTCCCGGGTGAAGGGGCGCGAATGGTTCCGCCCGCTGGCGCCCATCGTGCTGGCGGAGGCCGCCGGCGCGATCTTCGACGTGGACCGGCCGGCGCCGTTCATGCAGTACGCGGCCGACGTCCGGGCGCACTACCGTCCGGTGCTGCCGGCGATCACCCACGTCGACGGGACGGCGCGGCTGCAGACGGTCGAGCCGGCGAACACCCCGTTCCTGCACGCGCTGCTGTCCGCGTTCGCGGCGCGTACCGGCTGCCCCGTGCTGCTCAATACGTCGCTGAACGGGCCGGGCGACCCGCTCGTCGAGACCCCGCAGGACGCGCTCGCCTGCCTGCGGAAGACGGACCTGCACGCCCTGGCCATGCCGCCGTACCTCATCCGCAAGCGGGTGGAGCCGCCCGTGCCGGTCCGGTGACGACGATGGCCGGTACGGTCGAGATCACCTGCCTGGGGCACGCCACCTTCCGGTTCGTCACCCCGGAGTCGAAGGTCGTCCTGGTCGATCCGTGGACGTACGGCAACCCGCTCTGCCCGGACGACGCCAAGGACGTCGGTGAGGTCGACCTGATCCTGATCACCCACGGCCACCACGACCACGTCGGCGACGTGCTCCGGATCGCCGAGCGCGGGGCGCCGACCGTGGTCACGGTCGTGGAGCTGGGGAAGTGGCTGCACTCGCGGGGGCTGCGGAACGTCCAGACGATGAACGTCGGCGGCATCCTGACCCGCGAGGGGGTGCGGGTCACGATGACCCCGGCCGAGCACAGCTCCAGCGTCGACTCCGACCCCTGCGCGTACGTCGGGGTCGCCGCCGGCTTCGTGCTCGGCTTCTCCAACGGGGTGCGGGTCTACCATGCCGGCGACACCGCGGCGTTCTCCGGCATGGAGCTCATCCACGAGGTGTACCGGCCGGACCTGGCACTGCTGCCGATGGGCGACCACCACACGATGGGGCCGGCGGAGGCGGCGGTGGCGACCCGGCTGCTCAAGGTCGACCGGGTGGTACCGATGCACTACGGCATCACGCCGGAGTCGAGGGGCGTGCCGGCCGAGTTCCGCCGGGCCCTCGACGAGGCGGGGCTCGGTGGTGTGGAGATGATCGAGATGGGGCCGGGCCAGACGATCGCGTGGGGCGGCACCGGCTGAGCGCGGCGTGGTGCGGGCTGAGCGTGGGGTGGCAGCACCGCTGGGCGTGGGGCGGCGGGCTAGCCGAGCCGGTCGAGGACGTTTCGGGTGATCCGCTCGACCACCGGCGACCGCCCGCTGCCGAGGACGCGGGCCCAGTCGGTCGTCGCCGCGGTGAACACGGTGCCGTGGTCGGTGTGCAGCCCCATCGTGGCAGCCGCGTTGCCCAGGCCCCAGCCGCTGACGGCGAGGTCGCCGACGCCCAGGATGGTGAAGCCGGCGGGCGTACCGTCGTCGCCGGTCGGGCGTATCGGCAGGCCGCGGGCGAGCCGGCCGCGGTCGAAGTGCGCCCCGTCGCACTCGTAGCCGACGAGGTACTCGTCCGGCCGGTCGCCGAACGTGTTCCCGTCGCGCAGGCCCGTCCCCTCGTACACCCAGTGGTCGGTGTGCTGGGCCCGGTACCCCACCGCGACCGGGTGGTTGTCGCGGTCGCGCTCGCCGCCGTTGCGGAAGCTCACGCCGGTCAGGATGTTCTCCGGCCGGCCCGGGGCGGGTACGTCCGACCAGAAGCTCACCCGGCGGAAGCTCAGCTGGCCGTCGAACTCCACCCGCCACCAGCAGGTGTTGCCGCCGAAGAAGGCGACGTTGGCGCCGGCGCGGACGAACCGTTCGACGTGCGTGCGCATGGCGTCGGTCCAGTACTCGTCGTGCCCGACGCTGAGCAGTAGCCGGTACCCCTCCAGCAGGTCGCCGGCCACGTCGCGGTGGAGGTCGAGATCGGTGCAGTAGTCGACGCGCCGGCCGGTGCGCTCCAGCCAGGCGATGAAGGGGGCGTCCCAGTGGGCGAACGTCTGGCGCGGGGACGGGTCGAACGGGTCGAAGTTGTCGACGTCCCAGGGCGTACCCCCGACGCCGCCACCGGGCCGGCGCACCGAGACGGTGGGCGGGACCGGTACCGGCACCTGCCCGGGCGGCGGGACGGTGTACAGGCACCAGCCGCCGCGTCCGGTCGCCGGGTCGTAGCCGCGCGCCGTCACCCGGTTGTATGCGTGGTAGGTCAGCAGCGGCAGCTTGTACAGGATCGACGACTCCGGCCGGGCGTGCCGGACCACGAACAGCGCCCTGCCCTGGCGGGCGTCGGCCCGGTGGGCGGCGCCGTGGGCCCCGGCCCGGTGGGCGGCGCCGTGGGCCCCGGCCCGGTGGGCGGCGCGCCCCCGGCCGTCGCCCTCCACGAGGATCGCCAGATAGACCCCTGACGGCCAGTCGCCCGGAACCGCGACGTGGTATGCCGGCCAGCCCGCCAGCTCCTCGCCGCGCAGGCCGGTACCCGGCTGTCCCCAGTCCTGGTACGGCGGGTGCGCCGGGGCGTGGCGACCGGGCCACCACGGCGACCGGCCCTGGAACGTGAGGCCGTCGCCCCACCGGTGGAACTCCACCCGGAACTCCGGGGCATCCGTCGACACCCGCAGCGTGAGCCGGCCCCCGGCCAGCACGGTGGGCTCGTCAGGGTACCCAAAGATCATCCCGGATCCCGGTGGCGTGATGGTCGGCGGGCGGTGGCTGCGCCGCCATACCCGTACCGGCGCCGAAGATTCCGGTCCGGTCGGCGCGGATGTCCACGCCGGACTGGTCGGGCTACCGATCGCCGGTCCGGGTCGGGCTACTGACCGCCGGTCCGAGGCCGGCTACCAGCCGCGGGCCCGCCACTCCGGCAGGGACGGCCGCTCCGCGCCGAGTGTGCTGTCGTTGCCGTGGCCCGGGTAGAACCAGGTGTCGTCGGGCAGCCGGCCGAAGATCTTGGTCTCCAGGTCCGTCATGAGCGAGTCGAAGTCGCGCGGGTTGGTGGTGCGCCCGGGACCGCCGGGAAACAGCGAGTCACCGGTGAACAGGTGCGGATGCCCGTGCGGGTCCCGGTAGAGCAGCGCGATCGAGCCCGGCGTGTGGCCGACGAGGTGGATCACCTCGAGTTCGGCGTCGCCCACCGTCACGGTGTCGCCGTCGGTCAGCGTCTGGGTTACGACGGGGAGTTCCGGCGCGTCCGCCTCGTGCGCCAGCGATTCGGCCCCGCTGACCCCGGCGACGTCGGCGAGGCCCTGCCAGTGGTCGGCGTGGCGGTGCGTGGTGACCACTGTGGACAGCCCGCCATTGCCGAGCAGTCGGAGCAGCCGGTCGGGCTCGTTCGCCGCGTCGATCAGCAACTGCTCGCCCGCGCTGCGCAACAGGTACGCGTTGTTGTCCATCGGGCCGACAGACACCTTGATGATGGTCAGCGCGGCAAGTTCGCGGACGTCCGGCGGGCCGCCGGGGGAGACCTGACCGGTGTACGTCACGTCGGCATCCTCACTTCCAGGTGGGTACGGTGGGCAGCGGCCCCTCGGGGGTCACGGTGAGGTCGGCGCCGTCCGAGCGGCCGCTCAACCACGCGGCCAGCGCGTGTCCCGATCCGCTCACGGTCACCGACGGGTCGGTCCCGACCGCCAATTCGTGGCCGAGGTCGGCGGCGTGCAGGCGGACCGGCGCCATCGCGTCGGCGAGGTCGGCGGCCAGGTCGTGTAGCAACCGGTGGACGAAGGGGTCCGGCCAGTCGGCGGTACGGTACCCGGCATCGAGGTCCACGTGGTGGATCTCGACCTCGACCAGTCGCGCCCACGGGACGTACGCCGCCGGCCGGGTGCGGCCGCTGCGCCAGCGTACGGTGGCCGTCCAGGCGCCCGCCGGCATCCGGGCCATCGCCGCGTCGACGCGCTCGGCGGACGCGGTCAGGTCGGCGGCCTGCTCGGCGACCGGCCGGCCGGACCCGCCGTGGATGGCGGCGTCGCGCTGCTCGTCGCTGGGGTACATCGGGATCTCCGTGCCGGTACGGGCACCTTCGAGCAGGTTGACGCAGGCGTCGGCGTTGCGGGCGAGGTGGGTCAGCACGTGGCCACGGGTCCAGCCGGGTAGCCGTGAAGGCCCCGCGACGGCGTCGTCGTCGAGCTTGCGCACGGTCTCGAGCAGCCGGGCCGTCGCCCGGTCGATCTCAGGCAGGAGCACGAGCGGGTCGGCCGTCATGCCCACACTCTATGCCGGCCGGGGCGTCGGCTCGCGGCTACCGGTACCGGCCCCCGGCCGGATGCGGCTCGGTTCGGCTCGGCTGCTGGGATCCGGCTCGGCTGCTGGGATCCGGCTCCGCCGTTGATATTCGGTTCCGCTGTGCCGTCCGCGCCCCTACCGTCGTGGGCGAACGCGTTCATCGTCGACCCGAAGGAGGTGGGCCGCCATGCCCTTGACGTCCCGCCGTGCCGGGAGGACCGCCGTAACCGCACCAGACAAGGAAGACGATGACGTTCGATCTGCAGGCCCTGGGCTGGGATCCGTACCTCGCCGGGGCGTACGCCACCTATGACCGCCCCAGTCGCCAACCGGCCCGGGTCATGCGGGTCGATCGCGGCGTCTGCACGGTACTGGGAGAGTCCGGCACCCTCCGGGCGAGTCTCGCGGGATCGGTCCTCGCGGCCGCGGCGGCCGACCCGGTCGCCCTGCCGTGCGCCGGTGACTGGGTTGTCGTGCACACCTGGCCCGATCGGCGGGTGACGGTCGAGTCGGTGCTGCCCCGCCGCAGCGCGGTGGTACGAGCCAGCGCCGGAGCGGCCTCCCACGGCCAGGTGCTCGCCGCCAACCTCGACGTGGCGGCCGTGGTCGAACCGCTCGACCCCGAACCCGACCCGGGACGGGTCGAGCGGCTGCTCGCGCTCGCGTTCGAGTCCGGCGCCCGCCCGGCGCTCGTGCTCACCAAGGCGGACCTGGTGCGGCACCCCCGGGCGGTCGCCGCGCAGCTCGCCGAGGCCGCCCCGACCGTGCCGGTACATGTGGTCAGTGCGCGTACCGGTGCCGGCGTGGCCGGCCTGCGGCGGTACCTGGCGCACGGCCGTACCCTCGGGCTGCTCGGGCCGTCCGGCGCGGGTAAGTCCAGCCTCGTCAACGCGCTGGCCGGGACGACCGTCATGACCACCCAGGCGCTGCGCGCCGACGGGCGGGGCCGGCACACCACCACCGTCCGGACGCTGATCCCCCTTCCGGGTGGCGGCGTGGTGATCGACACACCGGGCGTACGCGCGGTCGGCCTGCTCGGTGCCGAGGAGGGGCTGGAGCAGGCGTTCGCCGACGTGGCCGACCTCGCGGCGGGGTGCAGGTTCGGCGACTGCCGGCACGGTGCCGAGCCGGGCTGCGCGGTCCGTGCGGCGATCGAGGCCGGTACCTTGCCCTCGCGCCGGCTGGCGAGCTGGCGCAGGTTGGAACGGGAGCAGGCGGCCGAGAACCGGCGCCGCCGCGACCGCCTGGCGTCCGAGGCGCGGGCCAGCTGGGCCTGGGCCTCCAAGCAGGAGAAGCGCAGCCGCGCCCGCCCGTAGCGGGCCGGTCCGCGCCCGCCCGTGGTGGTCGGTCCGCGGCCGCCCGTGGCGGTCGCTTCCAAGATCCGAACAATGTCGCACGTATTGCTGTCTCTGAGCGCGCCGATGCCGCAACGTTCGCGACGTTGTGGGGATCTTGGAGGGGTGGGCGCGCACCCGTGGCGGCCCGCGTGCGTGTCCGGTCCGTGGCGGTGCGGCGCGGTGGCCTGTCGCCCGGAACGGTGATCCGGGTCGGCCGACCGCTGCGTACGCTGGGTGGCGGTGGCTGGTCTGCGGAGCGGCGGAAATTGTCGGACCCCCCGGATACAGTTGCCGCGGCGCCCGAACGGGTGCCGATCGGGACAGATCAACTACTGAGGGCGGGCCGTGGCCGACCGACTGATCATTCGCGGAGCGCGGGAGCACAACCTGCGCGACGTCAGCCTCGAACTTCCCCGGGACGCGCTGATCGTGTTCACCGGGCTGTCCGGCTCGGGCAAGTCCAGCCTCGCGTTCGACACGATCTTCGCCGAGGGTCAGCGGCGTTACGTCGAGTCGCTGTCGTCGTACGCCCGCCAGTTCCTCGGCCAGATGGACAAGCCCGACGTCGATTTCATCGAAGGTCTGAGCCCGGCCGTCTCGATCGACCAGAAGTCCACCTCCCGCAACCCGCGGTCGACGGTGGGCACGATCACCGAGGTCTACGACTACCTCCGGCTGCTCTACGCGCGGGTCGGCGAGCCGCACTGCCCGGTCTGCGGCGAGGCCATCGCCAAGCAGACCCCGCAGCAGATCGTCGACCGGGTGCTGGGCATGGAGCCGGGCACCCGGTTCCAGGTCCTCGCCCCGGTGGTGCGCGAGCGCAAGGGGGAGTACGTCGACCTCTTCGCCGAACTGCAGTCCAAGGGCTTCGCGCGGGTCCGTGTGGACGGTGTGGTCCACCCGCTGACCGAGCCGCCGAAGCTCAAGAAGCAGGAGAAGCACACCATCGAGGTGGTCGTCGACCGGCTCGCGGTCAAGCCCAGCGCCAAGCAGCGGCTGACCGACTCGGTGGAGACCGCGCTGAAGTTGGCCGGCGGCGTCGTCATCCTGGAGTTCGTGGACCTGCCCGAGGGCGACGAGCACCGCGAACGGCGCTTCTCCGAGCACCTGGCCTGCCCCAACGAGCACCCGCTGGCGATCGACGACCTGGAGCCGCGCAGCTTCTCGTTCAACTCCCCCTTCGGGGCCTGCCCGGAGTGCACGGGTATCGGCACCAAGAAGGAGGTCGACCCGGAGCTGATCATCCCCGACCCCGAGCGCAGCCTGCGGGAGGGCGCGATCCAGCCGTGGTCGGGCGGGCACTCCCTGGACTACTTCCTCCGACTGCTCGAGGCGCTCGGCGCCGAGCAGGGCTTCAGCCTCGACACGCCCTGGCGGGCGCTGTCCAGCCGGGCGCAGAAGGCGATCCTGTACGGCTCCGACGACCAGGTACACGTGCGCTACCGGAACAAGTACGGGCGCGAGCGCTCCTACTACACCGGTTTCGAAGGCGTTGTGCAGTGGATCGAGCGCCGCCACAACGACACCGAATCCGACTGGTCGCGGGAGAAGTACGAGGGCTACATGCGCGACGTGCCGTGCGCCGCGTGTGGTGGCGCCCGGCTCAAGCCGGAGATCCTGGCGGTCACGCTCGACGGCCGCAGCATCGCCGAACTGTGCAACCTCTCCGTTGGGGAGGCCGCCGACATCCTGGGCGACATGAAGCTGACCGGCCGGCAGAAGATGATTGCCGAGCGGGTACTCAAGGAGATCAACGCCCGGCTGCGCTTCCTGGTCGACGTCGGCCTGGACTACCTGTCGCTGGACCGGGCGGCCGGCACGCTGTCCGGCGGCGAGGCCCAGCGCATCCGGCTCGCCACCCAGATCGGCTCCGGCCTGGTCGGCGTGCTGTACGTGCTCGACGAGCCGAGCATCGGTCTGCACCAGCGCGACAACCACCGGCTCATCGAGACCCTGGTGCGGCTGAAGAAGCTCGGCAACACGCTGATCGTCGTCGAGCACGACGAGGACACGATCCGCACCGCCGACTGGATCGTCGACATCGGCCCCGGCGCCGGTGAGCACGGCGGAAAGATCGTGCACAGCGGCGCGGTTGCCGACCTGCTCGCCTGCGAGGAGTCGCTGACCGGCGCGTACCTGTCGGGGCGCAAGAGCATCCCGACGCCCGGGACGCGCCGGCCGCAGACGCCCGGCAGGGAGCTCGTCGTGCACGGCGCGCGCGAGAACAACCTGCGCAACCTCACGGTGTCGTTCCCGCTGGGCCAGTTCGTGGCGGTCACCGGCGTCTCCGGTTCCGGCAAGTCGACCCTGGTCAATGACATCCTGCATGCGGTGCTCGCCAACCAGATCAACGGCGCCCGGATGGTTCCGGGCCGGCACACCCGGGTCACCGGCCTGGAGCACGTCGACAAGGTCGTCGGCGTCGACCAGTCGCCGATCGGGCGCACCCCGCGGTCGAACCCGGCGACCTACACCGGTGTCTTCGACCACATCCGGCGGCTGTTCGCCGAGACGACCGAGTCGAAGGTGCGCGGCTACGGTCCGGGCCGGTTCTCGTTCAATGTCAAGGGCGGTCGCTGCGAGGCGTGCGCGGGTGACGGCACGATCAAGATCGAGATGAACTTCCTGCCGGACGTGTACGTGCCCTGCGAGGTCTGCAAGGGTGCCCGGTACAACCGGGAGACCCTGGAGGTGCACTACAAGGGCAAGACCATCTCCGAGGTCCTCGACATGCCGATCGAGGAGGCCGCCGAGTTCTTCGAGCCGATCTCGGCGATCCACCGCCACCTCAAGACGCTCGTCGACGTCGGCCTCGGATACGTGCGCCTCGGCCAGCCCGCGCCGACCCTGTCCGGCGGCGAGGCCCAGCGCGTCAAGCTCGCCTCCGAGTTGCAGAAGCGGTCGACTGGGCGAACGGTGTACGTGCTCGACGAGCCCACCACCGGCCTGCACTTCGAAGACATCCGCAAGCTGCTGCTGGTCCTGGAGAGCCTGGTCGACAAGGGCAACACGGTGATCGTGATCGAGCACAACCTCGACGTGATCAAGACGGCCGACTGGATCATCGACATGGGGCCGGAGGGCGGTCACAGGGGCGGCACCGTCGTCGCGGCGGGTACGCCCGAGGAGGTCGCGGAGATCGCGGAGAGCCACACCGGCGCCTTCCTGCGCCCGATCCTCGGCGTGACCGGCACGCCGGCCGGCGGTGACGCCCAGGTGCGGGCCGAGAAGGCCAACGCAGCCGCCCGGACGGCTGCCAAGAAGTCGGTCAAGGCCGCGGCGGCCAAGGCTCCGGCGGCCAAGACGGCGGCCAAGACGGCGGCCAAGACGGCGGCCAAGACGGCGGCCAAGGCTCCGGCGGCCAAGACGGCGGCCAAGGCTCCGGCGGCCAAGACGGCGGTAGCCAAGACGGCGGCGGCCAAGGCCACCAAGCGGACGGCGGCCGCCGCGCGGTAGGCGCCCGACTGGACCGCCCACCTCGGGTGCGTCCGGCCCGACGCGTGCATCCGGCCACCCGGACGGCCGCTCACCCCTCATCCCGGGGTGGGCGGCCGTCCGGCCAGTGGGCCGTTCTCCCCGGCCAGGTGAGAGGTGCCGGTGGGGAAGACGTGAGAGCCTGGTCGGGATTCGCGTACCGCGGTGAACCGGTCGGTCCATGGTGAACCGGTCGGCGCCCGGCTGCGTACGTATCGAGGACAGGCGCTTCCTACTGTGAGGAGCAAGATGAGCGACACGACCAGGCGTAGCGTGCTCGCCGGTGCCGCCGGTATCGGCGCCGCCGCTGTGCTGGCCGCGTGTGGCACCGACGACGCGGAATCATCGGGCAGCGGCGTCAACGGGGGTACGAACGGCAACGCCGGGCAGGCCGCGCCGACCACCCCCGGCCAGCAGACGGGCGGCCAGCCGGCCGGGGGTACCGCGCTCGCGAAGACCAGTGAGATCCCGGTCGGTGGCGGCAAGATCTTCAAGGACAAGGACATCGTCATCACGCAGCCGACCGCCGGTCAGTTCAAGGCGTTCAGCGCCACCTGTACCCACCAGGGCTGCCCGGTGACGACCGTTGCCAACGGCACCATCAACTGCAACTGCCACAACAGCAAGTTCTCGGTGTCCGACGGGTCGGTCACGGGCGGCCCGGCGAAGGCGCCGCTGGAGGCCAAGAACGTCACCGTCCAGGGGGACAGCGTCACCCTCGCGTGATCGGGCGCCGCCCGGACCGTGCCGGCACGAGCCGGGGACCTGGCCGGTGCCGGGTACGGGCCAGGTCGGTGCGGGCCCCGGGGACCGTGGGGAACCCGGGCGCCCGCCACCGAAATCTTGACGTACCGACGGGCTACGCTCTCAAACGTGCCGGATCCGTCCACGTACCGCCCTGCCCCGGGATCGATTCCCGAAGAGCCCGGTGTCTACCGGTTTCGTGACCCGTCCGGCCGGGTGATCTATGTCGGCAAGGCCAAGAGCCTGCGGCAGCGGCTCAACTCCTACTTCGCCGACCCCTGGACGCTGCACCCACGCACCCACCAGATGGTCACCACCGCCGCCGCGGTGGACTGGGTAACCGTGGGCACCGAGGTCGAGGCGCTCCAGTTGGAGTACGCCTGGATCAAGGAGTACGACCCGCGCTTCAACGTCCGTTACCGCGACGACAAGTCCTACCCGTACCTCGCGGTGACCCTCGACGAGGAGTACCCGCGACTGCAGGTCATGCGGGGCGCCAAGCGCAAGGGCGTGCGCTACTTCGGGCCGTACGCGCACGCCTGGGCGATCCGCGAGACCCTGGATCTGCTGCTGCGGGTCTTCCCCGCACGCACCTGCAAGGCCGGTGTGTTCCAGCGCGCCCGCCGGATGGGCCGGCCGTGCCTGCTCGGCGACATCGGCAAGTGCGCGGCGCCGTGCGTCGACCGGGTGAGCGCCGACGAGCACCGCCGGATCGTGCTCGACTTCTGCGACTTCATGGGCGGCCGGACCGACTCCATGGTCAAGCGGCTGGAGCGCGAGATGCTGGCGGCCTCCGCCGAGCTGAACTTCGAGCTGGCCGCGCGGCTGCGGGACGACCTGGTGGCCCTGCGCCGGGCGATGGAGAAGCAGGCCGTGGTCTTCGGCGACGGCACGGACGCCGACGTCGTGGCGTTCGCCGACGACCCGCTCGAAGCGGCGGTGCAGGTCTTCCACGTCCGCGGTGGCCGGGTGCGCGGCCAGCGGGGCTGGATCGTGGAGAAGACCGAGGACCTCAGCCCGGGCGACCTGGTCCACCACTTCTGCTCCCAGGTGTACGGGGAGGAGAGCGAGACCGGGGCGGTCGGTGCCGAACTGCCGCGGGAACTGCTCGTGCCGGAGCTGCCCGCCGACGCCGACGCGCTCGCCGACTGGATGTCCGCCCTGCGGGGCAGCCGGGTCACCATCCGGGTGCCGCAGCGGGGCGACAAGAAGTCCCTCCAGGAGACCGTCGCCCGCAACGCCGCGCAGGCGCTGGCGCAGCACAAGCTGCGCCGGGCCGGCGACCTGACCACGCGTAGCAGGGCGCTCGAGGAGATCGCGGACGCACTCGGCCTCGATACCGCGCCGCTGCGGATCGAGTGCTACGACATCTCCCAGATCCAGGGCACCGACGTGGTCGCGAGCATGGTCGTGTTCGAGGACGGGCTGGCGCGCAAGAGCGAGTACCGGCGGTTCGCGATCAACGGTGCCACCGACGACGTGTCGGCCATCTCGGAGGTGCTGCGCCGCCGGTTCAGCCGGTACAAGCAGGCGCTCGCCGACTCCGGTACCACCGTGCCGGCCGACTCCGGTGCCGCCGTGCCGGTCGACTCCGGTATCGCCGTGCCGGTCGACTCCGGTGCCGCCGCGCTCGCCGACTCCGGCCCCGCCGGTCCGGGCGGCTCCGGGCCGGCCGACCCGACGGCGGAGACCCGCCCCGGCATCGACCCGGAGACCGGCCGGCCGCGCAAGTTCGCCTATCCGCCGCAGCTCGTCGTGGTCGACGGCGGCCAGCCGCAGGTCAACGCGGCCGCCCGGGTCATGGCAGACCTCGGCGTCACGGATGTTGCCGTCTGTGGCCTGGCGAAGCGGCTCGAGGAGGTCTGGGTACCCGACGACGAGTTCCCGCTGATCCTGCCGCGTACCTCGGAGGGGCTGTACCTGCTCCAGCGGGTGCGTGACGAGGCACACCGGTTCGCCATCACGTACCACCGGCAGAAGCGGTCCAAGCGCATGATCGCGTCCGACCTGGACGCCGTTCCCGGCCTCGGTGAGGTGCGGCGCAAGGCGCTGCTACGCCACTTCGGCTCGCTGAAGCGGCTGAAGGCGGCGAGCGTCGAGGAGATCGTCGAGGTGCCGGGGATCGGCCGCCGTACGGCGGAGGCGATCCTCGCGGCGCTGGGCGGTGTGCCGGATCCCACCAACGGCCCACCTGAATCTACCCAGAAGGGCACAATTGTCCGGGCTGGAGGTCTGACCGACGCCGACGGCGCGCCGTCGCACCCCTAGGATCGTTGCCGGGTTGAGCCGTCCGCGCGGACGAATCGGCGAGTCGCGCGACGGGCGAGGGGGAAGCGTGACGCAACGTACGGCACATGCCGCGGAGGTAAGCGAGCCGCAGCGCTCAGACACCGACCTGGTCATCGTGACCGGGATGTCCGGTGGTGGGCGCAGCACGGTGGCGCGAGCGTTGGAGAACGTCGGCTACTACGTGGTCGACAACCTGCCTCAGGCGCTCATGATCGACATGGCGGAGCTGGCCTTCGCCGCCGGCGGGACGGCCCGGCGTACCGCGATGGTGATCGACGTCCGCAGCCGCGCCTTCTCCACCGACCTGGCCGGCGCCATCAAGGCGCTGCGCGAGCGTGGCTTCCAGCCACAGGTGATCTTCGTCGACGCCGACACCGACGTGCTGATCCGCCGGTTCGAGAGCGTCCGGCGGGCCCACCCGATGCAGGGCGAGGGGCGGCTGTCCGACGGTATCGCCGCCGAGCGGGACCTGCTGCGCGAGGCGCGCGAGCAGGCCGACGTCTTCATCGACACCAGCCACCTCAACGTCAACCAGCTCCGCGCCCGGGTCGAGGAGATGTTCGCCGCGGAGGACAGCCGCCGGCTGCGGGTCACGGTGCTGTCGTTCGGCTTCAAGTACGGGCTGCCGCCCGACGCCGACTTCGTGGTTGACGCCCGGTTCCTGCCCAACCCGTACTGGGTACCGGAGCTGCGCGAGCACACCGGCCGCGAGCCGGAGGTCAGCCGGTACGTGCTGGGTCAGCACGGCGCGATCACCTTCGTGGAGACCCTGTCCCGGTTGCTGAACGCGACCGCTTCCGGGTTCGAGCGGGAGGGCAAGCGGTATGTGACCGTGGCCATCGGCTGTACCGGCGGCAAGCATCGCAGCGTGGCGATCGCCGAGGAACTGGCGCGGCGGCTGCGCGACATCCGGATGGCGGCCTCCGCCCAGCACCGCGACCTGGGGCGGGAATGACCGGCCGGGACGGCCGGAGCGCGGACGGTGACCTGGGCGGGTCCGGCGGGCCGGAGGGGCCGGCCACGCCCGGCGGGGCCGGTAATCGGGCGGCGCTCGGCGGGGCCGGTGGTCTGACCCGGTCCGGTGTCTCTGGAGCGTCGGCCGCTCCGCTGCGGGTCGTGGCGTTCGGCGGTGGGCACGGCCTGTCGGCGTCCCTGCGCGCCCTGCGGCTGTTGCGCGACCGGTGGAGCCGGGAGCCGGGCGGGCGCGCCCTGGAGATCACCGCGGTGGTGACCGTCGGCGACGACGGCGGTTCCAGCGGCCGGCTGCGCGCCGAGCGCGGTGGCCTGCCCCCCGGCGACCTGCGACAGGCTCTCGTCGCGCTGGCCGAGGTGGACCATCCGGCCGGTGGCCTGAGCGCCGCGCTGTTCCAGCACCGGTTCGACGGTGACGGGTACCTGTCCGGGCACGCCGTCGGAAACCTCGTCCTGCTGGGCCTGATGGAGATGCTGGGCGACCCGGTTGCGGCGCTCGACCACGTCGCCGGGATGCTCGGCTGCTGCGGCCGGGTGCTGCCGATGTCACGCGAGGCGGTGAGCATCGAAGCCGACGTCCTCGGCGGTGACCCGGGCCGGCCCGGTGAGGTCGTGGCGGTCCGTGGCCAGCACGCGGTCGCGGTCACCCGCGGCGAGGTGCGCACGGTGCGGCTGCGGCCGGAGCGGCCGGCCGCGTGCGCCGAGGTGCTGGCGGCGGTCGACGCGGCCGACTGGCTGATCTTCGGGCCGGGATCCTGGTACACCAGTGTCATCCCGCACCTGCTCGTACCGGATCTCGCCGCCGCCGTGGCGGCCAGCCCGGCCCGGCGCCTGGTGACGCTCAACCTGGCGGCCGAGAAGGAGACCCTGGGGCTCAGTGTGCCCGACCACTTGGCGGCGCTCACCCGTTACCTTCCGGCCCTCCGGTTCGATGTAGTACTTGCCGACGGGAAAGCCGTTGGAGACCCCGAGCCCGTGCACCGTGCGGCAGAATCGCTGGGTGCACGGCTCGCTCTCGCGCCCGTCGCGGTGTCTGACGGGTCTCCGCGACACGACCCGGCAGCGCTGGCGGCAGCATTGGAGGCCGTGCTCGGTCCTCCATGATCGAGTCGGCCGGCTGAGGTCGGCGTTGGATACTGGCGCACAGACGACGGATCGGCCCACGAGGTGACGACATAATGGCGATGACCGGCGCGGTCAAAGACGAGCTCAGCCGGGTCAGCGTGACCAAGCCCTGCTGCCGCCGGGCGGAGATGGCGGCTCTGCTGCGGTTCGCCGGGGGGCTGCACATCGTCTCCGGCCGCGTGGTGGTGGAGGCGGAGCTGGACACCAACTCGGTGGCGCGACGGCTGCGCACGGAGATCGCCGAGGTGTACGGCTACGCCAGCGAGGTGCACCTGCTCGCCTCCGGCGGCCTGCGCAAGGCAACCCACTTCATCCTGCGGGTGGTCAAGGACGGCGAGGCGCTCGCCCGCCAGACCGGGCTGCTCGACGTGCGGGGCCGTCCGGTCCGCGGACTGCCGTCGCACGTCGTGTCGGCGAACATCTGCTGCGCCGTCGCGGCCTGGCGGGGCGCCTTCCTGGCCCACGGGTCGCTGACCGAACCCGGCCGCTCCTGCGCGCTGGAGGTCACCTGCCCCGGCCCCGAGTCGGCGCTCGCACTGGTCGGCGCGGCCCGGCGGGTGGGTATCACGGCGAAGGCGCGCGAGGTCCGCGGCGTCGACCGGGTCGTGGTCAAGGACGGCGACGCGATCGGTGCGCTGCTCACCCGGATCGGCGCGCACAGCAGCGTGCTCGCCTGGGAGGAGCGGCGGGTACGCCGTGAGGTGCGCGCGACCGCCAACCGGTTGGCCAACTTCGACGACGCCAACCTGCGCCGGTCGGCGCGGGCCGCGGTCGCCGCGGCGGCCCGGGTCTCGCGGGCCCTGGAGATCCTCGGCGAAACCGCGCCCCAGCACCTGTCGAGCGCCGGTCACCTGCGGCTGGAGCACCGGCAGGCGTCGCTGGAGGAGTTGGGTGCGCTCGCCGACCCGCCGATGACCAAGGACGCGATCGCCGGCCGGATCCGCCGACTGCTGGCGCTGGCCGACAAGCGCGCCCGTGACCTCGGCATTCCGGACACCGAGTCGGCCGTCACCCCGGAGATGATGGCGAGCTGATGTCGGCCGTCACCCCGGAGATGATGGCGAGCTGATGTCGGCCGTCACTCCGGAGATGATGGCGAGCTGATGTCGGCGGTCGCCCGGAGATGACGGCGAGCTGACACCGGCCCACCACTCGGGCGATGACGTCGGGCGGACGCCGGCCGTCGTCGTGCCGGGGCGGTGTTGGCGCGCCGACGCCGATCGGGCCCACCGATCGGCGTGGCGGGCGCTCGATCGGCGTCGTGGTCCCTCGATCGGCGTCGCCGGCCGGCCGTACGGAGATCGAATTTCGCCCCCCGTGCGGCGGGAGTTTCCGACTGGCGATATCGTCACGGTGTTCGGCGATGAGGCCGACTCGGGTCGCTCGCCGGGCGTCGCCGTCGCGTGGTCGGTCGGTCATTCGCGGTGGCACGGGCCGCGAGGCGGCCAGTTACTCTGGGCGGCCGGCTGCCAAGGGCGCCGGCGACACGGCGAGGAGATGTGTCCTGTGACCATCCGGGTTGGTATCAACGGGTTTGGCCGCATCGGCCGTAACTTCTTCCGCGCGGTTCTCGACCAGCGCGCCGACGTCGAGATCGTGGGCATCAACGACCTGACCGACAACAAGACGCTCGCGCACCTGCTCAAGTACGACTCGCTGTTGGGCAAGCTCGACGCCGAGGTGAGCTACGACGATGAGTCGATCTCCGTCGGGGGCAAGCGGATCAAGACGCAGGCCGAGCGCGACCCCGCCGCTCTGGGCTGGGGTGAGCTGGGCGCCGACATCGTCATCGAGTCGACCGGGCGGTTCACCAAGGCCGACGACGCGCGCAAGCACATCGAGGCGGGCGCCAAGAAGGTCATCATCTCCGCGCCCGCCAAGGGCGAGGACATCACGATCGTGATGGGCGTCAACGACGACAAGTACGACGCCGCCAACCACACCATCATCTCGAACGCGTCCTGCACGACGAACTGCGTCGCGCCGATGGCGAAGGTGTTGCTGGAGAACTTCGGCATCAACAAGGGCCTGATGACGACGATCCACGCGTACACCAACGACCAGGTCATCCTGGACTTCCCGCACAAGGACCTGCGCCGGGCCCGGGCCGCGGCGATCAACATCATCCCGACCACGACCGGTGCGGCCAAGGCCACCAGCCTGGTCATCCCCGAGCTCAAGGGCAAGCTCGACGGCATCGCGATGCGCGTGCCGGTGCCGACCGGCTCGGTCACCGACCTCGTGCTGGAACTGGGTCGGGAGACCACCAAGGACGAGATCAACGCCGCGTTCAAGGCGGCCGCGGACGGTCCGCTCAAGGGGATCCTGCTCTACACCGAGGACCCGATCGTCTCCAGCGACATCGCCAACACCGCGCCGAGCTGCACCTTCGACTCGGAGCTGACCATGGTCAACGGCACCCAGGCCAAGGTCGTCGGCTGGTACGACAACGAGTGGGGCTACTCCAACCGCCTCGTCGACCTGGTGAAGCTGGTGGGTTCGCAGCTGTGAAGACCCTCGACGACCTGCTCCGCGAGGGGGTACGGGGTCGGCGCGTCCTGGTGCGCGCCGACCTCAACGTCCCGCTCGCGGACGGGCGGATCAGCGACGACGGCCGCATCCGCGCGGTGCTGCCGACGTTGACCGCCCTGCGCGACGCGGGCGCCCGCGTGGTGGTCTGCTCCCACCTGGGCCGGCCGAAGGGCGCCCCGGACCCGAAGTACTCGCTGGCGCCGGTCGGCGACCGGATGGCCGAGCTGCTCGGCTCGCCGGTGGCGTTCGCGACCGACACGGTCGGCGAGAGCGCCCGGACGGCCGTCGGCGGCCTCGGTGACGGCGAGCTGGCCCTGTTGGAGAACCTGCGGTTCAACCCGGGGGAGACCAGCAAGGACGACGCCGAGCGCGGCGAGTTCGCCCGTCAGCTGGCGGCGTTCGGTGACTCGTACGTCGACGACGCGTTCGGCGCGGTGCACCGCAAGCACGCCAGCGTGTACGACGTGGCGACGCTGCTGCCGCACTACGCCGGCGGGCTGGTACTGCGTGAGCTGGAGGTGCTGCGCCGGCTCACGAGTGACGACGTGGCCCGGCCGTACGTGGTGGTGCTCGGTGGTTCGAAGGTCTCCGACAAGCTGGCCGTCATCCAGGCCCTGCTGCCCAAGGTGGACAAGCTGCTCATCGGCGGCGGCATGTGCTTCACCTTCCTGAAGGCCCAGGGACACGGCGTGGGCGCGTCGCTGCTGGAGGAGGAGATGGTCGACACCTGCCGCGACCTCCTCGCCCGGGCCGGCGACAAGATCGTGCTGCCGGTCGACATCGTGGCCGCCGACAGGTTCGCCGCGGACGCGCAGACCCGGACGGTACCCGCTGACGCGATCCCGGACGGCTGGCTGGGGCTCGACATCGGCCCGGATTCGGTGCAGGTCTTCTCCGAGGCGCTGGCCGGCGCGAAGACCGTGTTCTGGAACGGCCCGATGGGCGTGTTCGAACTGGCGCCGTTCGCCGCGGGTACCCGCGGGGTGGCCGAGGCGATCACCAAGGTCGACGGCTTCACCGTGGTCGGCGGCGGTGACTCGGCGGCCGCCGTGCGCACGCTCGGTGTCCCGGAGGACGCCTTCGGTCACATCTCGACCGGTGGCGGCGCCTCGCTGGAGTACCTGGAGGGCAAGACGCTGCCCGGTATCGAGGTGCTGGAGTCATGACCCAGTCGGTGTCGCGCCGGCCGTTGATGGCCGGCAACTGGAAGATGAACCTCAACCACCTCGAGGCCATCGCGCTGGTGCAGAAGCTGGCGTTCAGCCTCACCGAGAAGCAGCTCACCGACGTCGAGGTGGTGGTACTGCCGCCGTTCGTCGACATCCGCAGCGTGCAGACGCTCGTCGATGGTGACAAGCTGCTGATCGGGTACGGCGCCCAGGACCTGTCGGCGTACGTGTCCGGCGCGTACACCGGCGAGATCTCCGGCGGCATGCTGGCGAAGCTGGGCTGCCAGTACGTCGTGGTGGGCCACTCCGAGCGGCGGGCGTACCACCACGAGGACGACGCCCTGGTCGCGAAGAAGGTCAAGGCGGCGCTCACCAACGACCTCACGCCCATCCTGTGCGTGGGTGAGGGGCTGGAGGTCCGCGAGGCGGGCGAGCACGTGGCGTACACGCTGGGGCAGCTGGACGCCGCGCTGAAGGGGCTCAAGCCCGACCAGGTGGAGAAGGTCGTCGTGGCGTACGAGCCGGTCTGGGCGATCGGCACCGGTAAGACGGCGACGCCCGAGGACGCCCAGGAGGTGATCGGCGCGCTGCGCGGCCGGATCGCCGAGCGTCACGGCAACACGGCCGACCGGGTGCGGATCCTGTACGGCGGGTCGGTCAAGGCCAACAACATCGCGGCCATCATGGCGCAACCCGACGTGGACGGTGCGCTCGTCGGTGGAGCGAGCATCAACGCCGAGGAGTTCGTCCGGATCTGCCGGTTCCGGGAGCACTAGATCGCTTCTCGGGCCGCCGGTCCGTCCACATCGCATAAGTCCGAAATTGACAGACAAGGCGCGGTCCGGGGGGATCGCGCCTTGTCTGTCATGGACGGTAGGTGACCTAGCGGATGCGCTCAGTCCGGGTCTGACCGGCGTATTTCCGTCCCGGTCCCGGCCCCTTAAAGTGGCGGTCGATCCTTGGACCAGCCCCCTAGCTTCGCGTGACGGAGCGGATCGGGAGACCCGTTCCGCCACGCGCCGTGAGGACAGCGATGCCCGACAGTTCCGCCATCCCGCCCGCCCGGGCCGGCCGGTCGCGCCGGACGACGGCCACCACCGGCGCCCGGTCGCGTCGGACGACGGCCACCACCCGCGCCCGGTCGCGTCGGACGACGGCCATCGCCGTGGCCGTGGCCGTTCTGGCGACGGCCACGGTGGCCGGTTGCGGCCAGGCCGACGCCGGCGAGAAGGTGTCGCCGCCGAAGAAGGGCGGCACCGTCCGCGTCGTGCTCGGCGCGAAGGCCGCGCACCTCGACCCGCAGCGGATCAAGAACGCGACGGAGACGAACCTCAGCCGGCTGACCACCCGGACGCTGACCACGTTCCGCTCCGAGCCGGGCAAGGCGGCCAGCGAGATCGTCGGGGACCTGGCCACCGACACCGGCCGACCCAGCGACGGCAACACGATCTGGGAGTTCACCCTCAAGCCGGCGCTGCGCTGGGAGGACGGCTCCCCGGTCACCTGCGCCGACGTGAAGTACGGCGTGGAGCGCAGCTTCTCCAACCTGTTCCAGGTCGCGATGCCGTATGCCCGGCAGTACCTGCGCGACAACGACGACCCCTACAAGGGCCCGTTCGTCGGCAACAACAACCTGGGTAAGGGGCTGCAGTCGGTCGAGTGCGTCGACCAGAAGACCATCCGGTTCCACCTGAAGATGGCGGTCGGGGACTTCGGGTACACGGTGGCGCTGCCGGTCTTCGCGCCGGTGCCGCCCGCGCAGGACAAGAAGGACGAGTACGACCGCCGGCCGTTCTCCAACGGGCCCTACAAGCTCGACGGCAGCGACGACAAGCAACTGGTCTACGTGCGCAACAAGTTCTGGGATCCGGCGAGCGACGCGGTGCGCAAGGCGTACCCGGAGCGCATCGTCGTCTCCGTCGACCCGGACGTGGCGACCACGACCAACAACCTGATCAACAGCGAGGGTGACTGGGCCGACGCGATCGCGCTGGAGAAGAACGTTGCCGCCCAGTTCGTCCAACAGGTGATCAACGACCCGGCCCTGTCGGCCCGGGCGGTCTCCGGCAGCACCGGCGGCGTCCGGTACTTCGCGATCAACACGCGGACCGTTCCCGACCTGCGTTGCCGGCAGGCGCT
Organism: Planosporangium spinosum; assembly: GCF_049999945.1. Classification (NCBI taxonomy): domain Bacteria; kingdom Bacillati; phylum Actinomycetota; class Actinomycetes; order Micromonosporales; family Micromonosporaceae; genus Planosporangium; species Planosporangium spinosum. The sequence goes on along the minus strand of NZ_JBLYUB010000002.1, from coordinate 320,546 downwards.
GGGGTACGCGTTCAACAAGCGCAAGTACCGCGCGGCGGCCGGCGGGGCGACCTTCGGCGACTTCGCCACCACGATGATCGCGCCCGACCTGGCCGCGCACCGCGACTTCGACCTCTTCGGCAGCCTGGCGCACACCGAGGGCGACCAGGACAAGGCGCTCGCTCTGCGCAAGCAGGCGGCCGACGAGGGCAGGCCCTGCCCCGCCACGGTGAAGCTCGCCTTCCCCGACCAGAAGGACATCCGTCGCCAGGTTGCGACGGTCGTCGAGTCATACCAGCTCATCGGGGTCGAGGTGGTCCTCAACCCGCTCAACCCCGACGACTACTTCGACCTCGTGGGCAACCCGGCCAACGGCAACGACCTGATCTACGGCGGCTGGATCCCGGACTGGGCCAACGGCTCCGCCGTCATCCCGCCGCTGTTCGACGGCCGGCTCATCCCGACCCGGGCGGGCGCCACCAGCAACCTCAACTTCGCGCTGCTCAACGACCCGGAGATCAACTCCCTGATCGACCAGGCGCTGGCGGAGTCGAAGCTGGAGGTGCAGTACAACCTCTGGGGCCAGCTCGACGAGAAGATCCAGGCGAAGGCCGTCACGGTGCCGGTGATCTACATCAAGGCACTGCGGATGGCCGGTGCCAACGTCCGGGGCGGCTTCATTCACCCGCAGTTCGGCCAGCCGGACCTGTGCGCCCTGGGACTGGCCGATCCATCCAAGTGAGCCATTTGGTGTACGCCCGTCCAAGCGAGCCCATGGTGCACGGGACGGGGGCGACCCGGCTATCCTGACAGACGCCGCGATTGCGCCGACCGACGCGCATTACTGAGAGGACCCGCACCGCCATGATGGCGTTCGCCTACACCCTGATCGTGCTGCTCGTCCTGACCAGCATCCTGCTGACCATGCTGATCCTGCTGCACCGCGGCAAGGGCGGCGGCCTGTCCAGCATGTTCGGCGGCGGCGTCTCGTCGAGCCTCGCCGGCTCGTCGGTGGCGGAGCGAAACCTCGACCGTTACACGGTACTTGTCGGGATCATCTGGTTCGCCTGCATCGTCGGCCTGGGCCTCTGGCTGAAGCTGGCGCAGAACGGGGCTTCCTGAACAACCGGATCGTCCTAGACTCGTGAGCGGCCCGTCACCACGGGCCGCTCACCTTTTTGCGCAGTTGCTCCTGCACTCGCGCCGCACCGTGGACGGCGCGCCGCCCCGGACGACAGGAGAAACAGCAGTGGCCAGCGGCAACACCATCCGTGGCAGTCGCGTCGGCTCCGGGCCGGCGCGGTTGACCGAGTATGCCGACGAGGCTCCCCGCCGCACCGTGCGGTACTGGTGCGCGCAGGGCCACGTCACGACTCCCTCGTTCGCCTCCGATGTCGCACCCCCGGCCGAGTGGGAATGCCCGCACTGCGGCTGCCCCGCCGGTCAGGACGCGGACAACCCGCCGGCGCCGCCACGCGCCGAGCCTTACAAGACCCATCTGGCGTACGTCAAGGAGCGCCGCAGCGACTCCGACGCGGCCGTGATCCTCGCCGAGGCGCTGGCCCGTGTGCCGCAGCGTCAAGGCGGATAGGGCCGGGTAACCGCAGCCCGCAGCGGGCCGGTAACCTCAGCGTAGGCTGCGGAAACGCGGCCCGATCTCGCCTGCGGCCGGCCGGTCGAGCAGCCACAGCGTCCGGTCCACGCCGTGCACCCCGGCGGCCGGGACCTGCACCGGGCCGGCGCCGGACAGCGCCAGCCGGACAGCGCTCGCCTTGCCCGGGCCCGACGCGATCAACCACACCTCCTCGGCGGTGTTGATCGTGGGTAGCGTCAGGGTCAGCCGTACCGGTGGCGGTTTGGGCGCCCCGCGGACCGCCGCGACCGGCCGGGTCTCGTACGCCACGGGGTGTTCCGGGAACACCGACGCCACGTGCCCGTCCTCGCCGACACCCAGCAACAGGACGTCGAAGTGGGGCAGCGGGGCCGTGCCGGGCTTCGCCGCCCGCGCCAGCTCGTCGGCGTACCGGGCGGCGGCCGCCTCCGGGTCGGGCCCGTCGGGGCCGTCCGACGCCGGCATCGGATGTACCCGGGCCGGGTCCAGCGGCAGCGCGTCGAGGAGCGCCTGGCGCGCCTGCAGTTCGTTGCGGTCGGGGTCGTCGTGCGGTACGAACCGCTCGTCGCCCCACCACACGTCCACCCGGGACCAGTCCACGGCGTCGCGGGCCGGACTGTCGCGCAACGCCCGGTACACCGCCGCGGCGATGGTGCCACCGGTCAGCACCACGCTCGCCTCGCCCCGCTCGGCCTGGGCGTCGATCAGCCGGACAGCCAGCCGTGCCGCAACCGCCTGGGCGAGCAGGTTCGCGTCCGCGTGCACGATCACGCTGACTTCACTCAAGGAGGCTCCCTCGGTTGGAAAATCGTGGACACGCGGGGCTCTCCAGACCCGCGTGTCCACGATCCGTTGACTACTACGCGGGGCCGCCGACATCGGTGTCGGCGGGCGCCCTGGTGTCCCCGGCGGCTTCGACGTCGCCGCTGGTGCTGGTGGCGCCGGTGACGGTGGTGAGCTCCCCGGCGTCGGTACCGGCGGTGCCGCCGGCGCCGGCGCCCCTGTCGCTGTCCTCCACGTCGGCGGTGTCGGGCCGCTCGGCCAGCGCGGGGTCGTGCCAGACGTGGACCCGGGTGGGCGAGCGGTCGAAGAACCCGTCCCGGCCGGTCGCGGCCGCCAGGGCGGTCGCGTACGTCTGGTCGGCGTCGAGCCGGCGCAGCTCCTCGGCCAGCTCCTCACCCAGCGAGCGGTCGGTCAGCGGCATCGTGCGGTCGGGCAGGCCGGTGCGGCGCACGACGGCACGGCCGTTCTCGCGCTCGATCCGGACCGTCCCACCGTCGGTCATCTCCATCGTCAGGCCGTGCAGGTTCCGGCCCGGTATCTCGCGCACCTCCGGCACCCGGCCCAGGCGCGCGGCCAGCCAGCCACCCATCAGCGCCGCGCTCGGGTCCTTCGCCGGTGCGTCGATGACGATCCGCCTCGGCATGGTGTGCGAGGCATCGAAGACGCTGGCGACGAGGGTGCGCCACGGCGTGATCCGGGTCCAGGACAGGTCGGTGTCGCCCGGGGCGTAGTCGTCGGCCCGCGTCCGCAGCGCGGCGAGGGGGTCGTCGGTCTGCAGGGTGTCGGTGATCCGGCGCTCCGCCACGACGCCGAGCGGGTCGTACGCGATCCGGTCCGGCGGCCCGCACCGCCACCAGGTCACCACCGGCACGTCCGGCGCCAGCAGCGGCATGACCACCGACTCGGCGTGCAGCGCCAGCCGCCCGCGCATCCGCATGACGACCGCCTCGCAGGGCCCCAGCCGCCCGCCCACGACGATCTCCGCGTCGAGACGGGACCGCGCGTGGGTGACCTCGTCGCGCACGACGATCAGTAGCCGGCAGGGGTGCGCGGCCGCGGCCACCGTCGCGGCCGCCTCGGCGTTGCGGACCTCAGTCTCGTCGGCGATCACGATGAGGGTAAGGGCCAACCCGCTCGTCACGCCGCCGGCGGTACGCCGTTCGGCGGCCAACGCCTTGACGACCGCGCTGCCCGTCGTGTCCCAGAGCCCGATCATGACTTCTCCCGGTTGTTCATGCGCGCCGCCAGGCCCGACCATTGCGGGCGAGCATGTCGTCGGCGGCCCGCGGCCCCCACTCGCCGGCCCGGTACGGCTCGGGTTTCGTGCCGACCCACGCATCCTCCAGCGGGTCGACGACCTTCCACCCGGCCTCGACCTCCTCGGCGTCCGGGAACAGCGTCTTGTCGCCCAGCAGGACGTCGAGGATGAGCCGCTCGTACGCCTCCGGGCTGGTGTCGGTGAAGACCTCGCCGTACTGGAAGTCCATCGTGATGTCGCGGACCTCCATCGTCGTCCCCGGCACCTTGGAGCCGAACTTCAGCGTCACGCCCTCGTCGGGCTGCACCCGGATCACCAGCTGGTTGTTGCCGAGCATCTCCACGTCCGACGGCGCGAACGGCAGGTGCGGCGCCTTCTTGAACAGCACCGCGATCTCGGTCACCCGGCGGGGCAGCCGCTTACCGGCGCGGATGTAGAACGGTACGCCCGCCCACCGGCGGTTCTGCACGCCGAGGGTGAGGGCCACGTAGGTCTCGGTCGTCGAGTCGGACGGCACGCCCTCCTCGTCGAGGTACCCGGGTACCCGCTGGCCGGCGACCCAGCCCGGCTGGTACTGCCCGCGTACGGTGTCCCGGGCGATGTCGAGGGGCAGCTTGACCGCCCGCAGCACCTTGAGCTTCTCGGTACGGATCTCGTTGGCCGAGAAGCCGGTCGGCTCCTCCATCGTCACCAGCGACATCAGTTGCAGCAGGTGGTTCTGGACGACGTCGCGGGTGGTGCCGACCTTGTCGTAGAACGCCGCCCGGGTGCCGATGCCGACGTCCTCGGCCATGGTGATCTGCACGTGGTCGACGTACAGCGAGTTCCACACCGGCTCGAACAGGGTGTTGGCGAAGCGCAGCGCCAGGATGTTCTGGACCGTCTCCTTGCCCAGGTAGTGGTCGATCCGGAAGACGTCCTCCGGCGTGAAAGCGTGGTCGACGAGGTCGTTGAGCTGCTTGGCGGACTGGAGGTCGTTGCCGAACGGCTTCTCCACCACGACCCGGCGCCAGCCGCCGGACTTCTGGTTGTCGCTCATGCCCGTGCGCTCGAGCTGCTTGAGTACCACCGGGAACGCCGACGGCGGGATGGACAGGTAGAACGCCGCGTTGCCCTCGATGCCGTGCGTGGTGCGCAGCTCGTCGAGGGTCTCGGCGAGCCGGTCGAACGCCTCGTCGTCGTCGAACGAGCCCGGTACGAACTTGATGTTGCTGCCGAGTCGTTCCCACACCTCTTCGCGCCACGGGGTACGCGCGTGCTCCTGGGCGGCCTTGCGGGCCAGGGTGGCGAAGTCCTCGTCGCCCCAGTCGCGGCGGGCGAAGCCCAGCACGACGAACCCGGGCGGCAGCAGTCCGCGGTTGGCCAGGTCGTACAGAGCCGGGATCAGCTTCTTCCGGGACAGGTCGCCGGTGACTCCGAAGATCACCAGGGCGCACGGCTCCGGGATCCTCGGCAGGCGCCGATCCTGAGGATCACGTAGCGGGTTCTTCATGGTGCCACCTCACCGCTCTGTACGGCACTGCCCCCGCCGCCACCATGGGGCACCGGGGAACGGAGCCTGCCGACTCGCTTGACATGTCCACTCATCTCGTCGGCTCCCTCACGAAACCCAGGGCAGTTCGTCCACGGCGGCGAGCAGCCGCGCCACGCCGGCCGCCCGGTCGGTCAGGTGCAGCCGGACCAGCGGCCGGCCCCGCGCGGCCAGGGCCTCCCGGTCGCCCGCCGCCTGCGCGGCCTGGAGCTGGCCGAACGTGTACGGCCGGTCCGGTACCGGCAGGTCGTCGTCCACCGCACCGGTGATCTGCACGAACGCACCGGTCTGCGGGCCGCCCTTGTGGTACTGACCGCATCCGTGCAGGTACCGGGGTCCCCAGTCGAACGTGACCGGGTGCGAGCTGTCCTTGGCCAGCGCGGCGCGCATCGTCGCGACGTCGGCCGAGGCGACGGGGTCCAGGAACGCCAGCACCGCGAGGTACCCGCCCGGGGGCACGCGGCTGAGCAGCCAGCCCAGCGCCTGGTCCACGGTGGAGGCATGCCCGAGATCGGTGCCGTAAACCTCGACCGGTCCATCGGTGAAGGCCGGCAGTGAGGATTCCGGCCCGCGCTCTCCGCCGGGCGGCCCGGAAGCTTCGTTCTCCATGGGCGGCCCCGACGCCAGGACGCGCCGGGTGTTCTCCTTGCTCTCGGCCACGTTCGGCTCGTCGAACGGGTCGACGTCGAGCAGCCGCCCGACGACCGCCGTGGCGTACTCCCAGGCCAGGAACTGCGCGCCGAGCGGTCCGTTGACCGCGACGTGCGGGGTGATCCCGCCGCCGGGAACCGACTCCGGCGGCAGCGATCCGCCCACGGTGACCGTGAGGACGTCGTCGCCGGTCGTGCCGGGGGAGCCGGGGGACTCGATCACCACCGGCAGGATGCCCCGGCCCTGCTTGCCGGTCGACTCCGCGACGAGCTGCTCGATCCAGGCACCCAGGCCGACGATGCCGGTACCGTCCTCGACCAGGGCGGTCTTGTCGCGCCCGGCGAGCGCGGCGGCGCCCAGGGCGGCGCCGAGCGTCAGCGCCGGGTTGTCGTCCGGGTCGGCCAGCGACCGGGCGAACTCCTCGGCCTGGTCGAGCAGTTCCGCCACGTCGACGCCGGCGAGGGCGGCCGGTACCAGTCCGAAGGCGGTCAGCGCGCTGTACCGCCCACCGACGTCCGGGTCGGCCAGGAAGAGGTTCGCGCCGATCTCGTCGGCGAGGGTTGCCAGGGGCGAGCCCGGGTCGGTGACGATCACGAACCGGGAGGTACCGCCCGGCAGGTCGGCGTCGGTGAACGCCTTCAGGTAGGCCCGCAGCACGCTGTCGGTCTCTATCGTGTCGCCGGACTTGCTGGACACCACGACGACGCTGCTGTCCAGCCGGTCGCCGAGCGCCGCGCGGACCCGGTGCGGGTCGGTGGTGTCCAGGACCGTCAGGTCGACGTCGAGCGTGCGGGTGATGACCTCGGCGGCGCGCGCCGATCCGCCGATACCGGCCAGCACGACGTGGTCGAAGCCCATGCGCTGCAGCTCGTCGCGCAGCTCGGCCAGTCGGGGCAGCAGCTCCCGGCTGCGCCGGAAGGTGTCCAACCAGCCCAGTCGGGTCTTCGCCGTGTTCTCCCCCTGCGGGCCCCACAGCGTCGGGTCGCGGGCGACGAGCCGCTCCGGTACGCGGTCGGCGACGAGCCGGGCGCGCGCGTCTACGGCGCCCGGCACGGCTCTGGCGCCGTAGACGGCGAGCCCGGCCGCCGCCTCGACTTCGAGCAGTCCACTCATGGAAGTGTCTCTTCCGCCGTGTCTACCGACCTCCGCCGTGGACCGTCGGGCTCACTGCTGCGCTTCGGTCTTCGCGCAGCCCGCGGCGGCCTTGCCGGGGTCATCGGCGCCGGACTTCGCGGCCTCCAGCGACTTGGTGACGCCGTCGAGCAGCTCGGTCCAGCTCGCCGCGAACTTCTCCACGCCCTCGCGCTCCAGGGTGTTGACCACGTCGTCGTAGTCGATGCCGAGCCGCGCGAGGTCGTCGAGCACCTTGCGGGCGTCGTCGTAGTACGGGGTGATGGTGTCACCCCGTACCTCGCCGTGATCGGCGAAGGCGTGGATGGTCGGCTCCGGCATCGTGTTGACCACGCCCGGCGCGACGAGCTCCTCGACGTACATGACGTCGCGGTACTCGGGGTTCTTGGTCGACGTCGACGCCCACAGCGGGCGCTGCGGACGGGCACCCGCGTCGGCGAGGGCCTGCCAGCGGTCGGTGCCGAAGACCTTCTCGTACCGCTGGTACGCCAGCCGGGCGTTCGCGATCGCGGCCTTGCCCTTCAGCTCCCGGGCCTCCGGGCTGTCGATCTTGTCGAGGCGCTTGTCGACCTCGCTGTCGACCCTGGACACGAAGAAGGACGCCACCGAGCCGATCGTGGCCAGGTCGTGGCCGTTGGCCTTCGCCTGCTCCATCCCGGTCAGGAACGCCTCCATGACCTGCTCGTAGCGCTCGAGGCTGAAGATCAGCGTCACGTTCACGCTGATCCCCTGGGCGAGCGCGGCGGTGATCGCCGGCAGCCCCTCCAGGGTGGCCGGGATCTTGATGAACAGGTTCGGCCGGTCCACCAGCCACCACAGCGCCTTGGCCTCGGCCGCGGTGCGGTCGCTGTCCTTGGCCAGCCGCGGGTCCACCTCGATCGAGACCCGGCCGTCGATGCCCTTGGAGACCTCGTACGACGGGTGCATGACGTCGCAGGCCCAGCGCACGTCGTACGTGGTCAGCAATCGGGTCGCCTCTTCGAGTTCGACGCCACGCGCGGCCAGGTCCTTGATCTGCTCGGCGTAGACGTCGGCGTCGCTGAGCGCCTTGGCGAAGATGGTGGGGTTGGTCGTGACACCGGACACGTGGCATTCGCGCCGCAGCTTGTCCAGCCCGCCGGTGACGAGTCGCTCGCGGGAGAGGTCGTCCAGCCAGATCGCCACCCCGGCCGCCTGCAACTGTGCCAGCCTGTCGGTCATCGTTGCTCCTCGTAACTTCCGTCGTCTCAGTTGCCGGTCGTCTCGCCCTTGATCGCTCCGCAGCGCGCCATCGCGGCGTGCGCCGCTGCTACAACCCGGTCCGGGGTGAAGTCGAACTGCTCGTACAGCACCTTGTACGGCGCACTGGCCCCGTAGTGTTCAAGGCTCACGCATTCGCCGCAGTTGCCGACGAGGTCGCGCCAGGACATCGCGATGCCGGCCTCGACGCTGACCCGGGCCCGCACCCCGGAGGGCAGGACCTCCTGCTGGTACGCGCGGTCCTGGGCGCGGAACCACTCCTGGCACGGCATCGACACCACGCGGGTGGGTACGCCGTCGGCCTCCAGTCGCTCGCGCGCGGCGAGGCAGAGGTGGACCTCCGAGCCGCTGCCCATGAGGATCACCTCGGGCTGACCGTTGGAGGCGTCGACCAGGACGTACCCGCCGCGCGCCACGCCCTCGGCCGACGCGACCGTGGTCCGGTCGAGGGTCGGCACGTTCTGGCGGGTCAGACACAGGGCGGTGGGCCGGTCGGTGTGCCCCAGCGCCATCCGCCACGCCCACACGGTCTCGTTGGCGTCGGCCGGCCGCACCACGTCGAGGCCGGGGATGGCCCGCAGCGCGGTCAGGTGCTCGACCGGCTGGTGGGTCGGGCCGTCCTCGCCGAGGCCGATCGAGTCGTGCGTCCACACGTAGATCGGCGGCACCTTCATCAGGGCCGCCAGCCGGACCGACGGGCGCATGTAGTCGCTGAAGACCAGGAACGTGCCGCCGTAGGGGCGGGTCGGGCCGTGCAGCACGATGCCGTTGAGGATCGCGCCCATGCCGTGCTCGCGGACGCCGAAGTGCAGGGTACGGCCGTACCAGCTACCCGGGAACGCCTTGGTGGCGTGCTCCGGAGGCACGAACGACGGCTCGCCCTCGATCGTGGTGTTGTTGCTCTCGGCCAGGTCGGCCGAGCCGCCCCACAGCTCCGGCAGCACCGGCCCGATGGCGTTGAGGACCTTGCCCGACGCGGCCCGGGTGGCCAGGCCCTTCTCGTCCGCGGGGAACTCCGGCAGCTGCTCGGTCCAGTTCGGCGGCAGCTTCCGCTGCGTCAGCCGGTCGAGCAGGGCCGCCCGGTCCGGGTTGGCCTCGCGCCAGGCATCGAAGGACTTCTCCCACTCGGTGTGGAGTTCCCTACCGCGCTCGATGGCCTCCCGCGAGTGCTTCAGGACGTCCTCGTCGACCTGGAACGTCCGCTCCGCGTCGAAGCCCAGGATCTTCTTGGTCGCCGAGACCTCCGCGGGGCCCAGCGCCGAGCCGTGCGACTTGCCGGTGTTCTGCTTGTTCGGCGCCGGCCAGGCGATGATGGTGCGCAGGTTGATGAACGAGGGCCGGTCGGTCTCGGCCTTGGCCGCCTCGAACGCCCGGTACAGCGCCTCGACGTCCTCGTGGTACTCGTCGCCGTCGGCGCCCCGCCAGTCGACGTGCTGCACATGCCAGCCGTAGGCGTCGAAGCGCTCGGAGATGTTCTCCGACAGCGCGATGTTGGTGTTGTCCTCGATCGAGATCTGGTTGTTGTCGTAGACCACGATCAGGTTGCCCAGCTTGAGGTGGCCGGCGAGCGAGCCCACCTCGTGGCTGATGCCCTCCTCCAGGTCACCGTCGGAGCAGAAGGCGTAGATGAAGTGGTCGAACGGGCTCTCGCCGCGCGGGGTGTCGGGGTCGAACAGTCCGCGCTCGCGGCGGGCCGCCATCGCCATGCCGACCGCGTTGCCCAGGCCCTGCCCCAGCGGGCCGGTGGTGGTCTCGACGCCGACGGTGTGGCCGAATTCGGGGTGGCCCGGGGTCAGCGAGCCCCACTGGCGCAGTTGCTGCAGGTCCTGCAGGCTCAGCCCGTATCCGGACAGGAAGAGCTGGATGTAGAGGGTGAGGCTGGAGTGCCCCATCGACAGGACGAAGCGGTCCCGACCCAGCCAGTGCGGGTCCGTCGGGTCGTGTCGCAGCACCCGCTGGAAGAGCAGGTAGGCTGCGGGAGCCATGCTCATCGCCGTACCTGGGTGGCCGCTGCCGGCCTCCTCGACCGCGTCCATGGCCAGGACGCGGACCGTGTCGACCGCGCGGCGGTCGAGGTCGGACCAGTTCAGCTGAGTCACGTCGGTGCTGCTCCTTCGGGGTCCGTGTCGGCGCGTCCTTCGAGGTCCGCGAGGGGCGCGCGGCGCGCGTGGTGAGCCGTCATAGATCACCCTACCCATCCGGCGGAGAGGCAAAGCACCGGTCGGCCAGTTATCGCCCATGGCTGCGTAAACCGGTGCCACCGGTCGGGGGTGTGACCTGCCCCGCAATGCCCGGCGGGGCGACATGTTCCGCGTACGCAGCGTGTTCTACGATGCGTTGTCTTCACACTGTGCGGTCGTCGGGGACGCCCCGCCCGCCAAGCCGATGCCGGAAGGTGGCAACCCCGCGTGACATTTCCGCCAGTTCGGGCAGCACTCCGAGGGCGGCAGCGGTGAGCACCCTCGCTGACCGTGCCCGGTCCACCGCCGAGTCGGCGGCCCGTACGCCGGTGGAGACGCCGCTGCGGCCGACCGTCATCCGGGACGTGGTCCCGCCCCGTCCGCGGCCCATGGCCGTGGTCAAGTCTTACGTGGCGCTGACCAAGCCCCGCATCGTGGAGCTGCTGCTGGTCACCACGGTGCCGGCGATGCTCCTCGCCGAGCGCCGGGTGCCGTCGCTGTGGCTGGTGCTCGTGACGTTGGTCGGCGGCGCGCTCGCGGCTGGCGCCGCCAACGCGCTGAACTGCTACATCGACCGCGACATCGACCCGTTGATGCGGCGTACGTCGAAGCGGCCGCTGCCGGCGCACACGATCGCGCCCCGGTCGGCCCTGCTGTTCGGGTTGACGCTCGCGGTGCTCTCGGTGGCGCTGATGGCGGCCTTCACCAACCTGCTCGCCGCGGCGCTCACCGCGATCGCGATCGCCTACTACGACCTCGTCTACACGCTGTGGCTCAAGCGCACGACGCCGGCCAACACGTTCTGGGGCGGCGTCTGCGGTGCGATGCCGGTGCTGATCGGTTGGGCCGCCGTGACCGGCAGCCTGGCGTGGCCGGCGTGGGCGATGTTCGCCGTGATCTTCCTGTGGCAGCCGCCGCACTTCTGGGCGCTGGCGATCCCGTGCAAGGACGACTACGCCCGGGCCGGTATTCCGATGCTTCCGGTCGTCGCCTCGATGCGGCGGGTCGGGCTGGAGATCGTCATCTACAGCTGGTTGATGGTCGCCGCGTCGCTCGCGCTCTGGCCGCTGGGCATGAGCGTCGGGTACGGGGTGACCGCGGTCGTCATCGGCGCGCTGTTCCTGCTGGAGGCGCACCGGGTGTACGCGCGGGCCCGTCGTGACGAACCGGTCAAGCCGATGCGCCTGTTCCACTGGTCGACGACGTACCTGACAATCCTGTCCGTCGCCATCTCGGTCGACGCGCTGGTCCACTGATCCACTGAGCCGGCCCACCGGCGCAGCCCCCAGCCGGGGACCGCGCCGGTGGGCCGTGTCGTATCCGCTCCGGCTCACCGCGCCACCCGCACCGCGGTGACCCGGCCGGCCGGACGGTCCGATCGGTCGCGACGCGGCCCGACACGCCGATGCGCGGTGCGACGGACCGTCTCGGCGCACCATAAGTACAATATGTCCACTTAGTTGCAAATCACCGTAGTTCACATCGTGGTGATCACCTCTCGTGTTGTATCTGTCGCAGATACGACACGCCATCGCGGCTATTTATAGCCGTATCGCCCGAAATTTCGATCGCCACATTCCTAAACGCGCTGGCCGAATAGAGTAAGAGTCATCACAAACGGTCTCGCGTTTGTGACCGTTGGATGATCCCGGCGGCTACGGTGTCCTCCATGGCAGATGGTTCCGATACGACGATGACCCTTGATCCGTCGGTGCCCGTCGAGCTGATCGACGGGCTCCGGTCGTTCGCAGGCGACCACGGCGGCGCCAAGGCTGTCATCGAGTACGTCGGGCGGCGCGGTGCTCGCATCGTGCTCGTCGGGACGGACGGCACCTGGGGTGACCAGTTCGCCGTCAGTACCGATGTGGCCCGGCAGGCATGCGGCAAGGCCGGCGTCGAGGTCGAGAACGCGTGGGAGCGGGAGCTGATCGAGCAGATGCGTCCGAGCAACGACCTCTGGCGTTCGATGGGGCGACGGTCCCTCGCACGATGACCGAAAGGAACACACCCCCTGGAGCGACCCGGACCGGTGTCCGGGTCGCCCTTGTTACCTGCGCCGAACTGCCCGAACTGGAGGACGACGACCGCCTCGTCATCGAACCTCTCGCCGCCCGGGGCATCGACGCCGAGCCGGCGGTCTGGGACGACCCGACGGTCGACTGGGCCGCCTTCGACCTGGCCGTGCTGCGCTCGCCCTGGGACTACGTCGACCGGCGCGAGCGGTTCGTCGAGTGGGCCGGACGGGTGCCCCGGTTGGCCAACCCGGCCGACGTGGTCGCCTGGAACACCGAGAAGACCTACCTGGAGCGCCTGGCGGCCGACGGCGTGCCGGTCGTGCCCACCGACTGGGTGCGGCCCGGCGAGACCTGGGAAGCGCCGGGTGCGGGCGAGTACGTGGTGAAGCCGGCGGTCGGCGCGGGCAGCCGCGACGCCGGCCGGTACGACCTCGCCTATCCAGGCCAGCGTGACCTGGCCGCCGCCCATGTGGCGCGGTTGCAGGCCGCCGGCCGGCTGGTCATGGTGCAGCCCTACCTCGCGGCGGTCGACACCGACGGCGAGACCGGCCTGCTGTTCCTCGGTGGCGAGTTCAGCCACGCGATCCGCAAGGGCGCGATGCTGGAAGGGCCGGACCCGGCCGGATCCGGTGAGCGGCCGCCGGGGCTGTACCGGCCGGAGCGCATCGAGGCGCGGCGGCCGTCACCGGCCCAGCGGGAGGTGGCGGAGAAGGTCCTCGCCGCCATCCCGGGCGGCGCCGAGCGCCTCCTGTACGCCCGCGTGGACCTCATCCCAGGTCCGGACGGCTCGCCGGTGCTGGTCGAACTGGAGCTCACCGAGCCGTCGCTGTTTCTGGACCGGGCGGACGGCGCGGCCGAGCGGTTCGCGGAAGCGATCGCCCGCCGCCTGTGACGAATCCATGATCACGGAACGTTTTCCGCGCCGAGGCACGGACAACGTTCCGTGATCATGCGCGAGTGGGCTACGACCGGGGGCGGGCCAGCGCCGGCGGCAGCGAGCCCGAGGCGTCGGTCGGCTTGCGGGCCGGAACGGCGGCTCCCGCCGGGGCCCCGGCCGTGACCGGCGCCGGGCGGGCCGCCTCCAGGACCGCCAGGGCGGCCACCCACACCACGGCGGCGCCCACCATGTGCAGCCCGACCGCCAGCGCGGGCAGGTGCGTGAAGTACTGCACGAAGCCGATGGCTCCCTGGGCCAGCTCCGTCCAGATCAGCCAGGCGGCTGCCCGACGGACCCGGTCCGGCGCGCCGACGGCGCGCAGCGCGTACCACAGCGCCACCGACAGGCCGAGCAGCAGGAACACCAGGTCGGCGTGGAGCTGGGACATCTCCTGCGGGTCCAGGCCGGTACGCCGGGCGCCCGCGTCGCCGGCGTGCGGGCCGCTGCCGGTGACCACGGTCCCGACCGCCAGGACCGCCACCGCGACGACCGCGGTCAGCCGGGCCAGCGCCGACAGCGGCCGGGCGAGCGCGGCGCCGGCCGGCGCGCCGCCGGTGCGCACCCAGAGCTGGTAGGCCGCGGCGATGACCGCCATGGAGGCGAGGAAGTGCAGGCCGACCACCCACGGGTTGAGGTTGGTCAGCACGGTGATGCCGCCGATCACGGCCTGGGCCGGGATCTGGGCCAGGACCAGGACCGACCACAGGGTCAGCGGGCGGCTCCGCGGGCGCTGGCAGAGCGCGGCGAGTACGCAGGCCAGGGCGAGCAGGCCCACGACGAAGGTGAGCGTCCGGTTGCCGAACTCGATCACGCCGTGCACGCCCATCGCGGCGGTCGTCGTGTACGACGCGTCGGTGCAGCGCGGCCAGGTCGGGCAGCCGAGGCCGGAACCGGTCAGCCGGACCGCGCCACCGGTGCCCACCAGGACGATGTTGGCGACCAGGGAGGCGAGGGCGAGGCGGCGAAGCAGGGCGGGCGTGCCGAGAATTCGGCGGATCGAGCTCACCTGGCGATCGTACTGACCTCGGCCGCGGTGACCACGTGACGGCCGTGACGGCCACGCTCCGTAGCCGGAGGATCAGTGGCCCGGGTCACCGGGGCACCGGTTTGCACCCCGGGAAGGAAATACGTAACACTGGTGTTGTGAAAAACGCGGCCGTGCTCCCCGAGCGCGCCGGAGCCTCCGGGCAGGACACCGTGCCTGACCGGGACCCGGCCGACGGGCGCACCCGCGACCGCGTCGCCCAGCTGCTGCTGCAGTACGGGTCGGCGACCACCAGCGAGCTGAGCGAGGCCCTCGGGCTGAGCTGCGCGGCGATCCGCCGTCACCTCGACGCCATGCTCAGCGACGGCCTGGTCGAGGCACGGGAGCAGCCGGTCCGCGGCCCGCGCGGGCGCGGCCGACCGGCCAGGATCTTCTCGTTGACCGAGAGCGCCCGCGAATCCTTCCCGCACACCTACGACGACCTCGCCTCCGCGGCGCTGCGCTGGATCGCCCAGCACGGCGGGCCGGCGGCGGTGAGCGCCTTCGCCGCGGCCCAGGTCGCGGCGCTGGAGGAGCGGTGCCGGGCGGCGATGCGCGAGGCCGGTGACGACCCCATCGCGCGGGCGCAGGCGTTGGCCGGCGCGCTGACCGCCGAGGGGTACGCTGCCGGGGCGTCGGCGATCGCGTCCGGCGGCCAGCTCTGCCAGCACCACTGCCCGGTGGCACACGTGGCCGCCGAGTTCCCGCAGCTGTGCGAGGCCGAGACCCAGGTGATCTCCCGGCTCGTGGGCACGCACGTGCAGCGACTGGCGACGATCGCCAACGGTGACGGGGTGTGCACCACGCACATCCCGACTCGCCGGGTGCCGCACCGATCCGGCACCGACCAGCCAGATCACGACATGACCGATCCGATCGTGAGGACCGCCCGATGACCGAACAAATAACCGAGCCGATGGACCAGCTTGCCGGTCTCGGCAAGTATGAGTACGGCTGGGCCGACTCGGACGTCGCCGGTGCCTCGGCGCGTCGCGGCCTCAACGAGGATGTCGTCCGCGACATCTCGGCCAAGAAGAACGAGCCGGAGTGGATGCTCGACCTGCGGCTCAAGGGACTGCGGCTGTTCGGCCGCAAGCCCATGCCGGCCTGGGGCGCCGACCTGTCCGGGATCGACTTCGACAACATCAAGTACTTCGTCCGCTCGACCGAGAAGCAGGCGGCGAGCTGGGACGACCTGCCCGCCGACATCAAGAACACGTACGACAAGCTGGGCATCCCGGAGGCCGAGAAGCAGCGGCTGATCGCGGGTGTCGCGGCCCAGTACGAGTCCGAGGTCGTCTACCACAAGATCAACGAGGAGTTGGAGCGGCAGGGCGTCCTCTTCCTGGACACCGACACGGCGCTCAAGGAGCACCCGGAGCTGTTCAAGGAGTACTTCGCCACCGTCATCCCGGTCGGTGACAACAAGTTCGCCTCGCTCAACACGGCCGTCTGGTCGGGTGGCTCGTTCATCTACGTGCCGAAGGGCGTGCACGTGGAGATCCCGCTGCAGGCGTACTTCCGGATCAACACCGAGAACATGGGCCAGTTCGAGCGGACGCTGATCATCGTCGACGAGGGCGCGTACGTGCACTACGTCGAGGGCTGCACCGCGCCGATCTACTCGTCGGACTCGCTGCACTCGGCGGTCGTCGAGATCATCGTCAAGAAGAACGCCCGGTGCCGGTACACGACGATCCAGAACTGGTCGAACAACGTGTACAACCTGGTCACCAAGCGCGCCGTCTGTGAAGAGGGCGCCACGATGGAGTGGATCGACGGCAACCTCGGCTCCAAGGTGACGATGAAGTACCCGGCCGTCTACATGTACGGCGAGCACGCCAAGGGCGAGGTGCTCAGCGTCGCCATGGCCGGCGAGGGTCAGCACCAGGACGCGGGCGCCAAGATGGTGCACGCCGCGCCGCACACCTCGTCGAGCATCATCTCCAAGTCGATCGCCCGGGGCGGCGGCCGCACCAGCTACCGCGGCCTGGTCCAGGTGCTCGAGGGCTCGCACCACTCGAAGTCCACGGTCAAGTGCGACGCGCTGCTGGTCGACGCGATCTCGCGGTCGGACACGTACCCGTACGTCGACGTGCGCGAGGACGACGTCGCGATGGGCCACGAGGCGACCGTCTCCAAGGTCAGCGAGGACCAGCTCTTCTACCTGATGAGCCGCGGCATGACCGAGGACGAGGCCATGGCGATGATCGTGCGCGGGTTCATCGAGCCGATCGCCAAGGAACTGCCGATGGAGTACGCGCTCGAGCTGAACCGGCTGATCGAACTGCAGATGGAGGGAGCTGTCGGCTGACGCCGACAGCTGGATCTGGCCGGGTCAAGCTCTAACCATCAGAAGGACAGCATGACTGACACCATCGCGCCGCCGAAGACCAAGTCCCAGGCGTTGCGCTCCTACGATGTTGCCGACTTCCCGGCGCTGACCGGCCGCGAGGAGGAGTGGCGGTTCACGCCGCTCAAGCGGCTGCGCGGGCTGGCGACGGCGACCGGCGACACCGTGCGCGGCACCGCGCCCAAGCCCGAGTACGGGCAGCTCCCGGCCGGCGTGAGCGTCTCCACGGTGGACCGCGAGGACCCGCGCGTCGGCTCGCTGCTGACCCCGTTCGACCGGATCAGCGCGCTCGCCTACGGCGCCGCCGACTCCGCGCTGCTGATCAGCGTCGCGCGCGGCGCCGTGCCGGAGGAGGCGGCCGTGGTCCGCCTCACCGGGGGCGGTGCCGACGGTCTGGCCTTCGGGCACACCTTCGTCGAGGTGGGTGAGCTGGCCGAGGCGACGCTCGTGCTGGAGCAGGTCGGCTCGACCACCCTCGCCGACAACGTCGAGGTGTCGGTCGGCAACGGTGCCCGGCTGACCTTCGTGACGGTGGCCGACTGGGCCGCCGACGCGGTGCAGGCGCAGCACGTCAAGTTCCGGCTGGGCCGCGACGCCAAGGTGACCCACGTGCAGGTGTCGCTCGGCGGTGACCTGGTCCGCCAGTTCACCAGCGTCGAGTACGCCGACCGGGGCGGCGACTGCGAGTCCTACGGTCTCTATTTCGCTGACGCCGGCCAGCACCTGGAGCACCGGCTGCTGGTCGACCACGCGGTCCCGGACTGCCGCAGCTACGTGGCCTACCGGGGCGCTCTGCAGGGCGCGGACGCCCACACCGTCTGGGTCGGCGACGTGCTGATCCGGGCCGAGGCGACCGGCACCGACACGTACGAGATCAACCGCAACCTGGTCCTGACCGACGGGGCGCGCGCCGACTCGGTGCCCAACCTGGAGATCGAGACCGGTGAGGTCGCCGGCGCCGGGCACGCGAGTGCGACCGGAAGGTTCGACGACGAACAGCTGTTCTACCTGATGGCCCGGGGTATCCCGGCCGAGGAGGCGCGCAAGCTGGTCGTCCGTGGCTTCTTCAACGAGCTGCTGGGCAAGATCCCGGTCGAGGACCTGCGCGAGCGGCTGGCCGACGCCATCGAGGCGCGGCTGGCAGAGGTGAACCAGTGAGCGAGCGGACTATGGAGCTCAGCGCGTTGGTGCCGCATGACGCCGCTGGGCGGAGCGAGGCGGCGGCATGAGCCTGGTCCGGATCTGCCCCGCCGCAGACGTCGCCAAGGGCGAGGTCATCGCGGTGACGGTGGACGACACCCCGCTGGCGGTCGTGCACTGCGAGGACGGCACCTTCCACGCCGTCTACGACGAGTGCTCGCACGCGGCGATCCCGCTTTCGGAGGGCGAGGTCGACGGCTGCACGCTCGAGTGCTGGCTGCACGGCTCGCGCTTCGACCTGCGCACCGGCAAGCCGAGCGGGCCGCCGGCCACCGAGCCCGTACCCGTCTATCCCGTCGAGGTCCGCGACGGTGACATCTACGTGAACCTGAGCGAGGAGAGCAAGTGAGCACCCTGGAGATCCGCGACCTGCAGGTCTCGGTCAAGCTGCCCGAGGGCGAGCTGAAGCCGATTCTGGCCGGGGTCGACCTGACCGTCCGGTCCGGCGAGACGCACGCGATCATGGGCCCCAACGGCTCGGGCAAGTCGACGCTCGCGTACTCGCTCGCCGGTCACCCGAAGTACGAGGTCACCAGCGGCACCGTGACCCTCGACGGCGAGGACGTCCTCGCCATGACGGTCGACGAGCGCGCCCGCGCCGGCCTGTTCCTGGCGATGCAGTACCCGGTCGAGGTGCCGGGCGTGTCGGTGGCGAACTTCCTGCGCACCGCGAAGACCGCGATCGACGGCGAGGCGCCGAAGCTGCGCACCTGGGGCAAGGAGCTCAAGGGTGCGATGGAGCGGCTGCACATGGACCCCGCGTTCGCGCAGCGCAACGTCAACGAGGGCTTCTCCGGCGGTGAGAAGAAGCGGCACGAGATCGTGCAGATGGAGCTGCTCAAGCCGAAGATCGCGATCCTCGACGAGACCGACTCCGGCCTCGACGTCGATGCGCTGCGGGTGGTCAGCGAGGGCGTCAACCGCGTCCGCGACACCGGCGAGACCGGCCTGCTGCTGATCACGCACTACACCCGGATCCTGCGGTACGTGAAGCCGGACTTCGTGCACGTGTTCGTGGCCGGCCGCATCGTGGAGGAAGGCGGCCGCGAACTGGCCGACAAACTGGAAGAGGAAGGCTACGAGCGGTACCTCACCGGTGCCGGTCCCGCGAGCGCATAGGACGGAGTTTCGATGACGGCCACCCTCCCGACGTACGACGTGGAGACCGTGCGGGCCGACTTCCCGATCCTGGGTCGGCTCGTCAACGGCAACCCGCTGGTCTACCTGGACTCGGCGGCCACGTCACAGAAACCTCGACAGGTCCTGGACGCGCTGCGGGCGCACTACGAGCAGTGCAACGCCAACGTGTCCCGCTCGGTGCACACGCTCGGCACCGAGGCGACCGAGGCCTTCGAGGGCGCGCGGGCCAGGGTGGCCGCCTTCATCGGCTCGGCCAGGCCCGACGAGGTCGTCTTCACGAAGAACTCCACCGAGGCGATCAACCTGGTCGCGCACGCCTTCTCGGAGCGCGCGATTGATCCCCGGTTCCGGCTGGGGCCGGGCGACGAGATCGTGATCTCCGAGATGGAGCACCACTCCAACATCCTGCCGTGGCAGCTGCTGTGCGAACGGACCGGCGCGACGCTGCGCTGGTTCGGCCTCACCGACGACGGCCGGCTCGACGAGTCGAACCTCGATGCGCTGGTCAACGAGCGGACCAAGCTGGTGTCGGTCGTGCACGTGTCCAACATCCTCGGTACGGTCAACTCCACCGACCGGATCGTGGCCCGGGCCCGGCAGGTCGGGGCGCTGGTCATGCTCGACGCGTCGCAGTCGGTGCCGCACCTGCCCGTCGACGTCGCCGCGCTCGGGGTGGACTTCCTGGCCTTCACCGGGCACAAGATGTGCGGGCCGACCGGGATCGGCGGGCTGTGGGGCCGGTACGAGCTACTGCTGGCGATGCCGCCGTTCCTCGGTGGCGGCTCGATGATCGAGACGGTCACGATGCAGCGCTCCACGTACGCGCTGCCGCCGATGAAGTTCGAGGCGGGCACGCCGCCGATCGCCGAGGCGGTCGGGCTCGGCGCGGCGGTGGACTACCTCACCGGTGTCGGCATGGACGCCATCCACCAGCACGAGAAGGACCTCGCCGGGTACGCCCTGGAGGCGCTGGCAGGCGTACCCGACCTGCGGGTCATCGGGCCGCAGACGGCCGAGGGCCGGGGCGGGACGATCTCGTTCGCGCTCGGCGACATCCACCCGCACGACGTCGGCCAGGTTCTCGACGCCGAGGGTGTGCAGGTACGGGTCGGTCACCACTGCGCCCGCCCGGTCTGCGCGCGGTTCGGCGTACCGGCGACGACCCGCGCGTCGTTCTACCTGTACACCACGACCGGTGAGGTGGACGCGCTGGTGCGGGCGTTGGAGAAGGTACGGAAGGTGTTCGGGTGACGGGCGTGGACGACCTGTACCAGGAGATCATCCTGGACCACTACAAGCACCCGCACGGCCGTGGGCTGCGCGAGCCGTACCGGGCCGAGGCGCACCACGTGAACCCGACCTGCGGTGACGAGGTGACCCTGCGGGTCGATCTGGCCGGTGACACGATCACCGACGTGTCGTACGACGGCATGGGCTGCTCGATCAGCCAGGCCTCGGCCAGCGTGCTGCACGAGACGATGGTCGGCCTGCCAGTCATCGAGGCCCTCGCGCGCCACGACGCGTTCACCACGCTCATGGCCGGCCGCGGCCAGGTCGAGCCGGACGAGGACGTGCTGGGCGACGCGGTAGCGTTCGCCGGGGTGGCCCGGTACCCGGCGCGCGTCAAGTGCGCGCTGCTTTCCTGGATGGCGTTCAAGGACGCTCTCGCGCGGGCCGCCGCGGAGGAGCCGACAGTGGAAGGACAACCGTCATGAGCGAGGCCACCGCTGCCAAGAAGGCGGCTCTCGAGGACGTCGAAGAGGCGATGAAGGACGTCGTCGACCCCGAGCTGGGCATCAACGTGGTCGACCTCGGCCTGGTGTACGGCATCCACGTCGACGACGAGAACGTGGCGACCCTGGACATGACGCTGACCTCGGCCGCCTGCCCGCTCACCGACGTGATCGAGGACCAGGCCCGCCAGGCGCTGTGTACCGGCCCGGGTGGCGGGCTCGTCAACGACGTCCGGATCAACTGGGTCTGGATGCCGCCGTGGGGCCCCGACAAGATCACTGACGAGGGGCGCGAGCAGCTTCGGGCGCTGGGCTTCAACGTTTAGATCTTCACGATCTTGGGCGGGTGGGCCGGCCATGGGCGGCCCACCCGTTCACGATTTCAGACGTTTCTGAGGGCCTCGCGCACCGACAACGGCGACAGCACGCGTTCGTGTGCCCGCACGAACGCGCGCACGCTGTCGGGATCGAACCTCGCGTACTCCCGCAGCGCCCATCCGATCGCCTTGCGGATGAAGAAGTCGCGGTGCCCCGCCCGGGCCAGACAGTACCGGAACAGCCGGTCGGCGTCGGTGTGCTCGCGGTAACGCACCTGATGCAGGATGGCCGTACGCACGAGCCACAGATCGTCGTCGCGCAGCCACCCGTCCAGGGTCGCGACGGTCTCCGGGTGGCGGGCCACGATCGGGCCGACCAGGTGGGCGGCGAGCGCGTCGACGGTGTCCCACCACGATTTCGTGGTGACGAGGGTACGGGCCGTGACCAGGAACTCCGGCGAGCAGGTGCGAGCGTCGCGGGCCAGCCAGTCGCAGGCGAAGTACTGGTATTCACGCTCCGGACGTTCCCAGCACGCGTGCGCGGCGGCGCGCAGGTCGTCCTCGTCGGGCCGGGCCAGACCAGCGAGGACCTCGCGGGACAGCGCCCGCCGCTGTGGCGTCGGGATACCGAGGAACGCGAACTGGTCGCGCATGTACGCGCGCATCGGG
The DNA here is from genome assembly GCF_049999945.1 of Planosporangium spinosum. Classification (NCBI taxonomy): domain Bacteria; kingdom Bacillati; phylum Actinomycetota; class Actinomycetes; order Micromonosporales; family Micromonosporaceae; genus Planosporangium; species Planosporangium spinosum. The sequence continues at coordinate 298,794 of NZ_JBLYUB010000002.1, read as the reverse complement.
CCCGCCTTCGCCGCGTCGGCGGCGCTGCCGAAGCTGGCGCGAAGGCGGTCCAGCACGGTCCGCGCGAGCGGGGTGAGATCCATCCGGCGATCGTGCCAGTTATCGTCGGCTTGTGGTGAGCAGGCCGGCGGCGGGTGGTGGACGGTGGGTCGAGGTCGACCCCGAACGACTCGGCCGGTGGCTCTCCGGGTTCGTCGAGCGGCACGGTGAGGTCCAGACGAGGCCACTCGCCGACGGTCTGGAGATGCGCGCCGCCGACGGCGAGGTGGCCGAGTGTCACCTGCTCACCGGCTCCGCGACCGATCTCGACGAACTGGTCGCCGAGGCGCTGCGCCCGCGGCGGCTCGGCCTGCTGCTGGTACGCCGGGGTGGGTTCGGTGTCGGCGTCGCGGCGGGCACCGACCTGATCACCTCGAAGGTCGGCAGCCGGTACGTGCAGAGCCGTACGGCGGCCGGCGGCTGGTCGCAGCAGCGATTCGCCCGCCGCCGCGACAACCAGGCCCGCGCCGCCGCCGGTGAGACCGCCGACGTGGTGGCGCGGCTGCTGGTACCGGCGGTCGGCGACCTGGACGCGGTCGTGACCGGGGGAGACCGGCGCCTGGTCGACGAGGTGCTCGCCGACGCCCGCCTGGCGGCGTTGCGGCCGTTGCGGGCCGGGCGCTTCCTCGACGTACCCGATCCGAAGTTGACCGTGCTGAAGGCGGCCGTGACCGCCGCGCGGAGCGTGCGCATCCGCCTGTCCGAGGGGCCCGGACAGCGCGGTGGCCCCGGACCGGCCGGGGCCACCGACTCCGCGTACGGCGGTCAGGCGTAGGGCCTAGCCGTTGCCGAAGGTGTCGCAGGCGCGGGCGTCACCGCTGGAGTAACCCTGGTTGAACCAGCGCTGGCGGTCCGCGGACGAGCCGTGGGTGAACTTCGACTCGTCGACGCCGCCGCCCATCTTCTTCTGGATCGCGTCGTCGCCGACCGCGGCGGCCGCGTCCAGCGCCTGCCGGACGTCGGAGTCGGTGACGGAGGTGAACAGGGCCTGGCCCTTGGCGTTCCTGGTCTGGGTGGCGTGGTTGGTCCACACGCCGGCGTAACAGTCGGCCTGCAGCTCCAGCTTCACCGAGTACGCGTTGGCGTTGTTCGGGTCGCGCTGCTGCGCGCGGCGCATCTGCGCCTCGGTGCCGAGCAGGTTCTGCACGTGGTGGCCGTACTCGTGGGCCAGTACGTACGGCTGCGCGAACTCACCCTTGGCGCCGAACCGGCTGGACAGCTCGTCGTAGAAGCTCAGGTCGATGTACACCTTCTTGTCGCCGGGGCAGTAGAAGGGCCCCACGCCGGAGTCGGCCTGTCCGCAGGCGGTGGTGACGTTGCTGGAGAAGAAGTGCGTGGGCGCCTGGGTGTACTGCTTGCCGAACGTCTGCGGCAACGCGGTCTGCCAGTACGCCTGGATCGAGTTGACGTAGAGCAGGTTGCGGCAGTCGGTGTTCTTGAACCGGTCGGGGTTGCTCGTGGCGCACCTCTGCGCCAGGGAGCTGTTGTCGCCCTGGCCGCTGCTGCCACCGCCGCCGAGCATGCTGCGGCCGAGCGTGCCGCCGCCGACCAGCAGGCCGATCACCACGACCACGATCGTGACGATCAGGCCCATGCCGCCCCCGCCGATCGGGATGGGCAGGCCGCCGAAGCCACCGCCGCCGCCACCGGCCCCGCGGGCGTCCTCGACCTGGCTGGTATCCAGGTCCGCGTTCTCGTTGAGTTCCATCTCGACCTCGATCGCCGCTCATGTCTTCAAAAATGACGACTGCCGCGCATATGACCGCTATCACCGCTGCACCGGAACAGGTCCGCGCGTCCGGGTCGTACCCTACGACCCCGGTCGATAATCGTGGTGCGGGCCGGCGTGGGGGAGCGGGTACACTGGTTGCCGTGCTCGCCCGCAGAGACTGACCTGTTCCCCGCCGACCGCTTGAGCGTCCCACGCCGACGGCTTGAGTGGGCGGCGTTGCTGTGTGTCCGGTCAGTGACGATTCGTTGAGAGAGCGAGCTTTCCCGCATGATTACCGCTTCCGCCCTGGAACTGCGCGCCGGCGCCCGGATCCTGCTGGCCGACGCCACCCTGCGCATCCAGCCGGGTGACCGGATCGGCCTGGTCGGCCGTAACGGCGCGGGTAAGACCACGACCCTGAAGGTCCTCGCCGGTGAGGGGCAGCCGTACAGCGGCACGGTCGAGTCCCGTGGGCCCGTCGGCTATCTTCCGCAGGACCCCCGTACCGGCGACCTGGCCCAGACCGCTCGCGACCGGGTGCTGTCCGCCCGCGGGCTGGACGCCCTGATGACCGAGATGAACAAGATCGAGGTGGAGCTGGCCGGCTCCCCGCCGCAGCGCGACGCGCTGCTGCGCCGCTACGGCACCCTCGAGGACCAGTTCGCCGGCCTGGGCGGGTACGCCGCGGAGGCCGAAGCGGCCCGGATCTGCGCGAACCTGGGCCTGCCCGACCGGGTGCTGGAGCAGCCGCTGGGCACACTCTCCGGTGGTCAGCGCCGCCGCATCGAGCTGGCGCGGATCCTGTTCCGCGACTCCAGCGAGACCGGTGGCGGCATCCTGCTGCTCGACGAGCCCACCAACCACCTCGACGCCGACTCCATCACCTGGTTGCGCGGCTTCCTCGGCGGGCACAAGGGCGGCCTCGTGGTGATCAGCCACGACGTCGGGCTGCTCGACGCGGTCGTCAACAAGGTGTGGTACCTCGACGCCAACCGGTCCACGATCGACATTTACAACCTCGGCTGGAAGGCGTACCTGGAGGCGCGCGAGACCGACGAGCGGCGCCGCCGCCGGGAGCGGGCCAACGCCGAGAAGAAGGCCGGTGCGCTGATGGCACAGGCCGACAAGATGCGGGCCAAGGCCACCAAGGCGACCGCGGCGCAGAACATGGCCAAACGTGCCGAGAAGCTGCTGTCCGGCCTGGAGGAGGAGCGGGTCTCGGACAAGGTGGCCAAGGTCCGGTTCCCGGCCCCGGCGCCCTGCGGCAAGACCCCGCTGACCGCCAGGGGGCTGTCCAAGAGCTACGGCTCGCTGGAGATCTTCGTCGACGTGGACGTGGCGGTCGACCGGGGCTCGCGAGTGGCGATCCTCGGGCTCAACGGCGCGGGCAAGACGACGCTGCTGCGGATGCTCGGCGGCTACCTGGAGCCCGACACCGGCGAGGTCGTCCCCGGCCACGGCCTGCGGATCGGGTACTACGCCCAGGAGCACGAGACCCTCGACGTGGACCGGACGATCCTGGAGCACATGCGCTCGGCAGCGTCGGACCAGAACGACACCGAGCTTCGCAAGATCCTCGGCGCCTTCCTGTTCAGCGGCGAAGACGTCAACAAGCCGGCCGGGGTGCTGTCCGGTGGTGAGAAGACCCGACTGGCCCTGGCCACGCTGGTCTGCTCGGGCGCGAACGTGCTGCTGCTCGACGAACCGACGAACAACCTCGACCCGGTCAGCCGGGAACAGGTGCTCGACGCCATCGCCCGCTACCCCGGCGCCATCGTGCTGGTCACCCACGACCCCGGCGCGGTCAGCGCGCTCAAGCCGGACCGGGCGATCCTGCTGCCCGACGGGGTTGAGGACGCCTGGAGCGACGACCTGCTGGAACTGGTCGAACTCGCCTAGGTGTTCTGTCCCGAGAACGTAGCGTGACCCTGGCTGATCCCACCTGCGGCCGCCACGGCCGCACGTCTCACCAGGGCGTCGCCAGCACCGCCTCGACCACGACGGCGACTACCGCGCCGAGCGCGGCCAGCGACAGCGGCGCGGGCACCGGCGGGCCGGCCTGCCGCTCGGGCGCGACCGCCGCGACCGTGAGCCACGGGAAGAAGGGCAGCCAGGCGTGCTCGACGCCGCCCCGGGCCAGGCCGGCGAGCACCGAGAACAGCACGGCCACGCCCGCGCCGACCAGAAACGGCCAGGCCGGTGTGTTGCGTACCTTGCGCAGGCTGGCGAACAGCGGGGGCCCGGCCGCGAGCAGCAACGCCACCAGGCTGATCCCGCTCCACCACAGCGCGGACCGGTACGGCTCCACGCGGCTGGCCCAGTCGGCCTGCGCCACGGCCAGCCCGTCGGCCCAGGAGAAGCCCAGCAGGTGGGAGACGGCCAGCACCGGTACCAGCACGCCGAGGCCGCTGGCCAGGTTGAGGAACGGACGGCGGCGGGCGAAGTACAGCAGGACGAGGCCGAGGCCCAGCCAGGGCACCGAGTACGAGAACAGCGCGGCGACCCCGGCCAGCAGGCCGGCCACGGCCGCCCACCCGCCCGCGCGCCGGCCGGTACGCTCCCGCGCGCTGGCGTGTACCCCCGCCGTGATCATCGCCGCCCCGAGCATCGCGACGACGCCGTCCAGGCTGACCGCGGTCCACACCGCGTACGGCGCCAGCACCAGCACCGGAAGGTAGCGGCGGGCGGCCGTCTCCCCGCAGGCGCCCCTGACCGCGGCCAGGACCAGCGGGACGGCGAGCGTGCCCAGCGCGGTGATCAGCAGACCGAGGGTCAGGTTGTCCCGGACGCCCACGTGGTGCAGGGCCCACAGCAGCAGCACCGGCCCCGGTGGGTGCCCGCGCGCGGCCACCGAGAGCTGGTCGGCGTGCGCGGTGAAGTGCCGGATGAAGTGGGCCGGGTACTCGCCGACCGCGGCCAGGTCGGCCGGGTACTCGTCGGGCGAGCTGAGCGCGCGGGTGAGCCCGGCCGCTCCGTCGACGAGCGCCAGGGCCAGCGCCCAGCTCAACGCCGCGAGGTAGGACCAGCCGAGGACGAGCGGCCACCGTACCCGGTCGAGCCGGCCACCCGAGGCGAGGGCGATGACGCCGACGGCGACGGCCGGGGCGAGGAGGCTGGCCGGGCCGATCTGCAGCCGGTACCGGCCGAGGAACGGGGCGCTGGCCGTGCCCAGTTGCGCACCGGCGCGTACCGCCAGCGCGGTCAGGGCGAGGCCGGCCAGCGCGAGGACACCCCAACCGAGGGCGTCCCGCCACGATCTCGGTGTCGGTACGGGCGACCATACCGGCGGCGTCGGCGCGCCGGTGGCCGCCTCGACCTCCGCTTTGTGTATCACGGACCATCACGGTATCGGGTACCCGACACGGATGTGCGTGTCGGTTGGCGCGAGGTCGATATCTGGCGCATGATCGCCTGAGGCGGTCTAATAGGTGAGACCGCACCAACCGCTCAGTCTGGGACGTGAGGAATCAACATGGCAGCCACCGCCACCACCACCAGCACCGAGAAGGGTCGCCGGATCGTCGGAGCCGAACGCCAGACGCTCGCCAAGGATCTCGTGAAGCGTTACACGAGCGGTGAGAGCATCCGTGCGCTGGCTTCGTCGACCGGTCGTTCGTACGGCTTCGTGCACCGTGTTCTCACGGAGTCCGGAGTTCAGCTGCGCCAGCGCGGCGGAGCGCGTCGGCGGAAGAAGGCGTGACCGGGCAGCAGAATACGACGGCGAATTCGCCAGTCGGAGTACGGCTCGAACGCGAGGGGCCGGTAGCGACGGTCACGTTGTGCCGGCCCGACGTCCTCAACGCGCAGACACCGGACATGTGGGCGGCTCTCCGCGACTTCGCGCGGGAGTTGCCGGGCGACGTGCGCGTCGTCGTGGTACGCGGTGAGGGACGAGCATTCTCGGCAGGTCTCGACCTGTCGGTGGCCGGAGCGCTTACGCCGGGTGGCGGGGCGTCGGGGGGCACGGCCACGGGCGGCGCGGAAGGTCCGGCCACGGCCGGCCGCGGCACCGCCAGCGACGTCGCCGGCGCGGGTGAGCCGCCCGCGCCCAGCGGCTCGTTCGTCGATCTCGTGCGCCTTCCGCCGGAGCAGGCACGCCAGCGGATCGCGTTCTACCAGGAAGGGTTCTCCTGGCTGCGCCGGCCCGATCTGATCACGATCGCGGCGGTGCACGGGCACGCGATCGGGGCGGGTTTCCAACTCGCGCTCGCGTGTGACTTCCGTGTCGTCAGCGACGACGTGTCGTTCAGCATGGCCGAGGTCAAGCTGGGCCTGGTCCCCGACCTGACCGGCACCAAGCGTCTGGTCGAACTCGTCGGGTACTCCCGGGCGCTCGAACTGTGCGTGACCGGCCGTCGGGTGGGCGCGTCCGAGGCGGAACGGATCGGGCTGGCCAACCTGGTCGTCGGCCGGGCCGATCTCGACGGGGCGGTGGCCGACCTGACCGCCGCCGTGCTCGCCGGGAACCGCGACGCGGTGATCGAGATCAAGGCGCTGATCGCCGCGGCCACCGGCCGCGGGTTCGCCGAGCAGGAAGCGGCCGAGCGGGCCGCCCAGATCCGCCGTATGCGCGATCTCGCGGGCGTCGGCGAGTAAGTTCTCCTGCCGGCTCACCCGCGGGTGTCGGCGGGTGGCTCACGCCTGCGCACCGACGGATGACCTCCGGCCGGGGTGGTCGCGGTGACGAGCGACCGCCCCGGCCGGTGACGAACAGTTCCGGCCGGCGCGTAACCTGCGCTGGACGGCCGGGAAGAAAGCGCTCACACCGGTCGTTGTCGTTGCCGTCCGCGGCAACTGGCATGCGGGCGCGACGCGGAGGTGTGCCGGTGGGCCCGATGGGTGGCATGGGCGGCTGGGAGATGCTGCGCTCGATGCGGCGGGAGGGTGACCTCTCCGGCCGCACCGTGGGGCGGGAGACGGCGCGCCGCGTGCTCGCGTTCGCCCGACCGTACCGGCGCGACATCACCGTGTTCCTGATCACCGTCGTGCTGGCCGCGGGCATCGGGGTCGCCACGCCGGTACTGGCCGGACGCGTGGTCAACCAGATCACCCACGGCGGCGGGGGCGCGGCGCAGGCGGTCGTGCGTACCGCCCTGTGGATCGCGGGGCTCGCGGTCGCCGACGCGCTGCTCTCGCTGGCCCAGCGGTGGTACTCGGCGCGCATCGGCGAGGGGATCATCCTGGACCTGCGCACCCGGGTGTACGACCACGTCCAGCGCATGCCGTTGCAGTTCTTCACCCGTACCCAGACCGGCGCGCTGGTCAGCCGGCTCAACAACGACGTGCTGGGCGCCCAGCGGGCCTTCACCTCGACCCTGTCCGGGGTCGTCAGCAACGTCATCCAGCTCGTGCTCACCGCCGGCGTGATGTTCACCCTGTCCTGGCAGATCACCGTGCTGTCCCTGGTGCTGCTGCCGGTGTTCGTGCTGCCGGCGCGGCGGATCGGCCAGCGGCTGGCCACGATCACCCGCGAGTCGTACCAGCTCGACGCGAAGATGAACGCCACGATGACCGAGCGGTTCGGGGTGGCGGGCGCGCTGCTGGTGAAGCTGTTCGGCCGCCCCGACGCCGAGGCGGCGCGCTTCGGCGAGCGGGCCGCGCGGGTACGCGACATCGGCATCGAGTCGGCCATGTACAGCCGCACCTTCTTCGTGGCGATGCTGCTGGTCGCGTCGCTGGCCCAGGCGCTGACCTACGGTCTGGGCGGCTGGCTGGCGGTGCGGGGCGCGCTCAGCGCCGGCACCGTCGTCACCCTGGCGCTGCTGCTCACCCGGCTGTACGGCCCGCTGACCGCGCTGTCGAACGTGCGCGTGGACGTGATGAGCGCGCTGGTGTCGTTCGAGCGGGTGTTCGAGGTGCTCAACCTCACCCCGGGCATCGCGGAGAAGCCGGACGCCCGCCCGGTCCCGGCCGGTACCGGCCGGGTCGAGTTCCGCGACGTGCACTTCACGTACCCCAGCGCGGCGGAGGTGTCGCTGGCGTCCCTGGAGGACGTCGCCGCCCTCGACCGGACCAGGAGCGACCCGGTGCTGCGCGGGGTGTCGTTCACCGTCGAGCCGGGGCAGATGGTGGCCCTCGTCGGCCCGTCGGGCGCCGGCAAGTCCACCACCGCGATGCTGCTGCCGCGCGTCTACGACGTGACCGCCGGCAGCGTGCTGGTCGGTGACGTCGACGTGCGGGACGCCACGCTGGAGTCGCTGCGCGACACGATCGGCGTGGTCACCCAGGACTCGCACCTGTTCCACGAGACCATCGCCGAGAACCTGCGCTACGCCCGGCCCGGCGCCACCGACGAGGAGCTCATGGCCGCGCTGGACCGGGCCCAGGTCGGCGACCTGGTCCGCGAGCTGCCCGACGGCCTGGAGACCGTGGTGGGGGAGCGCGGGTACCGGTTCTCCGGCGGCGAGAAGCAGCGCATCGCGATCGCGCGGCTGCTGCTGAAGGCCCCGTCGATCGTGATCCTGGACGAGGCGACGGCGCACCTGGACTCCGAGTCCGAGGCCGCGGTGCAGCGGGCCCTCACCGAGGCGCTCACCGGCCGTACCGCGCTGGTGATCGCCCACCGGCTGTCGACGGTGCGCGACGCCGACCAGATCCTCGTCATGGACAAGGGCCTGGTGGTCGAGCACGGTACCCATGACGAGCTGGTGGCCGCCGGTGGGCTCTACGCCGAGCTGTACCGCACCCAGTTCGCGGTGGCCGACTCGCCGCGTCCGCTGACCGCCGACGTCGCCGTGCCGCCGGTGGTGGCCGCCGGCGGCACGCCCGAGTTCGTGGATCAGTAGGGGCGCAGCGCGCCGCCGTCGACGGGCAGGGTGAGGCCGGTGAGGTAGCTCGCCGCCGGCGAGAGGACGAACGCCGCGACCCGGCCGAACTCCTCCGGCTCGGCCATGCGGCGCAGCGGGATCTGCGCCTCCGCCTCCGCCCGGGCCTTCTCGGGGTTCCCGGTCGCGGCGAACAGCTCCTTGTTGCGGTCGGTCAGCACCCGGCCGGGCAGGAGGCTCACCACCCGGATGCCGCGCGGGCCCAGCTCGTCGGCCATGTCCTTGGCGGCGCCGGCGACGCCCGGTCGCAGCCCGTTGGAGATGCCCAGGCCCGGGATCGGCTGGCGGACCGAGGTGGACAGCACGAAGCCGATCGCGCCACCGGAGTCGAGGCGGTCCGCGACGGTACGCGCCATGCGGACCGCGCCGAGGAAGATGGTCTCGAACGCCGCCAGCCACTGCGCGTCACCGACCCGCAGCGCGGAGCCGGGTGGCGGCCCGCCGACCGAGACCAGCGCGCCGTCGAGGCGCCCGAACCGCTCGTACGCCAGGTCGACCAGGCGGGCGGGGGTCTCCGGGTCGCGCAGGTCCGCGTCGAGGCCGGCGACGCGGTCGGGGGCGCCGAGGCGCTCCATGGCCTCCGCCACCTCACCGCCCTGGCGCGACGAGATGACCACCCGCGCGCCCTCGGCCACGAGGCACTGCGCGGTGGCGAAGCCGAGGCCGCGGGAGGCGCCGGTCAGTACGTACACCCGGTCAGCGAGTCCAAGGTCCATTCCTGAATCCTAGGGAAGGCGCCGTCCGAGGACAGGCGCCGGTATCCGCCACGCCCACCCGAGGACGAGAACGACGACGGCCACGCCGGACCGGCGGACGCGGACTGGTCGGCGGACCGCAGGCGGCTCAGCCGCGTCGCCGGACGGTCTCCTCGACCAGGTCCAGCACCGACTCCAGGTCGTCGGCGGGGCGCCCGGTCCCCAGGTGCAGCACCAGGCCGTCGTAGGCCAGTTCGAGGAACTGGGCGAGCACGTCGACGGGTACGTCCGCGCGCAGCACACCGGCCTCGCGCTGGCGGTTGAGCCGCTCCCGGGTGGCCGCGGAGATCGCCTCAGACCGGGCCGCCCACCGCTTAGCGAACTCCGGATCGGTGCGCAGCCGGCGGGACACCTCCAACTGGGTGCCGAGCCAGCCGGCCACCTCCGGCTCGCCGGTCGCCTCCACGGGAGGCTCGGCGGCCCGGGCGAGCAGGTCCCGCATGACCTGGACCAGGCCGTGTTCGGCGACGGTGGCCACCATCGTGGCGGCGTCGTCCTCGGCGACGGCCAGGAACAGCGACTCCTTGTCGCGGAAGTGGTGGAAGATCGCGCCGCGGGACAGCCCGATCTCGTCCTCGAGCCGGCGCACGGTGGCGCCCTCGTACCCGTGACGGGCGAAGCAGGTCCGGGCGCCGGCGAGAATCTCGCGTCGGCGCGCGTCAAGCTGATCCTGACTCACCCTGGGCACGGATCGATCGTGACAGCAGGGCCCCGTCTCGTGCAATTTCCCGGGCGATCGTCACGTGTTCCGGGCGATCACCGCGGGGGCACCGGTAGGGCGTCGTCGGGCGTTGCCGGGCGCTGGTGGGGCGTTGCCGGGCGCTGGTGGGGCGTCGTGAGGCGGCGGTCGGGACGTCGCCGCCCCGGTATGGCGACGCGTTGCCGAGATCGGCGCCGGATGGGTACTGTCAGGGAACCGATACCGTGACGTAGGGTCCCCGGCGTGCCCCTGTTGCTACTCAGCCTCGACAACACGCTCATCGACCGCGACGGGGCCTTTCGCGCGTGGGGACGGGATTTTCTGGACAAGATCGGCGCCCCGGAGTACGACCTCGACTGGCTGCTGTCGGTCGACGCCGACGGCATGACCCCGGCGTGGGACCTGGCCGACGCGATCCAGGAGCGGTACCGGCTGCGCATCCCGTCCATCGACCTGGTGGAGATCGTTCGGGAGGGCCTGCTGGAGCGGCTGCGCCTCGACCCGTTGGTCGCCTGCGCCCTCGGCATCGCCGAGGACTCCGGCTGGGTGCCGGTGGTGGTCACCAACGGCGAGACCCGGTTGCAGGAGGAGAAGCTGCGCCGGACCGGCCTGGACCGCTACCTCGCCGCCTGGGTCATCTCCGAGGAGGCCGGCTGCCGCAAGCCCAACCCCCGCATCTTCGGCATCGCCGCGGAGCGGGCCCGGGTCCGGTTGCGGGGCGCGTGGCTGATCGGGGACGCGCCCGAGGCCGACATCGGCGGCGCCGAGGCCATCGGCGCGCCGAGCATCTGGCTCAACCGGGGTCGGACGTGGCAGGAGCCCCGGTTCGCGCCGACCCGCACGGTCGACAACGCGGTCGAGGCACTGGCCGTCCTGATGGGCGTCGAGTAGTCAACCGGTTGCGGCGCTGCTGAGGTGACGTTTGCGATCGTGGACAGGTGGACCGGTGGTAGGCGGGGCGTAAGCGGTCCACCTGTCCACGATCGCGGATAGGGGGACGGTCAGCCGTCGACGCGCTCGGCCGCGCTGCGCTCGACACAGAACTCGTTGCCCTCCGGGTCGACCAGGACGACCCAGCCCTTGCCGTCGGGCGTGCGCCGGTCGTCGACCTGGCGCGCGCCGAGGGCGAGCAGCCGTTCGACCTCCGCGTCGCGGGTACGCCCGTTCGGGCGGAGATCGAGGTGCAGGCGGTTCTTGACCGTCTTGCCCTCGGGTACCCGGATGAACAGCAGCATCGGGTGGCCGTCGGGCGGGGTCAGCCCGACCTCGTCGTCGTCGGGCCGGTTGTCGGGGTGGATGGGGAAGCCGGTGACCTGACTCCAGAAGCCGGCCAGCTCGTACGGCCGGGCGCAGTCGACGGTGACGCAGCTGATGGCGGAACTCACGGATGTCTCCTCGTCGGTGACGCCGGTGGACGGTGACGTCGACATCCTCGCACACCATCAAAACGATTTGACCGGTTATAACGCGACGACGCGAAGGGGAGCCCGACTCCGGTCGGACTCCCCTTCGCCTGACGGTTGGCGCGAGTGGACGGTTACTGGAGGTAGCCCTCGACCTCGTCGGTCGGGCGCGCCGTCTCGGCGTCCGGGTCGTCGCCGCGGTGACGGGCCGCGCGCCGCCGGCGCATGAGATCCCACAACTGGTCGAGCGACTTCTCGACCTGGCGGAGCCGGGCCTGCTCCTCGTCGGAGGACAACTCGCCGGCCATCACCCGCGACCGGAGCGTGCGCTCCTCGTCGACCAGGTGGTGGATGTGCTCGAGGATCGAGTTCTCGTCCATGTCGTCAAGCGTTCCACACGGCGCGTTACGGCGGTCGGTCAGTCCAGGATCCACTGGTTCAGGGCGAACCCGAACGGGGTGACCGACACGACCAGGTAGGCGCAGGTCGCCAGCGCCGCGACCAGGACCAGCCACCAGGTGCCTCGACGGGCCCGCACCCGGGGTACGGCCAGGTGCGGGGCGCCCGCCAGCAGGAGCAGCAGCGCGGGCAGCTGCCCGTACGTGACCGCCAGGAACACCAGGACGTACCCGGGGAGCAGCCACCCCGGTACGAAGTCCTTCGGGTCGACCGGTTCGGTCAACAGCTCGGCGTGGGTGGCGTGGGTACGCGCGACGGCGTACAGGCACAGCGCGCCCAGATACCCCAGGGGCGCCGCCAGCATGGCCGCGGCGAGCAGCCGGGCGCCGCGGGGCGGCCCGGCGGGCGTCGTCGGTGCTGTCACGGATGTCGTCGGTGCGCTCATGTGGATCGATGCTAGGCGCTCCGCGCGCGGGCAGGGTCCCCGTCGCGGGCTGGTTGCCCGCCACGGGCGCCGCGCATACGGCGCAGCACGTACTGCAGGATGCCGCCGTGCCGGTAGTAGTCGGCCTCACCGGGGGTGTCGATGCGCACCACGGCGTCGAACTGGAGGCCGGTGTCGGTGCTGACGGTCACCGCCCGCGGGGTGGTGCCGGCGTTGAGCGCCTCGATCCCGGAGATCGTGAACGTCTCGGTACCGGTCAGGCCGAGCGACTCGGCGTTCTCGCCGGCCGGGAACTGCAGCGGCAGCACGCCCATGCCGATCAGATTCGACCGGTGGATGCGCTCGTAGCTCTCGGCGATGACCGCCTTCACCCCGAGCAGCATGGTGCCCTTGGCCGCCCAGTCGCGCGACGAGCCGGAGCCGTACTCCTTGCCGGCCAGGATCACCAGCGGTACGCCGGCCTCGGCGTAGGCCACCGAGGCGTCGTAGATGGTGGTCTGCTCGCCGGTGAGGTGGTTGACCGTGAAGCCGCCCTCGACACCCGGGACGAGCTGGTTGCGCAGCCGGATGTTGGCGAACGTGCCCCGGACCATCACCTCGTGGTTGCCGCGCCGCGACCCGTACGAGTTGAAGTCGCGCCGGTCCACGCCGTGCTCGCTCAGGTACTTCCCGGCGGGGGAGTCGGCCTTGATCGAGCCGGCCGGCGAGATGTGGTCGGTGGTCACCGAGTCGCCGAGCTTGGCGAGCACCCGGGCGCCCGCGATGTCCGACACCGCCGCCGGCTGCGCGGGCATGCCCTCGAAGTACGGGGGCTTGCGCACGTACGTGGACTCGTCCGCCCACTCGAAGGTGTTCCCGGTCGGGGTGGGCAGCGACCGCCAGCGCTCGTCGCCGGCGAACACGTCGGCGTAGTCGCGCGAGAACATCTCGCTGGCGATGGCGGACGCGACCACGTCCTCGATCTCGTGGGCGCTCGGCCAGATGTCGCGCAGGTACACCGGCTGGCCGTCGCTGCCGGTACCCAGCGGCTCGTTGGCCAGGTCGATGTCCATCGTGCCGGCGAGGGCGTACGCAACCACCAGCGGCGGCGAGGCCAGGTAGTTCATCTTCACGTCCGGGTTGATCCGGCCCTCGAAGTTGCGGTTGCCCGACAGCACGCTGACCGCGGTCAGGTCGTTGTCGTTGATCGCGGCGCTGATCTCGTCCTGCAGCGGGCCGGAGTTGCCGATGCAGGTGGTGCAGCCGTACCCGACCAGGTTGAAGCCGAGCTTCTCCAGGTAGGGCGTCAGGCCGGCGCGCTCGTAGTAGTCCATGACGACCTTCGAGCCGGGCGCGAGGGTGGTCTTGACCCACGGCTTGCGGGTCAGCCCCCGGTCGACGGCCTTCTTGGCCAGCAGCGCGGCGCCGAGCATGACGTGCGGGTTGGACGTGTTGGTGCAGGAGGTGATCGCGGCGATCACCACGGCGCCGTGGTCGAGTTCGAACCGGCTGCCGTCGGCGAGGGTGACCTCCACCGGCTTGGACGGCCGGCCGGCGGCGCCGACCGCGGCCGAGATGAGGTCATGCGGCTTGTCGGCCGGGTCCGACACCGTGCCCACGGCGGGGGAGTCGCTGGCCGGGAACGACTCGGCGCTGGCCTCGTCGGCCTTGCCGGCGACGCCGTTCTGCGCCGCCTCGACCGGGCCGGGCACCGGCGCCTTCACGTAGTCCTTGAGCGCGGCGCGGAAGAGGGTCTTGGCCGACAGTAGCGGCACCCGGTCCTGCGGGCGCTTCGGGCCGGCCAGGGACGGCTCGACGGTCGACAGGTCGAGTTCGAGCCGCTCGGAGTAGACCGGCTCGGCCGCCGGGTCGTGCCAGAGGCCCTGCTCCTTGGCGTACGCCTCGACCAGCGCGACCTGCTCGGCCGACCGGCCGGTCAGGCGCAGGTACCGCACGGTCTCCTCGTCGATCGGGAAGATCGCGACGGTGGAGCCGTACTCGGGGCTCATGTTGCCGATGGTCGCCCGGTTGGCCAGCGGGACGGCGGCCACGCCGGGACCGTAGAACTCGACGAACTTGCCGACCACGCCGTGCTGGCGGAGCATCTCGGTGATCGTGAGCACGAGGTCGGTGGCGGTCGTGCCCTCGGGCATCTCGCCGTGCAGCTTGAAGCCGACGACCCGGGGGATGAGCATGCTGACCGGCTGGCCGAGCATCGCGGCCTCGGCCTCGATGCCGCCGACGCCCCAGCCGAGCACGCCCAGGCCGTTGACCATGGTGGTGTGCGAGTCGGTGCCGACCACGGTGTCCGGGTACGCCACGCCGTTGCGGGTCATGATCGTGCGGGCCAGGTACTCGATGTTGACCTGGTGCACGATGCCGGTGCCCGGCGGGACGACCTTGAACTCGTTGAACGCGGTCTGGCCCCAGCGCAGGAACTGGTAGCGCTCCTGGTTGCGCTGGTACTCCAGTTCGACGTTGCGCACGAAGGCGTCCTCGCGACCGAACAGGTCGGCGATGACGGAGTGGTCGATGACCAGCTCGGCCGGGGCGAGCGGGTTGACCTTCGTGGCGTCGCCGCCGAGGTCGCGCACCGCCTCGCGCATCGTGGCGAGGTCGACCACGCAGGGCACGCCGGTGAAGTCCTGCATCAGTACCCGCGCCGGGGTGAACTGGATCTCCACGCTCGGGTCGGCGTCGGGGTCCCACCCGCCGAGGGCCCGGATGTGGTCGGCGGTGATGTTCGCGCCGTCCTCGGTGCGCAGCAGGTTCTCCAGCAGGATTTTGAGGCTGTACGGCAGTCGCGCCGATCCCTCCACCTGACTGATCTTGTAGATCTCGTAGCTGGCGTCACCGACGCCTAGCTGGCTCCGGGCGCCAAACGAGTCGAGGCTGGCCACGTGTACTCCTCGCGTCAAGGTTGGTCGGCTAGCAGTGTCCCGCAGGTGGGGTCGGCCGGCTGAGCCGGGTCACCCCGGCGTGTCCTATCAAGAAAACCGTACGTCCGTCTTGTTATGTGCCGCAAGCTGATGATCGTCACATCGTGAACGTGTCGCGATCGGCCGACGTCATAACGGCGCGGACCACGAGTCGTCACGGCGCGGACCACGGTGGACGGTGGCGGGCCGGGGCGCGGTCAGCGGCGGGCGCCGCGAACCCCGTACGCGAGGAGGCCGGCCACGCCGAGGACGGCCGCGGTGACCGTGGCCGAGGTGGTACCCGACGGCTGGGCCACCCAGGTGAGCACCTCCCGGTGCCAGCCACCGCCCGTCGCGCCGAACAGCACGCCGGGCACCGCCGCGGCGACCGGGGCCATCCAGGCCCGGCCGGCACCGACGGCGGCGGCGACGAGGCCGGTGAGTCCGGTCAGGCCGGCGACATCGCGGGTGACCACCCAGCCACCGACCGTCCCGGCGCCGGCCAGCGCGACGGCGGCCAGGACGGCGGCGGCCACGGCCGCCGCGGCGGCGACCAGGTGCCCGGCGCGGCGGGATGGCCAGGCGACGCCCGCGGTGCGGTCGAGGTCCGGGTCGGCGCCGGCCAGCCCCGGGCCGACGACGGTGGCGCAGGCCGCGACCGCCAGCGCCGTCATCGCCAGCCGGGCGTCAGGATCATGGACCGCCCGGGCGAGCGAGGCCAGGGCGGCGGCGGTGACCAGCACGGCCCCGGTCGCCGCGGGGATCCGCCGGGACCGCACGTACAGCACCAGCCACCTCATCGTGACCCCGTGCCGACCAGCACGTCGAGCAGGTCCCGGCCGTCGCAGGCCAGCGCGGACGCGCGGAGCGCCGCCACGCGGGACAGCTGCTCGTCGGCGGGCAGCGTACGCAGGGTCTCCCAGGCCTGCCGGGCCTGCGCCGCGTGGTACGCGTCCGCCGGGGGCGCCTGGTCGAGCAGCCACGCCGCGGCGGCCAGCCGGGCGGCGTGGTGCCGGGCGACCGCGTCCGGCTCGGCGCTGTCGAAAATGGTGCTGCAGGCTCGGGTGCCGGCCCCGTCGACCAGCTCCCACAGCAGCTCGCGGGGCGAGCCGAGCCGGCCGTCGGCGTCGGGGTTCAGGTCCACCAGCACCGTGTCGGGGCGCTGGGGATCGAGGTGCTTCTCGATCCACCAGTTCCGGGCCTCGGCCACGGTGGTGGGTGCGCCGGGTAGCTTCGCGGCCAGGGCCGCCAGCGCCTGGCGGGCCGGTGCGCGCAGGTCGGCCAGGGCGGTGGCGTGCACCCTGGCGACGCAGACCCGGGGCGGCCCCGGGTCGCAGACCGGCGCGTACGCACCGGGGTCGGGCACGTAGGCGGCGTCGGCAGTCGTTGGCAAGACGGCCAGCGCCAGCACGGCGCCGAGCACCGACGGCGCGAGCGCCGCCAGCCGGGTACGGCGGGTGGCCGCCGCGTACAGGCCGAACGCGGTCGCCGCCAGCGCGGTGAACCACACCAGTTGGACCAGGCCGACCCTGGTGGTGACGGCGTAGAAGTCGGTGAGGGGCGGGGTCAGCACCGGTGACAGCAGCGTCGCGCCCGGCAGGTCGCCCGGGTCGCGGGGGTGGAGACTGCGCAGGACGGTCGGTACCCCCATCAGCACCGCGAAGCCGCCGACCGTCAGCGCAGGTGGCGTCAGCGGCGTCGACAGCAGGCTGCCGATCGCCATCCCCAGCCAGACCGCGCCGACCATGGTGAGGGCGCCGACCGCCACGACCAGCAGCGAGCCGGCCGGGAAGTAGCTGGCGGCGGGCGCGACCTGAGCCGCCCCGGCGGCGAACATGGCCAGGTACCCGGCGACGGCACCGAGCGCCAGGGCGACCGCGGTCGGCGCCACCCGCTGCCAGCGGGGCCGGGGGGTGGTGGCCAGCAGTTCGCCGATGCGGGCCCGGGACTCGCGGCGGGCCTGCCAGGCGCCCGCCCCGAGCGCCACCGGCCAGACCACGTACAGCTGTTCGCGCTGGTCCGCCGCGAGCGGCAGCCAGGCACCGCCCCAGGAGTTGACGACGAGGTACAGCAGTGCGGTGCCGACTGCCGCGACGGCGAGCGCCGCCCACCGGGCGGCCGACCGGCGCAGCTCGATCCGCAGGATCCGGGCGTTCACCGGGCATCACCGGCCGCCCGGTACCGGCGCAGCAGGACGGTGTACCCGCGCTCGGCCCGGCTGTCGCCGGTGCCGTCGCCGGTGGCCCCGGCGGCGTCCAGGTCGGCCGGCGTGCCCTGGAACACCAGCCGGCCGGACTCGATGAGTACCACGTCGGTGCAGGCGGCGGCGACGTCCTCGACGAGGTGGGTGGAGACCACCACGCAGCTGTCGGTGCCGAGCTCGCGCAGCAGCGCCCGGAAGTCCAGCCGCTGCTCCGGGTCGAGGCCCACGGTGGGCTCGTCGAGCAGCAGGATCCGCGGGTCGTTGACGATCGCCTGGGCGATCCCGGCGCGGCGCAGCATCCCGCCGGAGAGGGTCTTGAGCCGGTCGTCGGCGCGGTCGGTCAGGCCGACCCGGTCGACGGCGCGCTGCACCGCCCCGGGGATGTCACGCCCCGGCATCTCCTTGAGCCACGCCATGTACTCGACGAACTCCCGTACGGTGAACCGCCGGTAGAAGCCGAACTCCTGTGGCAGGTACCCGATCGCGCGGCGGACCGCGCGCAGGTCGAGGCGTCCACCCGCCGGCTGGCCCAGCAGTTCCAGCTCACCGCCGGCCGGGCGCAGCACCGTGGCGAGGGCCCGCATCAGCGTGGTCTTGCCGGCGCCGTTCGGCCCGAGCAGGCCGTGTACGCCCGTGCCCAGCGACAGGTCCAGCCCGTCGACGGCCATCCGTCGGCCGGCCCGTACCCGCAGGCCCGCGGCGCGGACCTGCCAGGCGTACGCCGTCGGGGCGGTCTCCGCGGTGCTCACCGCGCGTACCATCCAGTTCTCCTTGTCGTCGATGTGTGCCTGTCGGCGGGTGCGGTTCAGCGCCCACCGGGCAGCCGGGTGTAGGCGTCCCGGCGGATGATCAGCAGGACCGAGGTGACGGCGGTGAGCGCGGCCCACGCGGGCAGGCTGGTCGTGTCCAGGACGGCCGGTGGCCGCGCTGTCGCCAGGCTGGGCAGCACCACCACCGCCGCCCAGCCGATCGCGAGCCCCGCCGCGGCCCGGGCCAGGCCGACGATCTCGCCGAGGGCCAGGGCGCCGGTGGTGAACGCCAGGCAGGGCAGTAGCCACCGCGCCGGTGAGGTGCCGACCGCCAGGCCCGCCACGACCAGGACCGGCATGACGACGGCCAGCACGGCGAGGGTGCGCCGGAACACCAGGTACAGCCCGGCCCGTGGGGTGGCGGCGACCAGCTCGTGAGCGGGGTCGAGCCCGGGCCGCCAGGCGGCCGCCACCCCCAGCAGCGGCAGTACGGGGGCGAGCAGCAGGACCAGCGAGGGGGTCCGGCCGCCCTCGTCCGCCGTCACCAGGTCGAAGCCGACCGCCGTCAGTACCACCAGCACCGTGGTGGCCAGCCACGGCGCCACGGCCGGGGTCGCCCACCGCAGCGCCCGGGTGCGTACCGGTCGGTGCCGGCGGTCCCGGCCGGTGGTGCCGGCGTGCGCGGCGTCGCCGGCGACGCGCGCGTCCACGCCCGCCCGGACCCGTTCCAGCAGCGCGGTCGCCGCGGAATCCCGCCGGTGCAGCGTGGTTGCGAGCCGCTGCCGGCACTCCGGGCAGGACTCCAAGTGGACCTCGAGCGCCCATACCACGTCCGGGTCGACGCGCGCGTCGCCGGTGACGTACCGCTCCAGCAGCTCCGGCGAGGCGTGCGCGCCGCCGTCCGCCGGGTCCGGATGGATCCTCATGACAGCGCCTCCCGCAGTGCGAGCCGCGCCCGGCGGGCGCGGGTCTTCACCGTTCCCTCCGGCACTCCGAGCAGCAGCGCGGTCTCCCGGGTGGTCAGCCCGTCGAGCACCATCGCCTGCAGCACCTGGCGCAGCTCGGGCGCCAGCCGGCGCAGCGCCTCGCCCACCTCGTCGCCGACGCCGGCGGCCAGCACCTCGTCCTCGGCGGCGGGTACGGTCGCGGGCGCGAGGGCCGGGGGCGGTACCCGACCGTCGCGGGCCCGCCGCCGGAACGCGTCGACGAGGCGGTGCGCGGCAATGGTCCAGAGCCAGCCCACCGCGCTGCCGCCGGTACGGGCGCCGGCGAAGCCGGCCGCGGACCGCCACACCGCCAGGTACGTGTCCTGCATGACCTCGGCGACGAGGTCGTCGTCGCCGCAGCGCCGGCGCAGCCGGACCGCCAGCCACGGGGACGTGCGCCGGTACAGCTCGTCGAAGGCCGCCCGGTCGCCGCGGGCGACCCGGCGCAGCAGCGCCGCCTCGTCCGCCTCGCCCGGTGGTGGGGATCCGCGTCTCATGCCCGGACAGACGTTCGCGCGGAGCGGTTCGGTTCTCGACGGCGTGCGATCCCGCCGGGGACGACCTTCTTGCAGTCTCTTGCTGAAATTTGCGGAAGCCGATACGTTGCGGCCAGCCCATCCCATCGAGGAAGGCACACGCGCCGATGAAGCTCTCCCGATCCGCCCTCCTCGCCCTCTGCTGCGTGCTGGGCATGAACCTGGTCACCACCGCGACGGCGGCGGCCGTTCCGGTACCCGAGCGCCGGACCGCGCCGACCCTCGACGGCGCCGGGGTACCGAGCTGGGACCGCGAGCCCGCGATGGCCTCCCTCGCGGACGCCGCGAGCACCCGCGGCCGCGCCGAGCAGTTCTACTTCGCGCTGCCCGACCGCTTCGCCAACGGCGACCCCGGCAACGACCGCGGCGGCCTGACCGGCGACCGCACCACCACCGGGTACGACCCGACGGACAAGGGCTTCTACCACGGCGGCGACCTCAAGGGTGTCACCGGAAAGCTCGACTACATCAAGGGCCTGGGTACCACCGCGATCTGGCTCGCGCCGATCTTCACCAACGACCCGGTGGAGGGCGACTCGGCCGGCTACCACGGGTACTGGATCACCGACTTCACCCGCGTCGACCCGCACTTCGGCACCGAGGCGGACCTGAAGGCGCTGGTCGCCGGCGCGCACCGGCGCGGGATGAAGGTCTACCTCGACATCATCACCAACCACACCGCCGACGTCATCACCGCCGACCAGCACGGCTACGTCAGCAAGGCCGACGCGCCGTACACCGACGCCGCCGGCCACCCGTTCGACGACAGCGCGTACGCCGACGGCGCGCACGGGTTCCCGACGGTCGACGTGCACACGTTCCCGCGCCAGCCGCGGGTACCCGCGGACAAGGCGCACCTCAAGCAGCCCGACTGGCTCAACGACCCGACCATGTACCACAACCGGGGCGACTCCACCTTCGCTGGTGAGAGCGCCGAGTACGGCGACTTCTTCGGCCTCGACGACCTGTGGACCGAGCGGCCCGAGGTGGTCCGCGGCATGACCGACATCTACTCCGGCTGGATCGGCCGGGCCGGTGTCGACGGGTACCGCATCGACACCGTCAAGCACGTCGACCTGCCGTTCTGGCCGCAGTTCACCGCCGGCGTGACGGCAGCCGCGAAGAAGGCCGGCAGGCCGGACTTCTTCATGTTCGGCGAGGTGTATAGCGCCGACCCGGAGACGACCTCCACGTACGTGCGCCGCGGCCGGCTGCCGGCCACGCTCGACTTCCCGTTCCAGGCGGCGGCGGCCGACTACGCCGCGCGGGGCGGCTCGGCGGCCGGGCTGGCCGGCCTGTACGCCGACGACGCGCTCTACACCACCGCCGGTACCGACGCCCGCCGGCTGCCCACCTTCCTCGGCAACCACGACATGGGCCGGATCGGTTCGTTCATCCGCTCCGCCGGCGGCGACCCGGCCACCCAGGTGCGCGAGGACCTCCTCGCCCACGAGCTGATGTTCCTCACCCGCGGCCAGCCGGTCGTCTACTCCGGCGACGAGCAGGGCTTCACCGGCCCCGGCGGGGACAAAGACGCCCGCCAGGACATGTTCGCCTCGGCCACGCCGGACTACCTGGCCGACCCGCTGATCGGCACCGACCGTACCCACGCCGTCGACTCCTACGACCCGACCCACCCCGTCTACCGGACCATCGCCGCGCTCGGCGCGCTGCGGCAGGCCCACCCGGCGCTGCGCGACGGCGTCCAGGTCACCCGGTACGCCGCGAACGGGCCCGGTATCTTCGCCTTCTCCCGCCTCGACCCGGCGCAGCGCGTCGAGTACGTCGTCGCGGTCAACAACGCGCCCACCGCGCAGACCGCGACGTTCGCCACGTACGCGGGCGGCACGACCTTCGACCGGATCTATCCGGCCGCTGGCCAGCAGGTCGCCAGCGCCCCTGACAAGAACCTCACGGTGACCGTCCCGGCCCTCTCCGCCGTGGTGTACAAGGCGACGAAGCCGCTCGCCAAGGCGGCCGCCGCACCCGCCATCCGGATCACCGCGCCGGCCGCCGGCGCGAAGGTACCCACCCGGACCGAGGTCGTCGCCGACGTCACCGGCGACCCCCTCGCGAGCGTCACGGTGGCCGCCCAGGTCGGCGCAGGGGAGTGGAAGCTGCTCGGTACCGCGACGACCGCCCCGTACCGGGTCTACCACGACCTGGCCGGGCTGCCGGCCGGTACGACGCTGCGCTACAAGGCGGTGGTGCGCGACGGATCCGGCCGCCTGTCCTCGGCCACCACGACCGCGACCGTCGGCACCCCGCCGGTCGCCGCCGACCGCGACCACCTCGTCGTGCACTACCAGCGGCCGGCCGGCGACTACGGCGACTGGGGCCTGTACGCCTGGGGCGACGTCGATCCGGCGGCGCAGACCACCTGGCCGGCCGGGCAGCCGTTCGCCGGTGAGGACGCCTACGGCCGGTTCGCCTGGGTGAAGCTCAAACCGGGCGCCCGCAACGTCGGCTTCCTCGTCGTCGACGCGAACGGAGTGAAGGACGTGGCGGCCGACCGTACCGTGGACCCGACCACGACCGGCGAGATCTGGCTCAGGCAGGGCGACAGTGCGGTCTACCCGAGCGACGCCGCGGCCACGAAGACCGTGACCGTCCACTACGGGCGGCCCGACGGGCGGTACGCCGGCTGGGGCCTGCACCTGTGGGGCGACGGGCTGGCCGCCGGCGCCGGTACCACCTGGGACGCACCCCGTCAGCCGGACGACACCGACGCTTTCGGCGCGTACTGGAACGTGCCCGTCGATGACCCGACCAGGCCGGTGAACTTCGTCGTGCACCACGGCGACACCAAGGACCCCGGCGCCGACCAGTCGGTGCTGCCGGCCGCCGCCGGCGACGCGTGGGTGCGCTCGGGGGAGGCGGCGGTTCACCCCACCCGGGCGGCCGCCGAACACACCGCCGTGCTGCACTACCGGCGCGCCGACGGCGACCACGCCGGCTGGGGCCTGCACGTGTGGACCGGCGCGGCGACGCCCACCGACTGGGCCAGGCCGCTGCCACCGGCCGGCTTCGACGCCTACGGCGCGGTCTTCCGGGTGCCGCTCGCCGACGGCGCGACCGGCCTCAACTACATCGTCCACAACGGCGACACCAAGGACCTGCCCGCCGACCAGACCCTCGATCTGATGAAGAACGGCCACGAGGTGTGGCTGCTGGCCGGGCAGCCGCGCTATCTGTTGCCCATGGCCGCCACCGCCGGACCCGACCTCGACCCGACCACGGCGAGGGCCCAGTGGATCGACCGGGACACCGTGCTGTGGCGGACCGGGCCGACCGACGGGCGCGCCTACGACCTGACCGGCTCCGGCCTGACCATCCGGCTGCGCCCGGGCGTGCTCACCGAGGCGCAGCGGCGGAAGTACCCGCACCTGTGGAACTACACCGCGCTGACGGTCGACCCGGCCGACCGCGGCAAGGTCCGGGACATCCTGCGCGGCCGGGTCGTCGCCACCGAACGCGACGCCGACGGCGCGCCGCTGTCCGTGACGTCGGTGCAGATCCCGGGCGTGCTCGACGACCTGTACGCCGCCGCGCAGCGCGCCACGCTCGGCCCCACCGTCGACGGCAGGCGCGCGACGCTGAGCGTCTGGGCGCCGACCGCGCAGACCGTGGCCCTCGAACTGGCCGACACCCCGACCGCCGCCCCGAGGGTGCTGCCGATGCGTCGCGACGACGCCACCGGTGTGTGGAGCGCCAGCGGCGACTGGAAGGGGAAGTACTACCGGTACCGGGTGACCGCCTGGCAGCCGGCGGCGCAGAAGGTGGTGACGGCCAGCGTCACCGACCCGTACGCGGTCGACCTGTCGGTCGGGTCGCAGTTCAGCCGGGTCACCGACCTGGCCGACTGGTCGCTGGCGCCCGCCGGCTGGGACCGGCTGCGCAAGCCGGACCACGACCCGTCGAAGATCCAGATCCAGGAGCTGTCGGTACGCGACTTCTCGGTCGCCGACGACAGCGTGCCGGCCGCGCACCGGGGCACCTACCTGGCGTTCACCGACGCGAACTCGGCCGGCATGAGCCACCTGCGGGCGCAGGCGCGGGCCGGGCTCACCCACGTACACCTGCTGCCGGTCTTCGACTTCGCCTCGGTGCCCGAGCGCAAGGCCGACCAGCGGACGCCGGCCTGCGACCTGGCGAGGTGGGCGCCCGACAGCGAGCAGCAACAGGCGTGCATCGCCGCGGTGGCCGACTCCGACGCCTACAACTGGGGCTACGACCCGTTGCACTACACCGCGCCGGAAGGCTCGTACGCGGTCGACCCGGACCGGCGGGTGATCGAGTTCCGGCAGATGGTCGCCGGCCTCAACGGCGCCGGGCTGCGGGTGGTCCTGGACGTCGTGTACAACCACACCCACGCCGCCGGTACCGATCCGACGTCGGTGCTCGACCAGATCGTGCCCGGGTACTACCAGCGGCTGCTCGACGACGGCACGGTGGCCACCTCGACCTGCTGCGCCAACACCGCGCCCGAGCACGCCATGATGGGCAAGCTGGTGGTCGACTCGGTGGTCACCTGGGCCAGGCGGTACAAGGTCGACGGATTCCGGTTCGACCTGATGGGCCACCACCCGAAGGAGAACATCCTCGCCGTGCGGGCCGCCCTGGACAAGCTCACCCTGGAGCGGGACGGCGTCGACGGGAAGAAGATCTACCTGTACGGCGAGGGCTGGGACTTCGGCGAGGTCGCCGGCAACGCCCGGTTCACCCAGGCCACCCAGGCGAACATGGCCGGTACCGGGATCGGCACCTTCAACGACCGGCTGCGCGACGCGGTCCGCGGCGGCGGCCCGTTCGACGCCAACCCGCGCCTCCAGGGCTTCGCCTCGGGTCTGTACGCCGACCCCAACGGCGACCCGGTCAACGGCGCGGCCGACGCGCAGCGCGCCCGCCTGCTGCACTACCAGGACCTGATCAAGGTCGGGCTGACCGGGAACCTGGCCGACTACCGGTTCGTCGACTCGTCGGGCCGGTCGGTCACCGGCGCGCAGGTCGACTACAACGGCGTGCCCGCCGGGTACACGGCCTCGCCGCGTGAGGCGGTCACGTACGTGGACGCTCACGACAACGAGATCCTCTACGACGCCCTCGCCTACAAACTCCCCGCTTCGACGTCGGCGGGCGACCGGGCGAGGATGCAGGTGCTCGCGCTGTCCACCACGATTCTCGGCCAGGGGGTCGGCTTCAGCACGGCCGGCTCCGACCGGCTGCGTTCGAAGTCACTGGACCGCAACTCGTTCAACTCCGGCGACTGGTTCAACGCGATCTCCTGGGACTGCCGGGCCGGCAACGGCTTCGGCCGTGGCCTGCCCCCGGCCGCGGACAACCGCGACAAGTGGCCGTACGCGAAGCCCCTGCTGGCCGACCCGAAACTGGTGCCGGACTGCGCGGCGGTCGACGCGACCACGCGCGGGTACGCCGACCTGCTGCGCATCCGCGACAGTTCGCCGGCGTTCCGGTTGGCGTCGGCCGCGGAGGTGCAGCGGCACGTGTCGTTTCCGCTGTCCGGCGTGGGCGAGACCCCCGGCGTGATCACGATGACGCTGACCGGGGACCCGCGCTGGAAGTCCATCACGGTGGTCTTCAACGCGACGCCGTCGTCGGTCGCGCAGACCCTGCCGTCGCTGCAGGGCGCCGCGGTGGCACTGCACCCGGTGCAGGCGGCGGGTGCGGACCCGGTCGTTCGCGGGTCGGGTTTCGATCCGGCCACCGGCAGACTGACCGTGCCCGGCCGGACCGTGGCGGTCTTCGTGCAGTCGTAACCCGTTTCATGATCCTGAAGGATCTTCCGGGGTGGAACCCGGACGATCCTTCAGGATCACCCGGGGTGACCGCCGGTCGTTTCCGGGTAGCGACCGCCGTCATGAAGCACGGCATTTTTCTCAACGCCGTCGCCGGTCTCGCGGGGGTGCCTCGAGAACAGGCGGAGTCACTGACAACGGCGACCCTGCAGACCCTCGCGGAGCGAGTCGCCGAGGACGAGGCCCATGACCTCGCCTCCGAACTGCCCAAAGCCCTGCAGGTTCCGCTGGAGGCCACGCGGGGACCCGCCGAACCGTTCGGGTTCGAGGAGTTTCTCCAGCAGGTCGCCCAGCGGGCCGGCGTCGAGAAGCGTCCACGATCCCGGAGAAGAGGGCTAGGGCAGGCGCTGCAGGGCCATCGCGAGCAACGGGCGGGGATCGCACGCGGCCGCCGCGCCGTGCACGCCCACCATCACCACGGTGTCGCCGCGCCGACCCATCGCCCAGCCGTCGCCGGCGTAAGCCTCGTCGCCGAGGCCGGACAGCGGCGTACCGCCCGTGCTCCTGCGCATCGCCAGCTTGCCGGGCAGCCCGCGGGCCAGCGTCAGCTGGACCGCCGGGCCTTCACCGGTATTGAAGCTCTGCACGGACAGCGGGCCGGCGTTCATCCCGGCGGCATCCCGGACGCTGACCGCCGCTCCGATGGCGCGGCCCACCTCCTCCGCGGTGAGCAACTGGCCCGCCGCCACGGCGGGCGCGCGCAGCGCAGCCGCGAGGGCGGCGGCCCTGTCGACCGGGGCGGCGGCGACCGGCAGCCCCATCGCGGCGGCGATCAATGTCTCGTCGTCGCCGGCCGGGGCGACCTCCGCAAGCCGGCCGGCGCGGCCCTTCTCCACTACGCTGAGGTCCACGATCCGGCGACTCCACCGGCGCGCGGTCAGCCGTACCACGTCACCGACCCCGCAGCGCCCGTACAGGTCGGCGGGCAGGCCCCACGCGGTGGTGCGTTCGGTGCTGCCGTCGTCGACCGCGAGGTAGTACAGCCACGGCGTGGGTGGCCGGTCCTTGCCGCCGCCGGTGGCCTTCCAGACCTCGATCCACAGCGCCTCACCGGTCACCGTCAGCGGGCTGGCCAGGTCGACGATGGTGCGGACGAGCCGGTACCCGCCGCGGACCAGCAGCCCGACGCCGAGCAGTGCGGTGCCGAGGGCCGTCCAGAACCGCGTGGACCCGGACAACGCGTCGACGACGTCCGGGCGGAGGCGCATCACGCCGTAGCCGGCGGCGATGGCCACCACCGCCCACAGGATCAGGGGCCCGGCCTTGCTGCCGTAGCGCGACCCGATCCGGGGGTACCGTACGCGCACCCGGTGCCAGGTACCGCCGAACGACGACCACACCCGCTTCCGGTCACCCATGCCGAGGTCGATGACCGCGCTGCACACCCGGGTCGCGCCGAGCGCGTCGCCGTAGGACAGATACCGGTCCCACACCGTCACAGCGGCCGGCGGCAGATGGGCGAAGGCCTCGTCGCCGCGCAGGTACGCCCGAAGGCCCAGCCACCGGCTCGCGGCCTCCCGGCCGGCCGGGGTGTCGCGCTCCCCGCGGGCGGTACCGGCGAGCAGGGTCAGCGCGATGAACGTGGCGCCCGCGGCGGCGAACGTCGGATCGTCGTGCGGGTGGGTGCGGTGGGAGTAGTGCAGCATCGCGACGAACACGCCCGCCGCGGCTCCGGCCGCGCACAGCGCGAGCATCGACAGGACCCGCGGCGAGATCCGGCGCCGGGACAGCCCGCGTGCCCGCGCGTCGGCGACGACCTCGGCGTTCAGCCGTTTGGCCCAGCCTTTGGCCTGGGCCGGGTCGCGGAAGGTCAGCGCCGTCAGCGGCACCACGCCACCGGACGCGAGGCCCTTGACCCGGTCGAGCACCCGCCGCTCGTATGCGGTCAGCCCGGTCGGCTCGGCGTCGTGGACATGGATGGTGGTCTGCGTCGGGTCGTTGCCGGGCTGGCGGAACTCGATCACCCGGCGCGCGGCGAGGTCGAGCAGGGTCGACTCGGCGGCGTCCTCGGTCACCTCCCACCGGTTGACCAGCAGGCTCACCACCGCGGGCGGCTCGGAGCCGCCGAACTCCTGGGTCGGTGCGGCCGGGTGTGGCTCGTGCGGTCGGGTCAGCAGCAGGCACGCGCCGAAGAGCGCGAGCCAGGCGGCGATCGGCACGCCGCCGATGATCAGCTCGATGATCACGGCGCTAGAACCGTACGTTGACGTCCTGGCGTTCCTCGCCGACCGCCTCGAAGAACGGCTCGGTACGGAAGCCACCAAGGCCGGCGATGATGGTGGTGGGGATCGACTGGACGGTCCCGTTGAGCGTCTGCACCGCGTTGTTGTAGAACTGCCGGGCGTACGAGATCTTGTCCTCGGTGTTGCCCAGTTCGCTCTGCAGCGCGAGGAAGTTCTGGTTGGCCTTGAGCTCCGGGTACGCCTCGGCCAGGGCGAACAGCCGGCCGAGCGCGCTCGTCAGGGCGCCCTCGGCCGGTGCCTGCCGGTCGGGCCCCTGGCCCTGCGCGGCCAGCGCGCTGTTGCGGGCTTCGACGACGGCCTCCAGAGTGCCCTTCTCGTGCGCCGCGTAGCCCTTGACCGTCTCGACGAGGTTGAGGATCAGCGAGTGGCGGCGTTTGAGTTGGACGTCGATCTGTGCCCAGGCCGCCTGCACCTGGGTGCGCAGTCGGACGAGCCGGTTGTAGGTGGCGACCGCCCACCCGAGCACCACGATGATCAGAAGTACGAGCACGCCCAGCACGGCGAGCAGCAGGAGATTCAAGCTCATGGCGGGACCTTCCACAGCAGGTCAGCGATCTTCGCGCTGATGATGCCGGTGTCGACCCCGACCTGTACAGGTGTGTCGCGAACCTGACTGTGCCCACTTTCGACAGAAAAAACACCGTGCGGCACGATCTCGTGCCGCACGGTGTCCTTCCTTTTACCAGATCAGCCGGGCAGGCGCGGGCCGGCCTCGCGCTGGGCCGCGAGCCACGCCTCCACCTCGTCGGCCGTACGCGGCAGGCCGGCCGACAGGTTGCGGGCGCCGGTCGAGGTGACCAGGACGTCGTCCTCGATGCGGATGCCGATGCCGTGCAGCTCCGCCGGTACGAGGTCGTCCTCGGGCTGGAAGTACAGGCCCGGCTCGACGGTCAGCACGTACCCCTCTTCGAGTACGCCCTTGCGGTAGCGCTCGCTGCGGGCATTGGCGCAGTCGTGCACGTCCAGGCCGAGCATGTGGCCGAAGCCGTGCAGCGTCCAGCGCCGGTACAGCGTCGAGTCCGGGTTCATCGCCTCGTCCACGCTGACCGGCAGCACACCCAGGTCGGACAGGCCCTCGGCGAGCTCCCGCATGCACGTCTGGTGGATGTCGTCGAACTTCACCCCGGGGCGGATCGCGTCGATGCCGGCCTGCTGCGCGCGGTACACGATGTCGTAGACCTGCCGCTGCAGCGGGGTGAACGACCCGGAGACCGGGATGGTGCGGGTGACGTCGGCGGTGTACAGGCGCCGGTTCTCCACCCCCATGTCCATCAGCAGCAGCTCACCGGGGGTCGTGCGGCCGTCGTTGCGGACCCAGTGCAGGATCGCGCCGTGCGCACCGGCGCCGACGATCGAGGAGTACCCGAGGTCGTTGCCGTCGTGGCGGGCGCGCAGCCCGAACACGCCCTCCAGGAGCCGCTCACTGACCGGGCGGTCGGCCGGCAGGATCCGGGCGACGTCCTCGAAGCCCCGCACGGTGGCGTCGATGGCGTCCTGGAGCTGTGCGATCTCCCAGTCGTCCTTGACCAGGCGCAGCTCCGAGATGGTGCGGGCCAGGTCGGCGTCGCGGTCGCCGTCGTCGGTGGCACGGACGGCCGCGTCCACCAGCGGGTCGTACCCGCGCAGCACCCGGGTGCGCCCCGGCGCGAGGTCGTCCAGGACGGCCGGCAGGGTGGCCAGGTCGGCGGTGTTGATGCCCAGCTCGGCCGACTTCTCGGCGAGGGTGTGGCGGCGGCCGATCCACAGCTCCCCGTACATCCGGTCACGGAAGAACTCGTCGGTGTCGCGCGGGGAGCGGGGCCGGACGTAGAGCGTGTCCTCGCCGCCGGGCCGCATGACCAGGACCGCGTCCGGGTCGTGCTCGCCGGTCAGCCAGACGTGGTCGCTGCCGGGGCGGAACGGGTACTCGGTGTCGTTGGCGCGTACCTTCGCCCGGCCGGACGGGATGACCAGCGTCTCACCGGGGAACGCGCCGGCCAGCGCGGCCCGGCGCTTGGCGTGCTGCGGCGCCTCCGCCCGCGCCTTCGTGTCGAGGGTGGTGTCGCGCCAGCCGGTCCGCATGAACTCCAACAAGCGCTCCGGAAAGTCCGGATCATGTGACTGGGTGCCCTCGGCCCGCTGCTCGCCCTGATCGCTCATATCCCGACGGTACCTCCCGCGATCCGCCCGCTTCGCGTGGCGGGTGATCGCGGATGATCCGGCTGCCTCGCGTGGCGGTCCACGGTCAGCGTGACAAGATAACGGCCATGTGCGGACTGCTCACCTTTGTCAGCGCTCACGGCCGCGCGTCGGCCTGTCGAGACGGCGTCGCCGAGGCGCTCGAGAGCATCCACCACCGGGGTCCGGACGAGACCGGGGTGAACGTCGTCGACGACGACATGGTGTTCGGCTTCAAGCGGCTCTCGATCATCGACGTGGAACACAGCCACCAGCCGCTGGCGTACCCGCCGACCGGCGCGGAGGCCAACCGATACGTCATCACGTTCAACGGCGAGATCTACAACTACCTCGAACTGCGCGAGGAGTTGATCCGCGAGCACGGTGCCGAGTTCGCCACGACCGGCGACACGGAGGTGATCGTCGCGGCCTACCACTACTGGGGGCCGGCGGCGGTCAGCCGGCTGCGCGGCATGTTCGCGTTCGTGATCTGGGACCGGGCGACCCGCAAGGCGTTCGGCGCCCGCGACCCGTTCGGCATCAAGCCGTTCTTCCACCTGGTCACGTCCGAGGGCGTCTTCTTCGCCAGCGAGAAGAAGTCTCTGCTGCCGTTCGCCGCGTCGGCGTCCGCCGGTGACGCCGGGGTGGACGGGGCCAACCTCTCGCACTACCTGACGTTGCAGTACGTGCCCGAGCCGGGCTCGCTGCACCAGGGGATCGGCCGGATCGGCTCCGGCGAGTCGTTCGTGTACTCCCCGGGTGGCCCGCTCACCACCCGGCGGTACTACCAGCCGGAGTTCCGCCCGACGCCGACCGACAACCCCGAGGCGCTCTACAAGCGCATCCGGGAGGCGCTGCGCGAGAGCGTACGGGTGCACATGCGCTCCGACGTGCCGGTCGGCGCGTTCCTGTCCAGCGGCATCGACTCCACGGCGGTCGTGGCCCTGGCCCGCGAGTTCAACCCGAACATCCTGACCTTCACGGTCGGATCGAACGTGGAGGGGTACTCCGAGGTCGACGTGGCCCAGGAGTCCGCCCGCCACCTCGGCGTGACCACGATCCCGACCTGGATCGGGCCACAGGACATGATGGACGCCCTGCCGAAGATCGTGTGGCACCTCGACGACCCGGTGGCCGACCCGGCCCTGGTCCCGCTGTACTTCGTCGCGAAGAAGGCCGCCGAGCACGTCACCGTCGTGCTCTCCGGCGAGGGCGCCGACGAGTTCTTCGGCGGGTACACGATCTACCGCGAGCCGCTGTCGCTCGCCGCGGTCAACGGGCTGCCCGACCCGCTGCAGAAGGGCCTGCGGGCGGTGTCGAAGGTCATCCCGCAGGGCGTGAAGGGCAAGAGCTTCCTGGAGCGCGGCACCACGCCGATCGAGGAGCGCTACTACGGCAACGCCCGGATGTTCACCGAGGAGGAGAAGGCGGAGCTGATGCGCCGCTACGACCCCTCGGTGCGCTACACCGACGTCACCGCGCCGATCTACGCCGAGGCCGCGGCCGCCGGGCTCGACGAGGTCACCACGATGCAGTACGTCGACCTGTACACCTGGCTGCGCGGCGACATCCTGGTCAAGGCCGACCGGATGTCGATGGCCCACTCGCTGGAACTGCGGGTGCCGTTCCTGGACAAGGAGGTCTTCGACGTCGCGGCGACCGTGCCGGTCGACCTGAAGCTGCCGCCGAAGACCACCGAGACCAAGTACGCGATGCGCCGGGCCCTGGAGGGCGTGGTGCCCCCGGCGATCGTCAACCGCAAGAAGCTCGGTTTCCCGACGCCGACCCGGGTGTGGCTGCGCGGCGAGATGTACGAGTGGGCGCGGGACATCCTCACCCGCTCGGGCGCCGGGCACCTGCTCGACCTGCCGTACGCCGTCCGGCTGCTCGACGAGCACAAGGAGGGCAAGGCCGACAACTCGCGCAAGGTCTGGACCGTGCTGATCTTCTGCATCTGGCACGCGATCTTCGTCGAGCGTTCGCTCGACCCGGGCATCACGCGCAACGACTCGGCGCTGCTCACCAAGCCGGCGGTGGGGTCGGTCGTCAGCTGACCCCTCGTCATGATCGCGGAGACTCTTCCGGGTCCCCGCCCGGAAAAGTCTCCGCGATCATGGTGAAGTCGGGGAGGGGTGGCGCTCCAGGAAGGGCGCCAGCAGACCGGGTGTGGACTCGTCGGCCAGGCGCAGCGCCTCGGGCAGGTCCACGTCCGGTACCGCGTAGTGCTGGTGCCCGGCGGCCGTGGTCGCGGTCAGGGTGGCCAGTCCGGCCCGGCGCTGGAAGAACGACCGGTTCAGGTTCCAGCCGATGACCCCGCCGGTGTCCAGGACGCAGCGCCGCCGTACCAGCGAGCCCTGCCGGGTCACCAGCCGGCCGCCGATCAGCGCGTGGCCGAGGCTGCGGGCCCGGTCGTAGGCCAACAGTCCGGCCACCGGCAGCGCGACCAGGGCGACCTGCCAGGTCCACGCCGGCCAGCCGGCCAGCCACGACCCGGCGACCGGTACCGCGACGACGAGCACGGCCGCCGCGAGTGCGCGGGTGTAGCGCCGCCGCGCCGCCCGCGGCCCGTGCGGGGTCAACGGCACGGTCGCCGGCCGCGGGTCGCTCAGCACCGCACCCGCGACCCGTTCGGCCTCGGCGCGCGGCGCCGGCGGCAGGAGCATGCTGCCGCCCCGCTCGGCGCCCCGGCCGACCCGCAGCCCGGTCGCGATGGCGATGCACCGGGCACCGCCGACCAGCCGCAGCAGCAGCGGTTCGCTGATCTCGACCCCGCGCAGCCGGCGCTCCTCGATCGTGGTCGCCCGCGCGGTCAGCAGCCCCCGCGTGACGTGCAGGGTGCCGGCCGGGTGCCGGGTCAGCCGGAACCCCCAGAACGCCAGCACGTACCCGAACGTCGACGCGACGGCCACCACGGCGACGCAGGTGGCGAAGACCTCGGCGCCGGCCAGGGCGACCGGGGCGTGTGCCAGGTGGCCGGCGAGTGCCCGCATCGGCCCGTACCGGGTGGGGTCGACGTGCGTCTCGTTGATCGTGCGGGACACGAACGCCGCCACGACGCCGACCGTGACCAGGCCGGACAGCGTGAACGGCCCGTACCGCACCCAGTCCGGAGACAGCCGGACCAGCTCCGTCTCGCGGACCGGCGCGGTCACGCCGGCGGGCACGGACGTGGCGGCCACGGCGGACGGCACCGGGACGCCGGTCCCCGCGGGGCCGGTCACCGGCTGCGGGCGCTGGTGCAGCAGCTCCTCGCGCAGCCGGGCCGCCTCGGCGGCGCTCAGCCCGTCGAGGCGTACCCCTTCGTCCTTGCGGTCGGAGCGGCCGGTGCCGACCTCGACCCGGGCCAGCCCGACCAGCCGGTGGAGGGCGTGGGCGGTGACGTCCACGGTCCGTACCCGATCCCGCGGTACCGACAGTTCCCGGCGCCGCAGCAGGCCGCGCCGCACCTGGACGTAGTCCGGCGTGATGCGGTACGTGGTGGTGAACCAGCGCAGCATGGCGCCGACGACGACCGCGCCGAGGCTGGCGATGCCCCACCAGTCGTGGCCGCTGGTGCTGCCGGCCAGGAAGATCCCGAAGATCGCCGGCAGTGCGCGGGGGATCTCCTGGAACGGGTGGACCAGCAGCATCCGCGGGCTCAGGCGGCGCCACGACGGGTCGACCCCGCCGGCCGTGGGCGTCCCGCCCGTCACCGTGGGGTGCAGGGCGTCCGCCGCCGGGTCCGAGGCGGTCACGTGGCGTCACCCGGGGTCGCCTGGGTGTTGGTGGTCAGGTCGTCGACGAGCCGCTGCGCGGTGGCGCGGTCCAGCCCGTCGATCTTGAGCGGTCCGGCCGCGGACGCCGTCGTCACCGTGACGTTGGCCAGGCCGAAGAGCTGTTCCAGCGGGCCGCGCTCGCTGTCGACGGTCTGGATCCGGGACACCGGCGCGATCCGGCGCTCCTGGTTGAACCAGCCCGACTGGGTGTACACCGCCTCCGGCGTCGCCTCCCACAGGTGGACCCGGTACCGCCAGCGCGGCATGACGACCAGGTGGGCCGCGGCGACCAGCGCCGTCACCACGACGCCGACCACGTGGAGCGCGGTGACCCGGTTGTTGACCAGCCAGACGACCTCGACCGCGGCCACCACCAGCCAGCCGATCAGCGCGCGGACGGTCCAGTACCCGATGGCCTTGCGGCTGACCCGGTGGCGCGGCGCGCGCAGGGTCACCGACACCGCACCGCCCGTAGAAATGTCGTGCACCTTATGACCATGGCATGCCGCGGCAACGGGCGGTACAGGCGTGTCCGGAGTTTTGCCCGGGGCGGCGCGTCCGGGAGTCGTCGCCGAGGGTGGTCAGGGCGCGGTGCCGCGCAGCTCGGCGTACCCGCGCGCCACCGCGACCCGGGCGGCGTCCGGACCGAACGGCGCGCGCGCCGCGACCTCGTCCACCGTGGCGCCGTCGGTGTGGCCGTCCCGGATCAGCCACTCGAGCGTGGTCAGGTCGGCGTGCTGGGCCCGGACGAAGGCCGGGCCGACGACGGCACCGTGCCCGGGGACCACCACGGTCGCCGACGACGTCAGCTCCAGCATCGCGAACAGGGTCGACGGCCATTCGAGGGGGAACCCGTCGCCGAAGCTCGGCGGCGCGCCCTCCTCCACCAGATCGCCCGCGATCAGCACGTCCACGTCCGGTACGTGCGCCACGAGGTCACCGATGCTGTGCCCGCGCCCGAGATGGCGCAGGACCACCGGCCGGCCACCCACGTCGAGGGTCGCCGCGAGGTGCACGGTGTGGTCGGGTGGGCGGATCGTGGCCGTCGCCACGCCCTCGGCCAGCTCCGGCAGCAGCGGCGCCCACTCGGCGTACGCCGTGCGGCGCAGCTTCTCCGCCTCCCCCCGCAGCAGGCGGGCCACCTCCTCGTGCGCCCAGATCGGGCGGTCCGGGCCGACCACCACGCCGTTTCCGAAGCAGTGGTCGAAGTGGTGGTGGGTGTTGACCACGGTGAGCGGGGCCGTGGTGACCGCCCGGACCGCGTCGCGTAGCTGGAGTGCCTGCGCGTCGGTGGACAGCGTGTCCACCAGGAGCGCCGCGCCGTCGCCGACGACCAGGCTGACGTTGACGTCGAGGACGGGGTAGCGCAGGACGTACACGTCCCGGGCGACCTCGGTGAACCCGGGCATCAGCGGTCCTCCGGGAGCTGGGGCATCAGCGGCCCTCCGGGTACCGGGGCATCAGTCGCCGAAGGCCTTCCGCACGAAGCGCTGCCGGTCGACGACGATCCGCTCGACCCGCCCCTCGGCGACGACGGCGTCACCCTCGCGGACGACGACCTCGAACGCGAGCCGCCGCCCGTCCGCCTTGACCAGTCGTGCCTCGGCGACGACGGTACGGCCGACGGCGGTCGGCGCCCGGTGCTCCAGCTCCACGCGGGTGCCGACGGTCGTGGCGCCGGGCGGCAGCCGGTTGGCCGTCGCCCCGACGGTCGCCGCCTCGGCCAGGGCGAGGAGCCGGGGCGTGCCGAGGACGGGTACGTCGCCGGAGCCGACCGCCTGGGCGGTGTCGGCGTCGGTCACGGTGAGCTGTACCCGGGTCAGGGCGCCGACCCAGCTCGCCGTGGCGTCCAGGCCGCCCGCGCCCCGGACGCCGACGTGTGCCCGACCGACGGTGTGCGCGCGCCCGTCGGTGTCGGTGCGGTCCCCGGCTGGCGAAGGGGCGTCTGGTGCTTCGTGATCCGACCGCATACCGGGAGCTTAAGGCGCGGATACGCGGATGACGAATCCGATGATCCCGCCGGACTTCGCGGACCGGGACGCCGCGGAGCCTTCATGATCATGGAAGGGTGGGAGGCGCTACGGTGGATCCCATGAGCGCCTCCGACCCCACGGTCGACGTGGTACGTGACTGGCTGCGCGCCGCCCGCTCGGTCACCGTCCTCACCGGAGCGGGCATCTCCACCGACTCCGGCATCCCCGACTTCCGCGGACCCGACGGGGTGTGGACCAGGGACCCGAGCGCCGAGGCCATGGTCACGTTGCAGACGTACGTGGCCGACCCGGCCGTCCGGGCGCGGGCCTGGCAGGAACGGGCCGGCCACCCGGCGTGGACGGCCGAGCCGAACGCGGCCCACCGGGCGCTGGTGGACCTGGAGCGCTCCGGCCGGCTGCGCACGATCGTCACCCAGAACGTCGACGGGCTGCACCAGCGCGCCGGGTCCGGTCCCGACCGGGTGATCGAGATCCATGGGACGATCTTCGAGGTGGAGTGCCTCGGCTGCGGCGTGCGCGGGCCGATGGAACAGACCCTGCGGCGGGTGGCGGCCGGTGAGGCCGACCCGGCGTGCCAGGTCTGCGGCGGGATCCTCAAGTCCGCCACGATCTCGTTCGGCCAGCAGCTCGACGACCGTGACCTGCGGGCGGCGTACGCCGCGGCCGTCGACTGTGACCTGCTGCTGGCGGTCGGTACCTCACTCACCGTGCATCCGGCAGCCGGACTGGTCGACATCGCGCACGGGGTCGGTACCCGGGTCGTGGTCGTCAACGGCAGCCCGACGCCCTACGACGACCTGGCCGCCGCGGTCATCCGGGACCCGATCGGCGAGGTGCTGCCCGCGCTCGTCGCGGCGGTCTGAGCGCGCTGGTCGGACCACCGCGCGCGGTGACCCGGTCGGTGCGTGAGTGCCTGGTCCGGCCCGGCTAGCCTGTGGGGCGATGACGCTCACGATCCGCCCCGACCCGTCCGCGCCGGCCGATTCCGGTACCCCCCGACCACCGGTCGGCCGGCGCCGCCTCACGGCGATGGCGGTGTGGGCCGTCGCGTTCACCGCCTGGTGGCTGCTGCTCGGCCTGCCGCTGACCGACCCGATCCTGACGTTCGGGTGGCTGTGGGCGGCGACGATCGCCTGGCGCATCGACCGCCCCTGGCGGATCCACCTGCGGTTCGCCCGGGACTGGTGCGCGATCGTGGTGCTGTTGCAGGTCTACAACCTCTCGCGCGGCTTCGCCGACCAGGGCGTCGTCCCGCACGCGATGGAAATGGTCGCCGCCGACCGTGGCATGTTCGGATGGCTGACCGGGGGAAGCGTACCGACGCTGTGGCTACAGCGCCACCTGTACGACCCGGACGGCATCCACTGGTGGGACGTGGGCGCCAGCTGGGTGTACTTCTCCCACTTCGTGGTCACGCCGGTGGTGGCGGTGGTGCTGTGGCTGCGCGACCGGGTGCGGTGGGTGGCGTTCGTCCTCCGGTGGATCCTGCTGTCGGCCGCCGGGCTGGCGACCTACTTCCTGTACCCGGCCGCACCGCCGTGGTGGGCCGGCAGGTACGGGTTGATCGAGCCGGTCTCCCGGGGGTCCACCCGGGCCTGGGACGCGATCGGACTGCACGGCGCGGGCAACGTGATCAACGCAGGCCAGTACTCGTCCAACCCGGTCGCCGCGATGCCCTCCCTGCACACCGCGTTCGCGCTGCTGGTGGTGGTGTTCTTCCTGCCGCGGGTACGCCGCCGCTGGTGGCCGCTGCTGCTGGCGTACCCGCTGGCGATGACGTTCACCCTGGTCTACAGCGGTGAGCACTACATGATCGACGTGTTCATGGGCTGGCTGTACGTCGGGCTGGTCTACGCCGTCGCCGCACTGGTCGAGCGGTGGTGGGCGCCCATCTCGCGGGCCCGGGCCGCCCGGGCGGACTCCGCGAGGGTCGCCGCCAACGCGTAGGCCTCCGCGGCGTCGCGGTGCTCGGCGACGACGTGCATCCGGCCGGCCGTGTCGACGTGTACGTCGGCCAGCCGCAGCAGTCGCTGCACCGGCCCCTGCATCACCCGTACGCTCTGCGTGCGCGCCAGCGGGACGATAACGAGACGCTCGACCAGCCAGCCGTCCCGGGCGTACACGAGGTCCCGGTCGTGCCCGGCGGCGAGCCGCCGGTAGCGCAGCGGGGCGAGCCAGCGGGCCCGCCGGGGCGCCGGCGTGACCGGCGGCGCAGACAGGTTCGCGCCCAGCACCTCGGCCAGGACCGGGTACGCGGTGGCGCGGTCGGCCACCGGTACCAGCATCCCGCCGTGGGTGTTCGCCTCCCGGTCGCGCGCGCTGAAGCCGGCCACGTCCATGCGGGCCCGGAGCCAGCCCAGCGGGCGCCACATCAGCGGCCAGGTCACCCCGACCGCCTGGATGCGCTGGCGGGGCACGGTCTGGCTGCGGGTACTCAGCAGGCCGTGGTGCAGGCGCAGGCCGGCGGCGTCCTCGCGGATGCGAAAGTGCCAGTCGTCGACGACGCGGCGCACCGGCACCTGTACGACGCCGGCGACGGCGGTGAGCAGGCTCCCGACGGCGACCAGGTTCCAGCGCTGCTGGTGCTGGTACGGCAGCACGGCCAGGGCCAGCGCCACCGGCACGAACCAGGTGTGCGGGGTGAGCAGTTGGGCCAGCAGGACCCGGCTGTTGGCGCCGCGGTACACCAGCCGGTCGGCGGGTCGCTCGCCGGGACGAACCCGGCCGTGCCCGCCGGCCAGCGACAGCAGGTGCTCGCGCAGCCGGACGGCGACCGGCTGGCTGAGGTAGGCCAGCGGCGCCTCGGCCCGGGCCGCCCCGACGACCTCCAGTCGCAGCTCGGCCACGCCGGTCAGGCGGGCCAGCAGGGGGCGGACGACGTCGACGGTCTGTAGCCGCTCCAGGGGGATCGCGCGGGTCCGCCGCCACAGCAGCCCCTCGGAGATCCGCAGTTCCCGGCCGTGGATCTGGTAGCCGGTGGTGAACCAGCTGACGGCCGCCACGGTGAGCGCGGCGACCAGTACCCCGGCGGCGGCGAGCGCCCAGCGCCGCGGACCCAGCTCCTGGTAGCCCTGCCAGGAGAAGATCGCGATGACGACCGCCAGGACCCGCAGGCCGCGCAGCACCGGGGTGACCGGGTGCAGGCGGTGACGCGGCTCGACCGGTGCGGCCGCGACCTCGGTGAACGCGGTGGCCTCGGTGGACGCGGTGGCCTCGGTGGTCTCGGTGGTCTCGGTGGGCGCGGTGGCCTCGGTGGTCTCAGTGGTCTCGGTGGACGCGATGGTCTC
Source organism: Planosporangium spinosum (assembly GCF_049999945.1). Classification (NCBI taxonomy): domain Bacteria; kingdom Bacillati; phylum Actinomycetota; class Actinomycetes; order Micromonosporales; family Micromonosporaceae; genus Planosporangium; species Planosporangium spinosum. The sequence continues at coordinate 259,895 of NZ_JBLYUB010000002.1, read as the reverse complement.
GGTGCACGTGGCGGCCTCGGTGGACGTAGCGGTCCCGGTGGCGCGGAAGCCGCTGACCGGCGCGTCCCCGGTGCCGGTGAACGGTCCGTCACCGGCGAGCATCGTCCCGATCGGTGGCCGGTCGTTCACCGCTTCTCCGATCGGCGGCCGGTTGCTCAAAGCCCCTCCGATCGGGTGTCGCCCAGTGACGACAGCCGGTCGCGCAGCCGGGCCGCCTCGGCCGCCGGCAGACCCGGGATCCGCGCGTCGCTGGCCGCGGCCGCGGTGTGCATCGTCACCGTGGCCAGCCCGAACATCCGCTCCATGGGGCCGGCGGTGACGTCGACGAACTGCATGCGCGCGTACGGCACGATCGACAGCGTCCGGATGAACAGCCCGTGGCGGACCAGCAGGTCGTCGTCGCGCTCGGCGTAGCGCCACGAGCGCACCGACCGCACCACCACGACCGCCCGTACCAGCGCGATGACCACGGCCACCGCCGTGACGACCAGCGGTACCCGGTTGTGGGTGAACAGCATGGCCGTCAGGTTGGCGGCCACCACGATGACCGTGCTGACGACGACCTGAAGCTCTTCGATCAGGATCAGGCGGCTGGACACCCGTCGCCAGGCAACTGTGTCCGGCCACGGTTCGAGCGCGAGGGCCTGGGTCACAGACGTGAGCCTATTGCTCAGGACAGCGGTTCGACCTCGCGCAGAAAGCCTCTGATCCTTAAGAACTCCGCAAGTTCTGATTTATGGGCATCGCAGGCGAGCCAGGTCTTGCGCCGCGCATCCGGATGGATACGGGGATTGTTCCACCGCAACGCCCACCGGGCCGGTTGGCGGCACGACTTTGCGGAGCAAATCAGGGGCTCCGGCGCGGTGTGGGGCTGGGACTCCGGCGCGGTGCGCGGCTGGGACTCCGGCGCCGAGCAGATCGGCGCGTCGGGTGGAGTGGGGGAGGCGGCGTCGGGCGGCACGACATGCAGTCTGCCAGCCACGAGATGGTGAGCGCCGGGCGACCACGGGGGAAGCCGCCCGGCGACGGATGAATCGTACCCTCGAATGCCCCCCGCCTGTCTACCCGTGTCAGCTGTCCGGTGGACGGTTCCGGTGGACGTATCGATCGTTGCCGCGTGATCCCGTACCGCGGACCCGACTCATCTTCAGTTTCCGCTGTGATCGCCCGGCTTCCCCTGGGGTCCGCACCGACGCGCGAACGCCCGTACGACGGGCCAGTGAGCCGGTACGGGTGCCCGGGCGCGACCGATGGCCGGTTCGTGCGACGCTTGGGAGCGATCGTTTGCTTGTCTGGCAGCAGTGGAGGACCGGTGGCCCAACCGACCATGCCCGCGACCCCGTCGGAACCGAGCGACGCGACCGCCGCCGCCAGCGGCCCGTCGACCACCCCCGCCCAGGACGCCTCGCTGCTGGAGCGGGCCCTGTTCGAGGTCAAGCGGGTCATCGTCGGCCAGGACCGGATGATCGAGCGGATGTTCGTCGCGCTGCTGGCCCGCGGGCACTGCCTGTTGGAGGGTGTACCCGGCGTCGCCAAGACCCTGGCGGTGGAGACCCTCGCCCGGGTCGTGGGCGGCACCTTCGCGCGCATCCAGTTCACCCCGGACCTGGTACCGGCCGACGTCGTGGGTACCCGGATCTACCGGGCGTCCAGCGAGAAGTTCGACGTCGAACTGGGCCCGGTGTTCGTCAACTTCCTGCTCGCCGATGAGATCAACCGCGCTCCGGCCAAGGTCCAGTCGGCGCTGCTGGAGGTCATGGCCGAGCAGCAGGTCTCGATCGGCGGGGAGACCCACCGGGTACCGCAGCCGTTCCTGGTCATGGCCACCCAGAACCCGATCGAGCAGGAGGGCGTCTACCCGCTGCCCGAGGCGCAGCGCGACCGGTTCCTGATGAAGATCCAGGTCGGCTACCCCACGGACGCGGAGGAGCGCGAGATCGTGTACCGGATGGGCGTCGCGGCGCCGGAGCCGGCCACCATCTTCAGCCCGGCCGACCTGATCGGCTTGCAGCGCAAGGCGGACGAGGTGTTCGTGCACAACGCGCTGGTCGACTACGCCGTGCGGTTGGTGCTGGCCACCCGGTCGCCGGCCGAGTACGGCATGCCCGACGTGGCCCAGTTCATCCAGTACGGCGCCAGCCCGCGCGCCTCGCTGGGCCTCGTGCGCGCCACCCGTGCGCTGGCGCTGCTGCGCGGCCGCGACTACGCGCTGCCCCAGGACGTGCAGGACGTCGCGCCGGACATCCTGCGCCACCGCCTGGTGCTGTCCTACGACGCCCTGGCCGACGACATCCCGGCCGACCACGTCGTCGGCCGGATTCTCGGGACCGTGCCGCTGCCGACGGTCGCGCCGCGCCAGAACGCGGCGCCGGTCGGCCCCCCTGTGGTGGCCCCGGTCAGCGGCCCGGTCGGCGCGCAGGTCGGTGGCCCGCTGCCCGGCCCTCAGCACCCGGCGTGGCCCGGGCGGCCGGCGTGACCTTGCCGGACCCCTCCATGATCACGGAGACTTTTCCGTGTTCTGACACGGAAAAGTCTCCACGATCACGGCGAGGGGAGGAGTGACGGTGAGCCCCGCCGGACCGTCGGCGCTCAGCCGGCTGCGGCGCCGGCTCAGCGGAGACCGGGCCGCCGGCGCCGCTGTCGGCGCCGCGTCCGATGACGCCCGCGCCGCGTCCGATGACGCCCGTGCCGCGTCCGATGACGCCCGCGCCGAGCTGGTCCTGGCCAAGCTGCAACTGCTCATCACCCGCAAGCTCGACGGCCTGCTCCAGGGTGACTACCTCGGGCTGCTGCCCGGCCCGGGCACCGAGGCGGGAGAGTCGCGGGAGTACCGGGCCGGTGACGACGTGCGCCGGATGGACTGGCCGGTGACCGCCCGTACCCAGCTGCCGCACGTCCGGCAGACCGTCGCAGACCGGGAGCTGGAGACCTGGCTGGCGGTCGACCTGTCGGCCAGCCTCGACTTCGGTACCGCCCGGTACCTCAAGCGCGACCTCGTGCTCGCGGCCGCCGCCGCCATCTCGCACCTCACGGTCCGCGGTGGCAATCGCATCGGCGCCGTCATCGGTACCGGCGACAGCCGGGTCCGGCTGCCCGCCCGCGCCGGCCGCAAGGACGCGGGCGGGCTGCTGCGCCAGATCGCGCGTACCCCGGTCCGGCCCGGCCGTGACGACCTGGGCGCGCTCGTCGACCTGCTCAACCGCCCGCCCCGCCGGCGCGGCATGGCCGTCGTCATCTCCGACTTTCTGTCGCCGGTCGAGTCGTGGGGCCGGCCGCTGCGCAAGCTGGCCGTGCGCCACGACGTCCTGGCCGTGGAGGTCGTCGACCCACGGGAGCTGGAGCTGCCCGACGTCGGCGTGGTCGCGTTCGTAGAGCCGGAGAGCGGCCAGCTGCACGAGGTGCAGACCGCCGACCGCCGGCTGCGGGAGCGCTACGCCGCCGCGGCGGCCGCCCAGCGTACCGCCATCGCCGACACGATCCGGGCGGCCGGCGCCGCGCACCTGCGGCTGCGCACCGACTCCGACTGGCTCCTCGACATCGTGCGGTTCGTCGCCGCGCAACGCCATGCCCGTACCAGGGGGACCACCCGATGATCCGTTTCCTCGAGCCGTGGTGGCTGCTGGCCGTCCTGCCGGTCCTCGCGGTGGCCGGCGCGTACGTGTGGCGCCAGGTGCACCGCAAGGCGTACGCGGTGCGCTTCACCAACGTCGAACTGCTGCGGTACCTCGCCCCGCGCGGTATCGGACCGCGCCGGCACCTCGCCGCCGGGGCACTCCTGGTGGCCATGCTGGCGATGGCCACCGGAATGGCCCGGCCGTCGGTCGACACCAAGGAGCCCCTCGAACGGGCGACCATCATGCTCGCCATCGACGTGTCACTGTCGATGGAGGCCACCGACGTGGCGCCGACCCGCATCGACGCCGCGAAGCAGGCCGCCAGCGAGTTCGTCCGGAACCTGCCGCCGACGTTCAACGTGGGACTGGTGGCGTTCGCCAAGGCCGCCAACGTGCTGGTCTCGCCGACCAAGGAGCGTACGGCCATCCAGCAGGGCCTCGACGGGCTGCAACTGGCCCAGTCGACGGCCACGGGCGAGGCGGTCTTCTCCTGCCTGGAGGCGCTGCGCAGCGTGCCGACCGACGGCGCGAGCGGACTGCCGCCGGCCCGGATCGTGCTGCTGTCCGACGGTTACCGTACGTTCGGCCGCTCCATCGAGGAGGCGGCCGCGGCCGCCGCGGCGGCGGACGTACCGGTCTCGACGATCGCGTTCGGCACCGACACCGGCATCATCGAGATCGACGGGCAGAGCCAGCGGGTACCGGTGGACCGGCCGTCGCTGCAGAAGCTGGCCGAGAGCACCAAGGGCCACTTCTACGAGGCGGCGTCGGCGGCCGAGCTGAAGAAGGTGTACCAGGACATGGGCAGCTCGATCGGCTACCGGACCAAGCCGCGCGAGGTCACCCAGTGGTACGTGGGCACCGCGTTGCTGTTCGCGCTCGCCGCCGCCGGCCTGAGTCTGCTGTGGACGTCCCGCCTGCCCTGACCGTGCCCGCGCCGGGGGCAACCCCGTCCGCGCGCTGTCCGGGACCGTGCCCGCGTCGCCGTCAGGCCGTCGCCCTCGCCCGTTCCAGGGCGACCCGGTCCCAGCCGGCGAGGTCGGCCGCGGCCTCGTACGTGGACTCCGCGAACGCCAGCAGCGTGGCGTCCGGGTCGCGGGCGGTGCGCACGGTCGCGTACGGCAGGACGAACTCGCGCAGGCCCGGGTCGTACCCGGCGGACGCCGGTTCGACCGGCCGGTCGCGGTAGCCGGCCGGCTCCGGGTAGGCGTACGAGTAGAAGATGCCCTCTTCGGCGCCGCCCGGCCAGTACCCGAGGCTGCTGACCTCGTGGCTGTAGGCTTCCCGGGTGACCCGGTCCGAGGTGTACGGGATCCCGCCGGGGTGGGGCGGCGCCGCCCGTCCGGAGAAGCGCGTCACGGCCAGGTCGAACGCGCCCCAGAAGAAGTGCACCGGGCTGGCCTTGCCGAGGTACCGGCCGCGGAACATGGTGAAGACGCGGTGCGCCTGGACCAGGGACAGCCAGAACCGGTGGGCGTACCCGGAGTCGTACTCGGCGTGTTCGGTGTCGTCTCCGAACGCGACGTCGACCGGCACCTCGACCGGCTGCGGCCAGATCCGGACCGGGACGTCGAGCTCGGCCAGCCCGGCCATCACCTCGGTGTGGAAGTCCGCGACGGACCTCGGTGCGAGCGCCACGGTGCGGGCGTTGCCGTCGGTGGTGTGCAGTTCGAGCACGTGCCGCTGGAAGTCGAACGTGGCCTGGACGCCCCGGTTGCGGTACGGCATGAGCGAGGTGGTCAGCCCCGCGGCGGTCACGTAGAGCGGGACCTGCCACCAGTGGTTGACCATCGGCTCGAGGGCCAGCCGCACCTTCCCGACGATCTGGGTCCACAGCTGGAGGGTGTCGCGGGTACCCGCCCACTCCGACAGCGGCAGCGACGGCCAGTCCGGGTTTGACGGTATTCCGGTCACGATGCCCCCTCATGCCGGCTTTTTCGAGCGTACGTCGGACGCCCGGCCGGCGGGCGTACCGGTCAGCGGGGCGCTCCGCCCGGGCGGTTCAGCGGGAGCTGACCAGGACGAAGATGACGGCGGCCCAGAGGGTGGCGAGCGTGAAGCCCAGCGGGGCGAGGTAACGGCTCATCGACGGCTCCCGAAGGTGGAACGACGGGCGGACTCGGGCGGGGGCGGTGAGAGCCGTGGCCGATGTCGCGGGCGCCCCGGCGTCGGCCACCGCGCGCGGCGGTGACCCACGTGGACGAACACCCCGGTCCAGGGCGGGGTGCGCGGTGGGGCGGCGACGGAATGCGCGTCAGATGGTGACGCGGATCCGGCCACGACTCGGAGGATCGCTATCTCGCACAGCGATCACCTCCTCGGGTCGGGCCGGTGGGCATGCCGAAGGCACGCCAGAAACGCAACACATCGTACACCTGTTCCGAGCGTGTCACACCACGCGGGTGGGCCCGTCGACTTCTTCGTACCGGTCGGTAGCACATAGTCTCCGGTGCCAGGGGCAACACGATCCAACACGTAACTCGAGGGGGCGGCGTGGCGCGCACAGTACTGGTCACGGGCGGTAACCGCGGTATCGGGCTCGCGGTGGCGCGGGCGTTCGCCGTGCAGGGCGACCGGGTGGCGGTGACACACCGGACCGGCACGGCGCCGGACGGTCTGTTCGGCGTGGTCTGCGACATCACCGACGCGGAGTCGGTCGACAACGCGTTCAGCAAGGTCGAGGCCGAGCTCGGCCCCGTCGAGGTGCTCGTGGCCAACGCCGGCATCACCGACGACACGTTGCTGCTGCGGATGAGCGAGGAGCAGTTCACCCGGGTCGTCGACACCAACCTCACCGGCGCCTTCCGGTGCGCCAAGCGCGCCGCGTCCAAGATGCTGCGGGCGAAGTGGGGCCGTATGATCTTCGTCTCGTCGGTGGTTGGCCTGTACGGCAGCCCTGGCCAGGTCAATTACGCGGCGAGCAAGGCGGGCCTGGTCGGCGTCGCCCGGTCCATCACCCGGGAGCTGGGCAGCCGCAACATCACGGCCAACGTCGTGGCGCCCGGTTTCGTCGAGACCGATATGACCGCCGAACTGCCCGACGATCGCAAGAAGGCCTACCGGGAGGCCATCCCGCTGGGCCGGTTCGCCGCTCCTGACGAGGTCGCCGCCGTGGTGACCTGGCTCGCCGGGGACGCCGCCGGCTACATCAGCGGGGCCGTCATCCCGGTCGACGGCGGCCTGGGCATGGGGCACTGACGGCACCGGTCGCCAGCCATCCGCCGCCACGAATGAAAGGTTTGTCATGTCAGGACTACTCGCCGGCAAGCGCCTCCTGGTCACCGGCGTCATCACCGACCAGTCCATCGCGTTCTCCGTGGCGAAGATCGCCCAGGAGGAGGGCGCCGAGGTCGTGCTCACCGGGTTCGGCCGGCTCTCCCTCGTCGAGCGCATCGCCAAGCGGCTGCCGCAGCCGGCGCCGGTCATCGAGCTCGACGTCACCAACACCGCGCACCTCGAAGGCCTCGCCGACAAGGTCCGCGAGCACGTCGACGGCCTCGACGGCGTCGTGCACTCCATCGGGTACGCGCCGCAGAGCTGCCTCGGCGGCGGGTTCCTCGACGCGCCGTGGGAGGACGTCGCCACCGCCCTGCACGTGTCCACGTACTCGTACAAGTCGCTGGCCATGGCGTGCCTGCCGCTGATGAGCCCCGGCGGCTCGGTCGTCGGGCTGACCTTCGACGCCACCCAGGCGTGGCCGGTGTACGACTGGATGGGGGTCGCGAAGGCCGGGCTGGAGTCGGCCAACCGGTACCTGGCGCTGCACCTCGGCGGCAAGGGCATCCGGGCCAACCTGGTCTCCGCCGGTCCGTTGCGGACGATGGCCGCCAAGTCCATCCCGGGATTTGAGCAGTTCGAGGACGCCTGGACCACCCGGTCGCCGCTCGGGTGGAGCCTCACCGACCAGGAACCGGCGGCGCGGGCGTGCCTGGCGCTCATGTCGGACTGGTTCCCGGCGACGACGGGTGAGATCGTTCACGTGGACGGCGGGTACCACGCGGTAGGCGCCTGACCCGACGTTTGGCGACGCGGTTTTCGGCGAGTTGTACCGGGTCGGTCAGAGGCCTGGTACAACGTCGTCGACACCACCAGGGGCCGTCGCACCTCCTGAACCGACCCGGTCGTGGGAGGGGAGTAGGTGTGTCGAGCGTCTGGGTTTCGCCACGCCCTGCGTGGCCGGCGCCGCGGTTGGCGCCGGCGCCGCGGGTCATCATCCGTCCGGAGCGGTTCGGTGCGGTGACGTACGTGCCGGACCGTGACCACTTCTTCGCCCTCGGCGGTGACGCCGCCCGGGTGGTGGCCGTCGCCGCGCGCGGCGACCCGGTCGCGCCGCGGGACGCCGACACGGCCCGGTTCCTGGCCGAGGTCGGTATCGTGCGGAGCGTGCCGGAGGTGCCGCAGCGGCCGCACTACGGCACGTCGCTGATCGGGTCCTTCGACGGACCGCCGACTCCTGACGAGCCGCTCGTCGTGAACTGCTTCGCGACCGCGCATTGTCCACTCCGGTGCCGGTACTGCCACGCCGACGACCTGATGCAGTCCTATCGGGACGGCGAGAGCGACGACGAGCCGTGGCGGGTGGTCCGGATGGCGGCGGCGGTACCCGCCCTGGTCGCCGTCGTCACCGGCGGTGAGCCGCTGATCCGGCCCGAGCGTACGGCGATCCTGGTCCGGCACCTGGCCACGAGCGGCAAGGCCGTCGTCCTCGACACCTCCGGCGTCGGCGACCCCGAGCCGCTGCTGCCGCTCCTGCGCGAGTACGGGGTGCACGTCCGGGTCTCGCTGGACAGCCTCGACCCGCGCGACAACGACCGGCTGCGGCCGGTCAACCGGCGGTATCTGCCGGTGGGTACCAGCTCCGGTGAGCGGGCGCTGCGCACACTGTCCGAGGTGGCCGCCGCCGGACTCGCCGCGACCGTGCAGACCGTGGTGACCGCCGGCAACGAAGGGATCGACCGGCTGCGGACGCTGCGTGATGGCCTGATCGCGATCGGTATTCGCAACTGGGTGCTGCACGTGGTGGTACCCGCCGGCAAGGCGGCGCTGCCCCGAAACCGGCAACTGCGGCCCAGCCCGTACGTGCTGCCCACCCTCGCCGAGCTGGTGAAGGTCACCGAGGACGAGGGGCTGCCGCTCAACATCCGGGTGACCGGCACCCACCGGGCACCCAACTCGGTTCTGCTGATCGGCAGCCAGGGCGACCTGTACGTGGAGCGCGAGTTCGGCGGTAAGCTCCGCATCGCCGGACCCGGCGACTCCCGGGCCGACGTCCTGCGGGCCTTCCGCCGCCACGTCAATCTGGTGGAACATGTAAGCCGTTATCTCAATGGGAGCATCCAACCGTTCCCGTACGAGCGGTGAGGGCGGCGAGCAGGAACGGCGGGATGCCGTGGCCGGGGCAGTGGAGACCGAGAGCAAGCACCGGGTCCGCGACGGCGCGGCCGTGCGCGCCGCGCTCGACCGGCTCGGGTTCCACGGCGAAGCCGTGGCGTTGCAGGCCGACGAGTACTACGACACGCCCACCGGCCTGCTGCGCGCGGCCGACCTGGTGGTGCGGCTCCGGCTGGTCGGCGGGCAGGTGACCGCGGGCTTCAAGGGCCCGCGCACCTACCTGCCGGACGGCTCGCACGCCCGGCTGGAGGTGGAACTGCCCGCGGCCGCGGCCGACGAGGTGCGCGCCGAACTGGCCGGGCAGGGCCTGGTCTGCGTCTGGCACCTGCAGAAACGCCGGCGCGAGTACCGCCATCCGGCTATGTCCATTGTGGTGTGCATGGATGAGTTGCCGGCGCTGGGGCACTTCCTCGAACTCGAGGGCGAGCCGGACGACATCGTCCGGGTACGGGGTTCGCTGGGCGACCACATCGGACCGGCCGAACCGCTCAACTATCGCGACCTGGCGAAGCGGTGGCTGGCGGAGCGGGGCGGTGCCGGCACCGAGCTCACCTTTACGTCGTAGGATCAGTACCGTCCGTAATGGGCCGGGGCGGGTGTCAGCGGCCGGTGGCACTGGTGGACGCCGCCGGTCGCGTTACATTTGAGGGGTTCCGAGTCGGACTGGCGGTGCACCACGTGCGGTTACCTCCCATGAAGGAGGAACGCCTTGCTCTCGACATACGTCACCTGGATTCTCGTGCTCCTGGCGCTGGCTGCCGGCGCGTGGGTCCTCATCCGTCCCAGCGGCGGTGCCCGGCCGAGTACGACCCGCGCCGACCCGCCGCCGGTCACCGAGGCGCGGGTCGAGGAGGCGGCCGTACCGGACGAGGGTCGGATGCCCCCGCGGACCACCCCGCTGCACGCGGTCACCACCCCGCAACCACCGCCCGCGATTCCGCCCGCGCCGGCCCCCGGTGACCGCCTGCGCGCCGACATGACGTCCAACCCGGGTCACGGGTCGTTCGGGGACATGCCGGCCATGCCGCCGCTAGGCATGTGGAGCGACGGGTACGCCCAGTCCGTCCGCGAGCGATGGCGGGAGCTGCAGCTGCGCTTCATCGACGACCCGCACTCGGTCGCCAACGAGGCCGAACAGATCGTCGACGAAACGGTCGCCGCGCTGACCACGTCACTGAACGCCTTCAAGAGCGACCTCGACACCTGGCGCTCCGGGCCCGGCGACACCGAGCAGCTGCGCGCCGCCGTGCACCGCTACCGCGACTTCCTGGACCGCCTGCTGGGCTCCTGACCGGTCAGGACAGCCGCGCCGCCTCCCGCTCAACGACCGCCAGCAGCGCCACGTCGCCGGTACGGATGGCCCACGCCGGCGTACGGCCGGCCAACCGCGGGTGGGCGCGGCGCAGCCACGCCTTCGCCAGCCGCGGCTCACCGAAAGCCTGGAGCACCCGGTGACACACCCGCAACCGGTCCCAGGCGGCCTGCGCGGCGGTCTCCAGCCGCCACGCCGCCAGCGGCTGCCCGCTTCCGGCTCCGAGCAGGTAGGACAGCAGGTCGCTGCCGTAGGCCAGGGCGCACTCCTCGAATACCACCGGCTCGGCCGGCCCCACGTCCCCGGTGGACCCCACGTCGGCCACCGCCACCGGGCCGTCGGCCGCCTCGTGCGTCATGCCTTGACGGTACGTCCCCGCCCGGCCGCCGGGCGACCGGCAGGAGTCCCGTACCGGGTGCCCCGAACGGCCCGCCACCTTCGGGGTGGGCGTCACCCGCCGCCGGGGTCACCCCGTCCGCCGGGAGTCCACGCCCTCGGGTCACCCCCGTTCGCCGAGGAACAGGGCGGACACCTCCCGGGCGATGGCCTGGACCGCGCGCGGCCGCTCGGCCGGCGCGTCGAGGGCCCGCACGACCGCCGGCCAGGAGTCCAGTGGGCGGCCCGCCACCGACAGCGGTGGGCGGTTGCGCAGATACTGCGACAACAACAGGACGTTCTGCACGATCCAGTGCAGGTAGTGCCCCTCCACCCGCCACGTCGGCAGCTCGCAGGTGCGGTCCAGGTGCTCCTTGAGCTCCTGGAAGCTGTTGCAGCGCAACATGCCGGCGTCCTGACGGAGGTTCACGATCCGGGGGTTGTACAGGTGGCGCACCGGGTCGGCGAAGACCTCGTGCCACAGCCGCCACATCGTCGCCTCGTCGTCGCCGCCGAGCGTGACGACCCCTTCCACCCGGTTGTCGAGCAGCAGGTAGTGCAGGTACGCCCAGATCGCGGGTGGGCTCCACAACCGCTCGGCCCGGGTGGTGGTCAGGCCGGTCTTCACCGCCACCGGGTCGGCGTCGTCGGCGTCGGCGTCCGGGATGGCCTTGATCGTGCGGGCCAGGTCGTAGAGGGTGCTGTGGCGGTAGTAGTCCCGCTCGACCGCCCACGGGTGGGTCGGCCGGACCAGCATCGCCGGGTCGAGCAGCCGTTGGGCGACCCGGCCCGGCTCGCAGAACGACGCCAACGACTCCACCATGGGCGGCCGGGCCCCCTCCACCAGCCGGAACCAGCGCAGCACGTCGGCGCGCATCACCCGGCGCAGCTCGTCGGGGTGGACGTCGGCGGACAGGTCGTCGAAGCACAGCAGCACCACCATCCCGCGCGCCGACAGCGCGGCGGCGATCAGCGCCTGCACCGTGTGGATCAGGGTCGGTTGGCGTAGCTGGACCGGCCAGTACAGCACCGACGGCGGCGCGTCGGGCATTCCGCCCTCCAGGCGCCAGCCGAACTCGAGGTCGAGTTGGCGCAGCAGCTCGTCGGCGGACGGGCGGGCACCCAGCAGCCGCTCCAGCCCGGTGTGCCGGATCCGGTGCCCGCTGCCGCCGATCGTGGCCGGCGGTTCCGGCGGGAGCGCGGGAACGGGGGCCGGCTGCTCCGGCGCGTGGATGGGTGCCGGCGCTGATGCGTGGGCGTGCAGCACCCGTTCCAGCTCCGGGAAGAGCCGGTTGCTGTCCACGTCGTGGTAGACCGGGATCCGCACGGGCGGGTCGGCCGGCCACCACGACGGCGCCGGCCCGTCCGGGGCCGCTCCGTGGTGCGCCCACAGGACGTCGACGTCCCGGTCGGTCGCCAGTCCGTGCAGGACGGCCGCCAGCGCGTCGTCCCCGCCGCCGCAACCGACCACGCAGATCGTCTCGTCGCGCAGCAGCCCGGACAGTTCGCGGGCCAGGGACGGGACGTCGCCGCGCAGCCGCTCGGGGTCGTGCAGCGTGGCCCGGTCGTCGCCCTCGCTGGTCGGCCGCCAGTACCCGTGCAGGTGCACCACGGTGACCGCGTCGTCCTCCGCGGTGGGCGCGGGCAACGAGCCGTCGCGCCGCAGCGGCAGGCTGCGTGCCCGGCCGCCGGCGCGCCGGACGGCGATCTCGATCAGCGGGTCGAAGTTGGTGGTGAGCACGCGGTGGCCGAAGCTGGCCGGTCGGGGGGCCAGGAGGTTGCCCAGCGCGCGTACGCCCGGCGGCAGCACCCAACTGGCGAGGTCGGCCTCGAGTTGCGCGCCGCGCTGGAACCCGATCCGCTCCCAGCGGCCGGGTGCGGCCGCGCCGGCCGGCGGCCGGTGGGCCTGTAGCACGGCCTGCTGCATCACGATGTCGAACTCCATCGGCGACACCCACTCGGTGAAGGTGCGCCGGTAGGCCGCGTACAGGTCCACCGGTCGGGCGGCGTGGTCGGCGCGCACCCGGGCCAGCGCCGCGGCCAGGTCGGGGTTGGCGATGCCCTCGGACACGAACCGGTCGGCCAGTTCGACCACGCCGGCCACGTCGGGTACCGCCGGCGCGGTGACGCCGGAGCCCAGGACGAGAGCCACCGGCCGACCGCGCCACACGGCCGTCGCCAGGCGGTTGACCAGTCCGGCCTCGGTAGCCACGCTCCTCCTCCTCGATCAGGGCCGACCGTGCTGCTGCCAGAACCACGCGTCCAGGCTCGTCGCCGACACGAGCAGCTCACCGGCGGCCAGTTCGGCCTCGAGCTGGCCCGGGCGCCAGCCCAGGTAGCCCACGAACAGGCACGCCGCGGCCAGCGCGGGTGCGGTCGTCTCGTCGAGCGGCACCGGGACGGTCCCCAGCCCGCCGCGGATCGGACGGAAGCCCGCGGGCACGGTCACCTCGTCGTGCGGGGCGGCGAGCAGGATCACCACGTCGCGTACCGGGCCGCCGTCGAACACCGGGGCGTGGTCGAGCACGTCGGGTGTCGGCTCGTCGAAGACGTCGAGCGCGGAGCGGGACGTCCGGCGGTTCAGATGTACTCCGACGGCGCCGTCGGTGGGGCTGTGCGCGAGAACCGCCACGGTGGCGCCACGCAGCTCAGGATCGCGCACAGCCGGACCGGCTACCAGCACGTTGCCGGCATGTGAAAACGGGCCGGGTGCGGCCGGTGCCGGTGCGGTCGCCGCCGGCCGCGCCGGGCGGGCCAGGTTGCGGACCAGGGGGATCCGCTCGCCGCCGTTGCGGGCGCGCAGCTCCGGCAGCGGACGGGCCAGCCGCCGGTGGGTGCGCAGCACCTCGCCGTACACGGTGGCGACGTCGAGCGGGTCGGGGCCGTGCGGTACGCCCCGGCGCAGCGTGCCCACAAGGGTGCCGGTGAACGCGGTGAACTCCTCGTCCGGCGGTGCGAGCGCGGTGCGGTTGGGCGAGGTCGCTACCAGCACGCAGGTCCGGTCGATCTCGACCTCGTCGGCGACGGCGGTCAGGTCCTCCCTCATGCCGCTGATCGCCCGCCCGGCGTAGCAGCAGTCGAGGATCACCAACCGGCGGCTCGCCGGGCTGTCCAGCACGGCCCGCCGGACCCACTCGTACGGCACGGCGGTGGCGTACACCGCCTCCCGGTCGGTCTGCTCGACGGCCAGGTGCAGCTCGCCGGTGCGTTCGTCGACGACGCCGTGGCCGGCGAAGTACACCAGCAGGAGGCCGTCGACGCCGGTGGCGTGGGCCGCCGAGCGCAGCGCCCGGGCCACCTCCTGGGGGGTGGCCGGGTCGGTCACGACCAGGCGGTTGGCGGCCGGCAGCCCCCACAGCCGCTCGTCGGTGAGCGTGTCGCCGAGCCCGCTGAGGTTGTTGGCGACCGTCGGCAGCGGCTGCAGCCGGGCGTACCGGCCGGCTCCGACGAGGACCGCCCGGGAGCGGTGCGGGTCGGACAGGTGGGTCACCGGTCAGTCCGCTTCGAGCTTCGCGGCGATGGCCTCGGCCGCGCCCGGGTCGGTGGTGTCGACCGGCACGGCCCGGCCGTCGTGTTCGAGGATCACCCGGACCGGCTGGTCGCGGGATGCCCGCCACATGATGATCGAGAACGCCAGCTGAGCCGCCGACAGGCCGGAGCCGACCACGAGGGTGAGCACGTCCAGAGCGGTGCCCATCTGTCCGGCGCCGGTGTCGCCGGCGACGGCCGTGAGCTGGCCGTGGCGGCGGACCTCCGGCTCGTCGCGTAACCACGACAGCAGCGACCGGTACTCGTCGACCGAACCGCCCGCCACCCGCACCCGGACCTGCACGCCGTCACCTCGCATCGACTCATGCGGCTGGTTCGAAGCCACCGACCATACCTAAGGTGACCAGGCAATGTCACCGTGCGAAAGCGCCCGGAGGGGTGGTCGACCCGGCCCGGTGAGCACCGAGCAAGATAGCGGCATGGAGTACGACGCGTTCCTGCTGCTGTCCTTCGGCGGTCCGGAAGGCCCCGACGACGTCATGCCGTTTCTGGAGAACGTGACCCGTGGGCGGGGGGTGCCGGCCGAACGCCTGGCCGAAGTGGCCGAGCATTACCGGCATTTCGGAGGTGTGTCGCCGATCAACGCCCAGTGCCGGGACCTGCTGGCGGCGCTCGCCGAGGAACTGCCCCGGGCAGGCATCGACCTGCCTCTCTACTGGGGCAACCGGAACTGGGAGCCGTACCTCGCCAAAACCGTTGCACAAATGCGCGATGACGGGGTCCGGCACGCGCTCGCGTTCGTGACCAGCGCGTACGGTTCGTACTCCGCCTGCGGGCAGTACCTGGAGGACATCGTCCGGGCCCGGGCCGAGGTCGGTCCGGACGCGCCGCGGATCGACAAGCTGCGGCACTTCCACGACCACCCCGGCTTCATCGGGCCGCACACCGACGCGGTCACCGCCGCGCTCGGCACACTTCCCGCCGACCGGACCCCCGCGGACACCCGGCTGGTGTTCACCGCGCACTCCATCCCGACCGCGATGGACGCCACCAGCGGCCCCGACGGCGGCCGGTACTCCGCCCAGGTGCGCGAGGCCGCCGGGCTCGTCGCCGCGGCGGCGGCACCCGAGCTGACCTGGGACCTGGTGTGGCAGAGCCGGTCCGGACCGCCGCAGGTACCGTGGCTTTCGCCCGATGTCAACGACCACCTGGCGGCGCTCGCCGCCGACGGCGTCCGCAACGTCGTGGTCTCGCCCGTCGGTTTCGTGTCCGACCATCTCGAGGTGATCTGGGACCTCGACAACGAGGCCGCCGACACCGCCCGCAGGCTGGGCCTAAACTACGCGCGGGCCGCCACGCCGGGCACCGACCCGCGCTTCGTGCGGATGGTGGTCGACCTGGTCCGGGAGCGGCTGGACCCGACCACCCCGCGGCCGGCGCTCGGCTGCGTACCCACCTGGGACGTCTGCCCCCGCGGCTGCTGCCCGGCGCCAAGAAGGGCGGCGGCGTGAGCGAGCGTAGCGAGCGAACCAGGTGGTTCAGGGCGGTGGAGCCTCATGGCGGTGCCGAGCGTAGCGAGGCGGCGGCATGAGCGAGCGTAGCGAGCGAACCAGGTGGTTCAGGGCGGTGGAGCCTCATGGCGGTGCCGAGCGTAGCGAGGCGGCGGCATGAGCGCGCGGCCCCGTAGGCCGGTGGAGTCGTGGCTCACCGACATGGACGGTGTGCTCGTCCACGAGGGACTCCCGATCCCCGGCGCGCCGGAGTTCATCGGCAAGCTGCGCGACTCGGGCAAGCCCTTCCTGGTGCTGACCAACAACTCCCGGTACACCGCGCGGGACCTGCGCGCCCGGCTGGCCCGGATGGGCATCGAGGTACCCGAGACCGCGATCTGGACCTCTGCGCTGGCGACCGCGCAGTTCCTCGACAGCCAGCGGCCGGGCGGCACCGCGTACGTCATCGGCGAAGCCGGGCTGACCACCGCGCTGCACGACATCGGGTACATCCTGAGCAACCAGGAGCCCGACTACGTGGTGCTCGGCGAGACGCACACCTACAGCTTCGAGGCGATCACCACGGCGATCCGGCTGATCGCCAACGGGGCACGGTTCATCGCGACCAACCCGGACCCGACCGGCCCGTCCCACGAGGGAGTGCTTCCGGCGTGCGGCTCGGTCGCCGCGCTGATCTCCAAGGCGACCGGGGTCGAGCCGTACTTCGTCGGCAAGCCCAACCCGATGATGATGCGCTCGGCGCTCAACACGATCAACGCGCACTCCGAGACCACCGCCATGATCGGTGACCGGATGGACACCGACGTGCTCTGCGGGCTGGAGGCCGGCCTGGAGACGATCCTGGTCCTCACCGGCATCAGCGCCCGCGGCGACGTCGACCGGTTCCCGTACCGGCCGTCGCGGGTCATCACCTCGATCGCCGAGCTGATCGACGAGGTGTGACCCGCCGATCATCTCGGGCTAGATCATCGGAGAGTTGCAGGCCGCTACGAGCGCGCGGCGGCACGACGCCACCAGGGGACGCAGCGCGGCGTCGCGCTGCTGAGCCTCGTACCCGTTGACCGCGCCGCCGGGTGCGGCGTGCTCGGCGAGGGCCAGTACCCGGTCGAGGATGCTGGCCCGGGCGTACAGCCGGCGGGCGCGCGGATCGTACCCGGGCGGAAGGTCGATGCCGTTGTCCGGCTTGCGCAGCGCCGCGAGTGCCCCGGCCAGTTCCGGACGCCACTGGGCGATGTCGAGCCGGGCCAGGGTACGGGTCGCCTCGGCGAGCGTCTGGGACAGCTCGGCCTCCGCCTCGGCGGTGCTCGGCTGGTCGACCGGCCGGGCCGGGCTCTCCGGCAGCGGGTAGCAGCGCCACAGCACCGTCTCGAACGTCACGCCCGAGCCGGACGTGTGCGTGCGTACCTCCGGCACCAACCCCAGCCCGGGCGTCACCACGCCCTCGCCCGCGATCAGGGCCGCGCCGGTGAACGGGCCGGGACCGGGCAGGCCGCGCGGGTCGCCGGGGGCCGGCAGCACCAGCCGGATCTCGTCGGGGTGCCGCTTGGACAGGGCGGCGAGCGCCTCGCCGAGGGGGACGTCGGTCCAGGTGCCGGGGGCGTCGGCGACCAGGTGCTCCTCGTCGCCGGTGATCTCTTCTGCCACGTCGTCATAGGGCACCAGGCCGGCGCGCCAGGCACGTACCCAGGCGACGAACCGGGTCGACCGGCGCACGGTCAGGGTCGCCGCGTGCGCTGCGGGGGACATGCCCGCAACTGTACGTGCTGCGTGCGCCGCTGTCTCGTGTCCTGGTCACGGCACGTCGCGGACCCGGTGACGGATCGCCGCCGGTCACCGCCGGTGCGTCTCCCCGCACGGCGGCGCGCGTGCCGTACGGGGACCGGTGTGCGGGCCGTCGGGCGACCGCCGCGCGGGCTGTGGGCGGCGCGTCGCCGCGCCGAACCGGATCGAGACCGATACGCTGCGGTGTCGTGGGGAGGTACGGCGAGGACGTGCTCGCGGGCAACTGGCGGCGACGCCGGGTGGTGCCCGAGGTGGATGCCGAACTCGACCTGGTGGTCGAGGACGCGGACTCCGGCTTCTGCGGTGCGGTCGTCGGCTTCGAGTTCGGGGCCGTCGTCCTGGAGGACCGGCACGGCCGGCGCCGCAACTTCCCCCTCGAGCCGGCGGCGTTCCTGCTCGACGGCCAGGTCGTGACGCTGCGCCGACCGTCGGCCGCGGCGGCCGCCCCGGCGAAACCCCGGCGCACCGCCTCCGGGTCGATCGCGCTCGACAACGTCGCCGCGCGGGTGGCGCGGGCCAGCCGGATCTGGGTGGAGGGTGTACACGACGCCGCCCTGGTCGAGCGCATCTGGGGAGACGACCTGCGGATCGAGGGCGTCGTCGTGGAGCCCCTCGACGGCATCGACGCGCTGCCCGAGGCGGTGCGCGACTTCGCGCCGGGGCCGCAGCGGCGGCTCGGGGTGCTCGTGGACCATCTGGTCGCCGGCTCCAAGGAGAGCCGTATCGTCGCCGGGGTCACGTCGCCCCACGTACTCGTCACCGGCCACCCGTACGTCGACATCTGGCAGGCGGTCAAGCCCGAGCGGATCGGCATCAGCGCCTGGCCGGAGATCCCGCGCGGCCGGCCCTGGAAAGAGGGCGTCTGCGCGACCCTCGGCGTGGCCGAGCCGGCCGACCTGTGGCGGCGCATCCTCGCCTCGGTGTCGAGCTTCCGGGACGTCGAGACGCCACTGATCGGCGCGATGGAACGGCTGATCGACTTCGTCACCGAGCCCGGCGAGTAGTCACCGCGGCGGCCCGTGTCCTCACCGCGGCGGCCCGTGTCCTCACCGCGGCGGCCCGTGTCCTCACCGCGGCGGCCACTCGTCGCGGCTGAACACGAACGTCGCGACGTCCAGGGCGACCACGGCTGCGCCCTCCCGACGGACCAGGAGCACCTCGCCGTCGTTCGTCCCGGACCGGCAGCGCCACCGGTCGGACCCCTCCGGCGTGAACCGCCACGGCTCGCCACGGGCCGGCACCGCCGCCATCACCAGTTCGCCGGACTCCGCGTCCCAGGACACCTGGAACTCGATGCCCATCCACCACCAGCGCCCGGTCAGCGCCGCGACGTCGGCGGGCGGCTCGGTCGCCGGCAGCCAGGGCCGCGGCGGCGTCGGCTCGCCGTCGATGACCGTCTCGAGTACCTCCATGGCCAGCGCGAAGAGGCCGCCGCCCGGCATGGTGTACGCGTTGGCGAAACTGACGACGCCGGTGCGCGTCGGCCGGTGCACCGCGAGGACGGCGAGGTAGCCCGGCATGGAGCCGGTGTGGCCGACGTACACCCGCTCGCCCCGCCGCCATAGCTGTACGCCCAGGCCGTGCCCGGCGGTCCACGACTCCGGGTCGCTGATCACCACCGGTGCGCACATCTCGGCCACGGTCGCGGGTGCCAGTACCGACGGCAGCGGGTCGGCCAGGAACGCCGCCCAGCGCAGCAGGTCGTCCGCTGTCGACCACAGCTGGCCGGCCGGTGCCATCGCCCCGGCGTCGTGGCGCGGCTCCTCGTGGAGGGTGCCGTGCCACGGGTGCACGACGTACCCGCGGGCGAACGGCTCGACCGGGTGGTAACTGGTCCGGGTCATGCCGAGCGGGTCGAGCAGCCGTGCGGTGACCAGGTCCCACCACGGCTGTCCGGTCAACCGGGCCAGGGCGGCGCCGAGCAGCCCGTACCCGAGGTTGGAGTAGTGGTACGAGCGGTACGGCGGGTATGCCACCTTCTCCGGGGTCAGCGCCGCCAGGAAGCGCTCGACGTCGACGCCGGCCGACCGTTCCCACCACTCGCCGTCGGGCTCGCGCTGCAGCCCGGAGACGTGGCCGAGCAGGTGACGCAGCGTCACCCCGGCGAAGGGAGCGTCCGGCAGGTACCGGCGCAGCGGGTCGTCGAGCGCCAACCGGCCCTCGTCGCGCAGGGCCAGTACCAGCGCCGCCGTCATCGTTTTGGTGATCGACCCGATGCGGAACCGGGTGTCGGCGGCCGGGCGGCGTCCGGGTGGCGTCCCGGGACCGGTGTCGGGACGCCCCGCATCGCCGGTGTCCGGCGGGGTCGGATCGCCGGTGTCCGACGGGGTCAGATGGCCGGCGTCCGGCGGGGTCGCATCGCCGACGCCGGCGAAGTGGACCCGTTCCCCGGCCCGGACGACCGCCGCGGCGAGCGCCGGCACCCGGCCGGCCGCCTGGGCGCGCGCGATGGCCCCGTCGACACGGCGGGCGGTGTCGGGAGACAGCGGCATGGTCGTGATCTTATGGCCGTCGCGCGGACGTGCGCGTACATGTCACGATCGGATGGTGGGCGTGTTGTGGCTTGTGGTAGCGGTGGGGCTGGCGATCGCCGAGGTCTTCACCGGTACCTTCGTGTTGATCATGCTGGCCGCCGGGGCACTCGCGGCTGCCGGGACCGCGGCGGTCGGCGGTGAGCTGTGGGCCCAGGGGCTGGTCTTCGCCCTGGTGTCGGGGTTGGCCCTGGTCGGGGTGCGCCCGGCGCTCCGGCGCCGCGTCGACCGGGGCGGTACGGAGGCGCCGATCGGGCTGGCCGCCATCGAGGGCTCGACCGGTACCGTACTGGAGCGCGTCGACGCCGATCATGGTCTGGTGAAGATCGAGGGCGAGCTGTGGCAGGCCCGGTCCTTCGACGGGACACAGGAGTACGAACCGGGCGAGCGGGTCCGGGTGATCGAGGTCAAGGGCGCAACGGCGATGGTGTGGAGGGACTGAGAACCCGTGGGACCTGGAGAAACATTACTTCTCGCGTTGGTGGGGTTGATCGCGCTGCTCGTGGTGATCACCCTGATGAAGTCGGTTCGGGTGGTGCCGCAGCAGCGCATGGACGTGGTGGAGCGGCTGGGCAAGTACCACCGCACCCTCACGCCCGGCCTCAACCTGCTGGTGCCGTTCCTCGACGCGGTGCGCACCAAGGTGGACATGCGCGAGCAGGTGGTGAGCTTCCCGCCGCAGCCGGTCATCACCTCCGACAACCTGGTCGTGTCGATCGACACGGTGCTCTACTTCAAGGTCGTCGACCCGGTCCGGGCCACCTACGAGATCGCCAACTTCCTGCAGGCGATCGAGCAGCTGACGGTCACCACGCTGCGTAACGTGATCGGTTCGCTGGACCTGGAGAAGGCGCTCACCAGCCGGGAGGAGATCAACCGGCACCTGTCGGGCGTCCTGGACGAGACCACGGGCCGCTGGGGCATCAAGGTGACCCGGGTCGAGATCAAGGCCATCGAGCCGCCGCCGAGCATCCGTGACTCGATGGAGAAGCAGATGCGCGCCGAGCGGGACCGCCGTGCGGCGATCCTGAACGCCGAGGGGCACAAGCAGGCCCAGATCCTGACCGCCGAGGGTGAGAAGCAGGCGGCCGTGCTGCGCGCCGAGGGCGACCGGGCGTCGCGGATCCTGCAGGCCGAGGGCCAGGCGAAGGCGATCCAGACGGTCTTCGACGCCATCCACACCGCCGACCCGAACCCGCAGGTGCTGGCCTACCAGTACATGCAGGCGCTGCCGCAGATCGCGGCGGGACAGTCCAACAAGGTCTGGATCATCCCGGCGGAGCTGACCAAGGCCCTCGAGGGCATCGGCGGCGCGCTGGGCGGGCTGGGCGCGATGGGCGCGGCGCCCGGCGTGTCGCTGCCGACGCACGAGGCCGTGAGCGCCGAGGCCGCCGAAGCGGCCGAGGCCGCCGCCGAGGAGGCCCGGGCGGCCGCCTCGTCGGCCGCCGACGCGGCCAAGGAGGCCAGCGTCGCGGTCGGTGGCCCGGGAGACGTCGGTGGCGTGACCGCGCCGGGTATGCCCACCGGCGACGCGCCGCAGCTCGGGGCCGCCCCGCACACCTCGGCCAGCGCCCTGCTCGGTGAGCAGGACGAGCGGGTCCGGCCAACCGAGTAGGACCGCACCGGTCCGCCGGTGGTGGTGGGGGAGTACGTCGGCCCTACCACCACCGGCGGGGTGGGCGCCTACAGGTCGTCGCGGCCCAACTCCCAGAACGTGACGGCGGCCGCTGCCGCGACGTTGAGGGAGTCGACTCCGCGACGCATCGGGATCGAGACCCGGAGGTCGCTGGCGGCGATGGCGGCCTCGGTGAGACCGGCACCCTCGGTGCCCAGGAGGACCGCGGCCCGGGAGCGCTGCGCCGGGGTCAGCGTGTGCAGCGGTACCGCGTCGCTGGCCGGCGTCATGGCCATGATCGTGTAGCCGGCTTCGCGGACCTGGGCGAGCGCCTCGGGCCAGGGTGCGAGCGTGGCGTACGGGATGGCGAAGACTTCGCCCATGCTGACGCGTACGCTTCGTCGGTACAGCGGGTCGGCGCACGTGGGGGACAGGAGCACCGCGTCGATGCCGAGCGCGGCGGCGCCCCTGAAGACGGCCCCGAGATTGGTGTGGTTGACGGAGTCCTCCAGCAGGGCCAGTCGTCGGCTGCCGGCAAGCACCTGTTCGACCGTCGGCAGGGGCCGGCGGTGGAACGACGCGAGTACGCCCCGGTGGACGTGGAAGCCGGTGATGGCGTTGAGTACCTGCTGGGTGCCGGTGTAGATCGGCGCTTCACCGTCGATCAGGTCGCGGACCTGGCGCAGCCGCTTTTCGTCGACCAGGACCGAGCGGAGCCGGTAGCCGGCGCGTAGCGCCCGGCGGAGTACCAGCTCACCCTCGGCGATGAACAGTCCGTTGGGCGGTTCCCAGCGGGTGCGTAGCTCCAGGTCGGTGAGCGCCAGGTAGTCGCCGATTCGCTCGTCGTCGGCGCTTTCGATCTTCACGACTGCCACGTGCAGGATTCTGCCCCGCCGGTCGTGGTGGCGTGACAGCCGGTCACCACTGCGCGCCATAATGGTACAAAAGGTATTTATGGTCTGAGTGGGAGACGCTCGGGCGGGCGATACACGGTCTCCGTGTTCCCCGCGGTTCGGCGACACTTGATCCGTGTTCCCCACGGTTCGTGAGGTGCTCGCGCTCGACGCGGTGCGGCACGGGTCCCCCCGGGTGGTCGCCGGCGCGCACGCGCTCGACCGGCCCGTACGCTGGGTTCACATCGCTGAGGTGCCCGACATCGCCCACCTGCTGCGCGGCGGGGAACTCGTGCTCAGCACCGGGATCGGGCTGCCCGCCGACGACGAGGGGCTGCGCCGGTTCGTGTCCGACCTCGCCGATGTGGGCGCCTGCGGCCTGGTGCTGGAGCTGGGCCGGCGGTACGCCAGCGCGGTACCGAAGGTGATGGTCGCCGCGGCCGAGCGGCTGCGGCTGCCGCTGGTCGAGCTGCACCGGGCCACGCCGTTCGTGCCGGTCACCGAGGCGGTGCACGCGCTCATCATCGACGCCCAGCTGGCGGAGCTGCGGGCCACCGAGGAGATCCACCAGCGGTTCACCGAGCTGTCGGTGGAGGGCGCCGAGCCGGCGGAGGTGGTCGCGCAGGCCGCCGCGCTCGCCGGGGCGCCGGTCGTCCTGGAGAACCTGGCCCGGCGGGTGCTGGCCTACGATGCCGCCGGGGAGCGGGCCGAGCTGCTGCTCGACGGCTGGGAGGCGTACTCGCGGCGGATCCGACCCACCGGGCGCACCGGGTACGACCCGGACGCGGGCTGGCTGGTGACCGTCGTGGGCGCGCGCGGTCAGGACTGGGGGCGGCTGCTGCTGCGCTGGCCGGGGCCGGACGGCAGCCCGGACGGCGGCCCGCCGACCCGCCTGTCGATCCTGCTCGAGCGGGCCGCGTCGGCCCTCGCGCTGGGCCGGCTGATCCGCCGCGACGCCCAGGACCTCGACCGCCAGATTCACCGCACCCTGTTGACCGCCCTGGTCGACCACGCCTGGCCGGTCGACGAGGTGGCGCTGCGGGCCCGGGCGCTGGGCGTACCGCTGGATCGCCGGCACCTGGTCGGGGTGGTGGTACGCCACCGGGGCGACCCGCCGGAGGCACCCACGTCGGCGCAGGCGCGGCTGCGTGACCTCGCCGAGGCGGTCGGCCAGGCGGTGCGCGACACCCGCCTGGCCGGCCTGTCCAGCGTGCTGGACGACCACGCGGTCGGGGCGCTGCTGGCGTTGAAGCACGCGGACGGGGCGGAGCTGGTGCTGTTCCGGTTCGCCACGGCGGTCCGCGCGCTGACCCGCGCCGACCTCGTCGTCGCCGCGGGCTCGGGGGTCGACTCGGTGCGGGAGGCCCGCCGGTCGCTGCTGGAGGCCCGCCAGGTCGCGCACGCCGCCCGGCGGGACCGCCGGCTGTCGGCCGCCGGCGCCGGTACGGTGTACCGGCTACCCGACATGGGCCTGGCCGGCCTGCTGCACCTGCTGCGCGACGAGCCGCGGCTGCAGACGTTCGTGGAGCGGGAGCTGGGCGGGTTGCTGGCCTACGACGCCCAGCACCCGCGCGAGCAACTGCTCGGCACGCTGCGCGCCTACCTGGAGTGCGGGCGTAACAAGTCGGCGGCGGCGGAGGCCGTCCACCTGTCCCGCCCGGCGTTCTACGAGCGCCTGACGCGCATCTCCCGGATCGTCGGCGCCGACCTCGACGCCGTGGACGTGTGCCTGTCGCTGCACGTCGCGCTGCTCGCACTGGACGCGGTCCGGGACGACTGACGTACCCGGTCCGGGGCGGGCCGGCCGGGTGGTCAGTGCACCGACAGGTGGACGTGGTTGTAGTGGTCGCCGGCCGGGGTGCCGTCGCCCGAGGTGTAGGCGCGCCAGCCCAGGCCGGGGAACCAGATCTGCTTGTACCAGATCACGTACAGCACGCCGAGCCGGTCGGCGTTGGCCATGAACCAGGCCGACAGCTGGTCGCCGTACGTCTTGTCGGCGCCGGTCGCCCGCGCGTTCTGGAACGTGCTGGCATTGGCGGAGAAGTCGCAGGCCCGGCCCTTGGGGTGCTCTCCGCCGCCGCCCGAGCGGTAGCAGGCGGTGAAGTGGTCGAAGCCGGCCGCCCGCGCCTGCTGGAGCGCGTTCAGCGTCCGCGGGGTCAGGCAGCCGGAGGTCGTCGGGTCGTCCTGGGAGCAGGATTCGCCGGGCCAGCTCCCGTCGGCGTTGCGGGGCGCGGGGTTGGCGCTGGCGCGCTGGCCGCTCGCGCTGATCGTGACCGACCTCGGATTGCCGAGCGCCCGTTCGGCCTCCTGCTTGCGCTTGTCCATCTCGGCGAGCTGCTGTTCGGCGAGCGTGATCTCACCGTCCAGGGCGGCCTTCTGGTCGGCGTAGTCCTTCCTGGCCTGGACCAGCGTGCGGATCTCCCGGTCGTCGCGCGCGGTCAGGTAGCTGACGGTGGCGGCGTCGTGCAGGACGGTGCCGGACGCGGCGCCGTCCAGCAGCACCATCGACACCTTCAGGCGGCTTCCCCGGTAGGCGGCCGCGGCGATCGGTCCGACCTCGACCTCCAACTCCTTGAGGCGCTGCTCGGTGGTGGCGAGGCGCTGCTGGAGGTCGGCCTGGCGGGCCCGGGACACGTCCAGCCGGCCCTTGGCGTCGTTGTAGGCGCGCGCGGCGGCGTCGAGCTTCTCCTTGAGCGACGCGTTGCCGGCGCCGTCGGGGTCGGTCGGCTCGGCCGCGGCCGGTCCGGGGCCGACGGCGAGCAGCGCGGACGCCAGCAGCGCGACGGCCACGGACAGTCGCCGCCGGGTGGATGCCGTGCACTTCACCTGGGTTCGTTCCTCACCGAGGCCAGCCGGGAGGGGCGCCGGCCGGCTCCTTCGCGTCGAACAGGCCCGCGACGTGCGGGGATGCCACCCGTAGCGGTGCATTGACCGCGGTGAGCTTACCGGACCGGATGGCCGGCGGCCGAGCGCGGATTCGCCGCGGTCCAGCCCACCGTTCGGCCAGTTCGCGTACTGCTCCCGGGTGATTGCGGACCGTCATATGGACCGCCGTCCGGACCCGTATGGACCGCCGTCCGGACCGCGGCCGGCCGCCGTCCGGACCGCGGCCGGCCGTCGTCCAAGATCCGCGGTCGGCCGTCGTCCAAGATTCGCGCAATGTCGCAATCCTTGCCCCTTCGACGCGTTCGGTGGCCGCAATGTTTGCGACATTGCGCGGATCTAGGGGGCGGCGGCACGTGGATCTAGGGGGCGGCGGCACGTGGATCTAGGGGACGGCGGCACGTGGATCTAGGGGGCGGCGGCACATGGATCTTGGGGGCGGCAGCACGCGGACCTTGGCGGGCTATGCGGATCTTGGCGAGCTGTGCGGATCGGGGAGCGGCGGGCGGCGGCCGGACCGCGCCCACGTGGCGGCCCGTTCCCGCAGGTGGCGTGCTGGTTCACGGTCCGGGTTCCACGGGCGGTGAACGTATCGGCGCATGTAACGGTTTGAAAACTTCGACCAAACTCTTGACAGCGGAGGGCTCGCAGTAAGAACTTTTACCACTATCAGTTAACAGACTTTGCGGAAGGCGGGAGCATGGGTGCGTACGACGCGGGTGTGCCCGCGGCCGAGGCCGCGGTGACCGACGCGCCGCTACGCCCGACCGACGGAGTACTCGCGCGGGTACGGTCCCGCCTGCCCGAGTTCACCGGCGCCCTCCAGCGGGTAGCCGAACTCGTCCTCACCGATCCGGCCAGCGCCGCCCGTTCGACGATCGTCGAACTCGCCGAGCGCAGCGGCACCTCGCCGGCCACGGTGACCCGGTTCTGCCGGGCTCTGGGCTTCGAGGGCTACGCCGACCTGCGGCTCAGTATCGCCGGCGAGACCGGCCGGGCCGCGCGTACCGGCGGGTGGAGCGACGACATCGGGCGCGAGATCCAGCCAGGCGACCCCCTGGAGCGGGTGCTGGGCCAGATCATGGCCGCCGACACCCGCGCCATGCACGACACCGCGGTCCTGCTCGACCTGGGTGAGGTCGAGCGGGCGGCCGACGCCATCGCCGGAGCGTCGCGGGTGGACATCTACGGAGCCGGCGGCAGCGCGCTGGTCGGCGCCGAGATGCAGTTCTGCCTGCACCGCATCGGTGTCGCCGCCTGGGCCTGGACCGACATCCACAACGGACTGGCCAGTTCGGCGCTGCTGCGCGCGGGCGACGTCGCGCTCGGCATCTCGCACAGCGGGCAGGCCCGGGAGACGATCGAGATGATCGCCGAGGCCGGCAGCCACGGTGCCACCACCGTCGCACTGACCAGCTTCCCGCGCTCGCCGCTGGCCGACGTCGCCGACATCGTCCTGCTCACCGCGACGCACGCGACCACGTTCCGGCCGGACGCGCTGTCGGCCCGCCACCCGCAGCTCGTCGTGCTCGACCTGCTCTACATCGCGGTGGCGCAGCGTACCCACGAACGGGCGCACGAGGCGTTCCAGGTGACCGCGCGGGCGGTCGCAGGTCACCGCGCCGCCAAGGAGGTCGAGACATGACCAGCTCTGTCAGCGCGCAGGCGTACGTCAGCGGGGTCCGGGACCTGCTCGACCGGGTGGTCGTGGCGGAGTCCGGGGCGGTCGACCGGGCGGCCGACCTGATCGCCGACTCGCTGCGCCGCGGCGGCGTCCTGCAGGCGTTCGGGGCCGGCCACTCCGAGGCGCCGGCCGCGGACCTCGTCGGTCGCGCCGGTGGCCTGGTACCCACCAACCGGATCTCCCTGCGCGACCTGGTCGTCTTCGGCGGCGAGCCACCGGAGATCCTGCAGGACGAGAAGCTCGAACGCGACCCGGACATCGCGCATCGGCTGTACGCACTGGCCGAGCCGCGCCCCGCGGACGTGTTCGTGATGGCCTCGCAGTCCGGCATCAACGGCTGCGTGGTCGAGTTGGCGCTGCTGGTCAAGCAGCGCGGGCACGCACTGATCGCGATCACGTCGACGGAACACACGGCCCGGGTGAGCCCCCGGCACCCGTCCGGGCGACGCCTCGCCGACATCGCCGACGTCGTGCTGGACAACGGCGCGCCGTACGGCGACGCACTGCTGCCGCTTCCCGGCGGTGGCTCGGTCTGTGCGGTCTCGTCGGTCACCAACGCGCTGCTGGCGCAGTTGATGGTCGCCGAGGTCGTGCGACGTATGGAGGCTGCGGGCCAGGTACCCCCCATCTACCTGTCCGCGAACGTCCCCGGCGGGGACGAGCACAACGTCACCCTCGAGTCCCGGTACGCCGGCCGGATCCGGCGTACCGCCTGACCTCGTTCCGAGGAGTTAAACATGTCCGTTTCTCCCGCGGTGGGTTCGTCCCCCGAGCCCACGACGTCCGCCCTCGACCGTCGGACCCTGCTACGCGGCGCGGCTCTGGCCGGCTTAGTGGTGGTCCCCGGTACCGGCCTGCTGAGCGCGTGCGCGACCAGCGGCGGTGACGACGGTGGGTCCAGCGACGGTGGCGGCACCGTCAGCGAGAAGAACCCGTTGGGGGTCAAGGAGGACGCGCCGCTCGACGTCGTCATCTTCCCCGGCGGCTACACCGACAAGTACGCCGTCGACGTGCACGAGCCGCTGTACAAGAAGGCGTTCCCGAAGGCCACCATCAAGCACGAGGCGGTCACCGAGATCAGCACGACGATCCAGCCGCGGTTGTCCAGCGGCACGGACGTGCCCGACATGATCAACAACTCCGGCAGCAAGCTGCTGGACTTCGGCGCGCTGGTCGCCGAGAACCAGCTCGCCGACCTGACGAAGCTGTGGGACGCCGCGTCGGTCGACGACCCGAAGAAGAAGGTGCGCGACACCGTAGTACCGGGCACCGTCGAGCGCGGGTCGTTCAACGGCAAGCCGTACGTGCTGTACTACGCCTCGACCACGTTCGGCCTGTGGTACTCCGGCAAGCTGTTCAAGGACAAGGGCTGGACCGTACCGACCGACTGGGCCGCCTTCCTCACGCACCTTGACGAGATCAAGAAGGCCGGTATCACCCCGTACGGGTACGCCGGCGCCAACGCCGCGTACTACCAGTACACGGTCATCCTCACGCACGCGGCGAAGCTCGGCGGCCAGGAGGTCCTCAAGCGCATCGACAACCTCGAGGACGGTGCCTGGAAGCAGGACGAGGTCAAGCAGGCGGCGGCCGCCTGGGCCGAGGTCGGCGCCAAGTACATGGACAAGGCGTTCGAGGGGCTCCGGCACACCGACGTCCAGCTCCAGCAGAACCAGTACAAGATCGCCTACTACCCGAGCGGTGACTGGCTGGAGAACGAGCAGAAGAAGGACGCCCCGGCGGACTTCATGTACCAGATGACACCGATCCCGGTGAAGGGCAAGCTGTCCGCCAACGCCGTCCGGGCCACCGCCGCCGAGGGCTACCTGGTGCCGGCCAAGGCCAAGAACAAGGCCGGCGGCATGGAGTACCTGCGCCAGATGCTGTCGGTCGCCGGTGCCAAGGGCTTCTCCGACCTCATCAAGTCGCCGACCGTCGTGCTGGGCGGCACCGACGGCATCACCTTCCCGCCCGGCGTGACCAGTTCCACCGGCGCGTTGAAGGCGGCCGGCAAGGAGGTGGTCGACTTCTTCTTCGACGGCGACTACAAGGACATCGAAACGGAGTGCCGTACCGCGACGAACGCGCTGATGTTCGGCCGCGAGACCGCCGACCAGTTCTGCGAGCGGATGCAGAAGAAGGCCGACGCGGTGAAGAAGGACAGCTCCATCACCAAGTTCAAGCGCTGACCGGAGCGTAGTAGCCATGCGGCACGGCAAGTACCCATTCGTCATCGGCTTTCTGGCCGTTCCCGTCGCGCTGTACCTGACCTTCGTGATTTCGCCGTTCGCTCAGGCGTTCTACATCTCGATGACCAGCTGGCGCGGCTTCGCGGCACCCAAGTGGGTCGGCTTCGACAACTACCGGAGGTTGTTCGACGACGGCGCCTTCTGGAAGGCGGTGACACACAACGGAATCATCCTGCTTGTCCTGCCGCTGATCACCATCGCGATAGCCCTGTCGTTCTCGTTCCTGCTGAACGTGGGCGGCGGATCGCGCGGTGGCACGATGTCGGGGGTCTGGGGGTCGAAGTTCTACCGGGTGGTGTTCTTCTTCCCCCAGCTCCTGGCCGTGCCCATCATCGCGGTGCTGTTCCAGATGGTGTACCGGCCGAACTCGTCGGGTCTGATCAACGGCTTCCTGATGAAGCTGGGCATGCGGCCGGTCGGGTTCCTCATCGACCCGAAGCTCGCGCTGTGGGCGATCATCGGGGCGCTGGTCTGGCAGTCCGTCGGCTTCTACGTCGTGCTGTTCTCGGCCGGCATGGCGTCCATCCCGAAGGACATCTACGAGGCCGCCGAGCTCGACGGCGCCCGCGGCGGGACGCTGTTCTTCCGGGTCACGCTGCCGCTGCTGTGGGACACCCTGCAGGTGGCGTGGGTGTACCTGGGGATCGCCGCGTTCGACGCGTTCGCCATCGTCGACGTGCTGTCGGTGGACCGCGGCGGCCCGGACGGTGCGACCACGGTGCTGTCGGTGGAGATCTACCGCAACGCGTTCCAGTTCTCCCGGTTCGGCTACGCGTCCGCGATGGGGGTCGCGCTGTTCTTCCTGACGATCACGTTCGCGGCGCTCACGCTCCGGGTCACCCGGCGTGAGTCCATCGAGTACTAGGTGGGACGATCATGACCATCGACACCGAGCGGGCCGTGAATCCACCCCGCCGCGACCTACCCGCAGCCGCAGCGCTCCGCAGGGGCCGGTCCACCCGGTCGGAGGTGCGGGTGCTGTCCACGCTGGGCCAGGTCGCGCTGATCATCTGGGCGGTGGTGGTGATCGGGCCGCTGCTGTGGACGTTCCTCGCCTCGTTCAAGAACACCCCCGAGATCTTCAGCAGCCCGTGGTCCCTGCCCGGGGAGCTGCGGTGGGAGAACTGGTCGCGGGCGTGGACCAAGGCGCACGTCGGCCGGTACTTCCTCAACAGCGTCATCGTCGTTGCGTGCAGCACGTTCGGCACCATGCTGTTCGGCTCGATGGCGGCGTACGTGCTGGCCCGGTACAGGTTCGTCGGCAACCGGCTGATCTACTTCCTGTTCGTGTCGGGGCTGGCGTTCCCGCCGTTCCTCGCGCTGGTGCCGCTGTTCAAGGTGGTGCAGAACTTCGGCCTGCTCAACACGTACACCGGCCTGATCCTCGTGTACATCGCGTACTCGCTGCCGTTCACGGTCTTCTTCCTCGCCGCGTTCTTCAAGACACTGCCCGGGGCGGTGGCCGAGGCGGCGGTCATCGACGGCTGTTCGCACACCCGGCTGTTCTTCCAGGTGATGCTGCCGATGGCGAAGTCCGGCCTGGTCAGCGTGACGATCTTCAACGTGATCGGCCAGTGGGCGCAGTACCTACTGCCGGTCGTGCTGATGACCAACGCCGACAAGTACGTGCTCACCCAGGGCATCGCCCAGATCTCGACCAACGCCGGCTACGAGGCGGACTGGTCCGGCCTGTTCGCCGCGCTGAGCATGTCGATCCTGCCGATGATCGTCGTGTACGCGTTCTTCCAGCGACAGATCCAGGCCGGCCTGACCGCGGGGGCGGTCAAGTAGCGGAGTGATCGCCGGCACGGCCGCGTGGTGGCGTGGCCGTGCCGGCGCGATCGCGGTCGTGGCGTGGCCACGGGCACGGTCGCGTCGTGGCGTGATCACGGGCACCTTTCCGGACACGGGGACGGAAAGGTGCCCGTGATCATGGGTGTGGCCTGCGCTGAAGTGTCACACCGGTGGGATCTAATCGGGGCATGCTGGTCGCCGTGCACCCCGACCCCGGCGGCGGCGGCCACCTGCGGGAGCTGACCGACGACGGCCGGCCGCTCGGTCCGGCCGTCGCGGTCGCCGACCTCGCCGCCGCCGTCCGCGCCCGCGAGACGGGTGAGGCGGGGGACGGAGCCGGTGCGGCGGCGCCCCGCTGGCTGTGGGCGGCGACCGGCGAGGTCTACCCGCAGCTGCTCGGCGCGGGCGTGCGGGTGGAGCGCTGTCACGACCTGGAGCTGACCGAGGCGCTGCTGCTCGGCTACGAGGGGCGCTGGGGCCAGCCGCGGGCGCTGCCTGCCGCCTGGGCCCGGCTGACCGGCGCGCCGGTGCCGCCCGACCCCGCGCCGCGCGCCGTCCAGCCGCCCGGGGCGGCGCAGGATGCCCTGTTCGACACCGCACCGCCCCGGCAGCATCTCGGCGCCGACCCGATCGAGGTACTGATCCGGGTGTACCGGGCCCAGCGGGACCGGATCGCCGCGACGGCCGACCCGGGGCGGATGCGGCTGCTGGTCGCCGCCGAGTCGGCCGGTGCGCTGGTCGCCGCCGAGATGGCCCGGTACGGGCTGCCCTGGCGCGCCGACGTGCACCACCGTTTGCTGATCGACCTGCTGGGAGAGCCGTCACCGCATGCCGGGCCGCCGCGGCGGCTGGTCGAGTTGACGAAGGCCATCGGAGAGGCTTTCGGCCAGCGCATCCACCCCGACTCGCCGGCCGAGGTGCTGCGCGCGTTCGCCCGGGACGGCATCCGGCTGCCCAACACCCGCGCCTGGGTGCTCCAGCGCGTCGAGCACCCGGCGGTGCCGCTGCTGCTGGAGTACAAGGAGCTCTACCGCATCTGGGTCGCGCACGGCTGGTCCTGGCTGGACCAGTGGGTGTGCGACGGACGCTTCCACGCCGAGTACGTGCCGGGCGGCGTCGTCTCCGGCCGCTGGGCCACCCGCGGCGGCGGTGCCCTCCAGATCCCCAAGGTGGTGCGGCGGGCGGTGGTGGCCGACCCCGGCTGGACGTTCGTGGTGGCCGACGCCGGGCAGTTGGAGCCCCGGATCCTCGCCGCGGTCTCCGGTGACCGGCGACTGGCCGAGGCGGCGCGCGGCGGCGACCTGTACGCGGCGCTCGCGGCCGAGGCGTTCGGCGGCGACCGGGCGCGGGCCAAGGTGGCGTTGCTCGGCGCGATGTACGGGCAGACCGGTGGCCAGGCGGTGCCGGCCCTCGCCGCGCTGCGGCGGTTCTACCCGACCGCCTGGGAGTACGTCGAGCAGGCCGCGCGTACCGGCCAGGCGGGCGGCCTGGTGCGGTCGTGGCTCGGCCGCACCTGCCCGCCGCCGTCGGTGACCGTCCGCGACCTGTCCGTCGACGAGCCGGTGGTCGCCGACGGCGACAGTGACGGTGACGGCGACGGTGCCCGTGCGGGCGCGTCGGCCCGCGCGCGGGGCAGGTTCACCCGTAACTTCGTCATCCAGGCCACGGCCGCCGAGTGGGCCCTGGCGCTGCTCGCCCGGCTGCGTACCACGCTCGCCGGCACCCCCGCCGAACTGGTCTTCTTCCAGCACGACGAGGTGATCGTGCACTGCCCCGCGGCGCAGGCCGGCGCGGTCGCCACCGCCGTCGAGGCCGCCGCCGACGACGCGCGGCGGCTGCTGTTCGGTGACACGCCGGTACGGTTCCCGCTCGGTGTGGCCCGCGTGGAGCGCTACGCCGACGCGAAGTAGCCGACCACCGCGGCGGCCGGGGCTACGCGGACGCGAAGTGGGTGGACATGAAGTAGTCGGCCATGGCCCGGGTGTGCGTGGAGAAGGCGAGGGCCGCCGGCGTGCTGAGCACCAGCCACTCGGTCGCTTCCTCGGTCGGTGCCGACGGGGGCAGGTCGTCGAAGCGGCGCGCCGGCAGCAACCCGAAGATGTTGACCGTGCCGGCCGGGACGCTGTGCACGGCGAACAGGCTGACCTCCGCGGCGTCCGCGATCAGGCCGGTCTCCTCCCGCAGCTCACGGACGGTCGCCTCCTGCCACGACTCGCCGACCTCGATGTACCCGCCGGGCAGGGCGAGTTGCCCGCGCGCGGGCTCGATGTCGCGGCGGACGACCACCAGGCCGCGATGGTTCACGTCGTCGACGGGTAGCAGCGCCACCGCCACCGGCAGTGGGTTGCGCCAGGTCGTCTCGCCGCACTCCGCGCACATCCGGGGCCAGGACGCTTCCGCCTCGTACGGACTACCGCAGTACGAGCAGTGTGAGTGCTGCATGAGAATTGACCCTAGTTGACCGGGCGCACTGCCGGCCGCGGCGCGTCCGGGCGTGGCGCGGGGAGTGCCGCACCCGACGGCATGCGACCGGGATTACGGCAGCGACGCGAACCGCTCGACCTGACGGGTGGGCCCGGACACGATCAGCAGGTCGCCCGGGTGGACGACGGTCTCCGGTCGGGCGTGGATGAAATCGGTCCCCGGCCGCTTCACCCCGACGATCGTCACGCCGTGTCGGGCCCGCGGGGCCGCCTCGGCAAGGGCACGGTCATGCGTCTCGCGCGGCGCGCGGGTCTTGGCGATGGCGTAGTCGTCGTCGAACTCGATGAAGTCGATCATCTTGCCGGTGACCAGGTGCGCGACCCGCTCACCCATCGCCGCTTCCGGGTAGACCACGTGGTGCGCGCCAACCCTTTCCAGGATCCGGCCGTGCTTGGCGCTGACCGCTTTGGCCCAGATCTGCGGCACCTTCATCTCGGTGAGGGCCAGCACGCTCAGCACGCTGGCCTCGATGTCGGTGCCGATCCCCACGATGGCGCAGTCGAACTCGCCGACGCCGAGCTGGCGCAGCGCGTCCTCCTCGGTGGAGTCGGCCTGGACCACGTGCGTGAACCGGTCGGCCATCCGCTGCACGATCTCCGGGTTCTCGTCGATCGCCAGCACCTCGTGGCCCAGCTGGATCAGCGACTCGGCCACCTGGCTGCCGAAGCGCCCGAGTCCGATGACGACGACGGTTTCGTTCTTTCCGGGCTCAGCCAACGATCGGTCGCTCCTCTGGAAGTCGGTAGAGCCGGTGGCGGCTGCGCAGCGCCATTCCGGTGGCGACCGTGATCGTACCGACCCGGCCGAGGAACATGAGCAGGACCAGCACGAGTTTGGCCGCCGGGGGGAGTGCGGGAGTCAGGCCGGTGGACAGGCCGACGGTCGCGAACGCCGAGATGGCCTCGAACAGCAGCGGGCCCGGTGGGTACGAGGTGAGCGCCAGGAGGGTCAGCGTGCCGGCGAAGACGAGGGCCACGCCGAGCAGCGCGACGGACAGCGCCTGCCGCTGCGTCGCCGACGAGATCCGGCGGCGGCTGATGACGACGTCCGGCTCGCCGCGTACCTCCGCCCAGATTACGAATGCCAGCACGAAGAACGTGGTCAGCTTGATGCCGCCGGCGGTGCTCGCGCTCCCGCCCCCGATGAACATCAGGGCGTCGGTCAGCACGAGCGTCTCCGGTCTCATCTGCCCGTAGTCGACCGTACTCAAGCCCCCCGAGCGCGGCATCACACCCTGGAACACCGCCGCGAGCACCTTGTCCGGCACGCCGAACCGGCCCAGGGTGCCGGGGTTCGTCCACTCGAACAGCAGGACACCCAACGCGCCGACGGCCAACAGGACGGTGGTGCCGAAAACCGTGATCCGGGTGTGCACAGACCAGCGGACCGGCCGGCGGAACTCCCGTACCAGCTCGAACAGGACCGGAAAGCCCACCGCGCCGACGGCCACGGCCAGGGCGATCGGCAGGCAGACCCACGGGTCCGTGGCGAATCCCATCAGGCTGTCGGAGTACAGCGCGAAGCCGGCATTGTTGAACGACGAGACGGAGTGGAAGGCACCCTGCCAGATCGCGGTCGCCGGCCGCTGTCCGTACCCGATCGCGAAGCGCAGCGCCAGGATGGCGGCGATCGCGACCTCGAACCAGAACATGAGCAGGGCCACCCGGATGAGTACGCCCTTCAGCTGGCTGAGGTCGTCGACGCGGCTCTCGGCCTGCGCCACCAGGCGGGTACGCAGCCCGAGCCGCCGCGACACGAGCAGCCCGAGCAGCGTCGCGAGGGTCATGATCCCGTACCCGCCGATCTGGACCAGCGCCATGATCACGCCTTGCCCGAAGGGGGTCCAGTAGGTCGCCGTGTCGACCGCCGTCAGGCCGGTCACGCACACCGCCGAGGTCGCGGTGAACAGCGCGGTGAGCGGCGGCGGCTCACCGCCGCCGGCGCGCGCGGCCGGCAGCATCAGCAGCCCGGTACCGACGGCGATGGCGACCAGGAACGCAATGGGCACGATGCGGGCCGGGTGGCGCAGGGTCCGACGCATGGCGACCATTGTCGTCCACCGGTGTCCGGTCGTTCGTGACGTAGGTATACCTAGGCGGGTACCGCGTGACGTACGTACCTACGGCGACCGGAGATAGGTAACCGGTCCCGATGTAGTGCGGGCCTTACCGGACGAAGCTGGAACCAGCTTCGAGCGGAAGGGATACCACGATGTTCACCAACGACTACGCCCTGCGGATCATCGTCCGGCAACGGCAGGAGGAACTCCTCAGGGAGGCTGCGGAGCGGCGGCGGGCCGGCCGCGGCCGGCACCGGCGGCGGGGCTGAGCGCCGCGGTGCCGGTCTCCGGCGTGATCGCCGGACCGGGGGCGGTGCGAGGTTCCGGAAAGGGCGCGGCGCGCGGCGCGGTACGGACATTCCGGACAACTGATCAACGCGCCGGTACGCTGTCGGCGTGCGTGTCGGTCGTGGTGGAGTGAGCCCCGTGATGGTGGGGCGGAATGCCGAGCTGCGCCGCCTCGTCCGGCTCGCGGCCGGTCCCGGCCCGCAGGTGGCCCTCGTCGCCGGCGAGGCCGGCATCGGCAAGAGCCGGCTCGTCCAGGAACTGCTCGCCGGCCTGCCCACCGACGCCCGGGTGCTCGTGGCGCAGGCCGACCCCGGCGCCCTCGGCCGGCCGTACGGGCTGTTGCTCGACGCCGTCGACGGCATGCGGGCGGCCGGCTCCGCGGCCACCGTGGACCCCGGCGTGCTCGCGGTGATCGACGACCCCGCGCACAGCAGTGTCGAGCGGCTGCGGGCCGCCACCGGTGTGGTCCAGGCGCTCGCCGCGCCGCCGGCCGTCGTCGTCTTCGAAGACCTGCACTGGGCCGACCCGGAGAGTGTCGCGCTGTTCGAACGCATCCCCGAGCTGCCCGGCCGCCGGCTGCTCGTCGGCACCTACCGGCCAGACGAGGTGACCCGTCGCAGCCCGGTCGCCGACCTGCTCACCCGCATCGAGCGCCGGCACACCGTCACCCACCTGCGGCTGGATCGGCTGGGACTGCCCGAGACGTCGGTGCTCCTGGAAGCCGTGTCCGGGCGGCCGCCGTCCTACCGGGCGGCACGGTCGCTGCACCACCGCACCGGCGGCAACCCGTACTTCCTGGAGGAGCTGCTGCGGGCCGGCGGTGACGGGGAGCTGGACCTGGAACGGCTGTGCGACCAGCCGCTGCCGTGGAACCTCGCCGAGGCGTTGCGCCGGCAGCTCGACGACGTCGACCCGCGCCAGCAGCAGGTGGTGGAGGCCGCCGCGGTCCTCGGTCGCAAGATCCCGTTCGATGTGTTGGCGGCGGTGGTGCAGCTTCCCGAGTACGACCTGATCATGGTGCTCCGCGACCTTGTCCGGCGCGGCCTGCTGATCGAGACCGGCGAGGACGAGTTCAGCTTCCGGCACGCCCTGGCCCGGGAAGCGGTCGCCGACCAACTGCTCGGCCGCGAGCGCCGCCGGCTGCACGAGCTGGCGTTGGAAGCGCTGCTGGCCACCGGCGACGCCGACCCGGCCCTGGTCGCCCAGCACGCCCGGGGCGCCGGCCGGTACGGCGACCTGATCCGCGCCGCGCGCGCCGGCTGCGCGCACTACCTTGCCATCGGCGCCGCGTACCAGGCGCTCACCCTGGCCGAAATGGGGCTGGAGGAGGCACCCGACGACCTGGACCTACGCGCCGGGGCGGCCCGCGCGGCCTGGCTCGCGGGGCTGCTCCACGACGCCGACCAGCACGCCCGGCGCTGGCTGCGGGACGCCACCGAGGCCGGGGACCGCTCCGCAGCCCTCCGCCTGCTCGCCCGCCTGGCGTGGGAGGAAGGCCGGCGTGAGGACGTGCACATCCTCATCGACGAGATCCGCGAGATCATCGACCAGTTGCCGTGCGGCGCCGAACAGGCGCGGGCGATGGCCACGGTCGCGCAGTCGTACATGCTCACCGACCGCCAGGTCGACGCGATCGCCTGGGCCGATCGTGCCATCGCCCTCGCCCAGGAGCTCGACCTGCCCGGCGTACGCCTGGCCGCCGCGGTGGAGAAGGGCTCGGCGTTGCTACTGGGCGTCCCCGGTGGCGTGGACGAGGGGCGCAAGCTGCTGCTGCGGGTCGCCGAGGAGGCCGAGTCGGCCGGCGAGTGGCTCGTCGCCGCGCGGGCGCTGCACAACGTCCTCAACAACGGAGCGATGTCCGTCCTGGCCGAGGCCCAGGGACTACTCGAACGGATGCGCACCGACGCCGAACGGGCCGGCTTCGAGTCCCTCGCCGTCGCCGCGTACGTGGAGGGCCGGGCGCGCCTCGCGATGGAGGAGGGGGACCTGCGCACCGCGCTGGAGGTGCTCGAGGAGGGGCACCGTCGCGAGAGCGGTTACCTGCGTACCAGCCGGCGCATCCATTACCATGACGTCTTCCTGGCCGGCCTGTCGCTGGAGGCCGGCGACCTCGACCGGGTCGAGTCGATCCTGGCCGCCGTCGGCGCCGACTCCGACGGCAAGCCGTCGCTGGCGGTCGCCGGGCTGGCCCTCCACCTCGCCTGCCGGCGCGGCGACGCGGAAGCGGCGCGGGCCGCCCTCGACGAGGTGTACGCCGCTGTCGAGCGTGGCGGGCAGCCGTACCCCGACCAGGCCCACGACCTGGTCGCCGCCGGTCTGGCGGCCGGCCTGCCCGCCGACCGGCTGCGCCCGTTGATCGAGCGGGTTGCCTGGTCGGAGCTGTCAGCGGGCTGGCTGGACCCGTCGACGGGCTGGCGGGCATTGATCACCGCCCAGTTCGACGAGGCGGAGGGGCGGTTCGGCGAGGCGCTCGTCGGGTACGAGGCGGCGGCCGGCGCGGCCGGGCTGCGCCCGCCGGTCCGGGCGAGCGCGCACACCGGTGCGGCGCGCTGCCTGATCGATCTCGGCCAGCTCGACCGGGCACGGGAACACGTCACCACGGCCGATGGACTGCTGGCCCGGTGGCCGGGCTGGCGCGCCGCCGAGGTCGACGCCCTGCGCGGGCGGGTCGGGCTGCCCGCGCCCGCCGCGGCCGGTGTCGACGACACCGTGCTGACCCCGCGCGAGCGTGAGGTCGCCGCCCTCATCGCCGAGGGCCTCACCAACGCCGAGCTGGCGCGCCGGCTGTACATCTCCAAGAAGACCGCGGCCGTGCACGTGTCGAACATCCTGGGCAAGCTCGGGCTGTCCTCGCGGACCCAGGTGGCGGGCTGGCTGCAGCGTCGCCGGGCCGGTTGAGGCCGTCGCCGGGCCGGTTGAGCTACAGGTCGAACAGGCGGGCCGCGTTCTCCCAGCACACCGCGCGCAGCCAGTCGTCGCCCAGGTCCAGCCGGGCCAGGGCCTGAAGCTGGTGGGCGTACGGGTACGGGATGTTGGGGAAATCGCTGCCCAGCAGCACCTTGCCTGCCAGTCCCAGGTCGGCCAGCCGGGCGTCCAGTTCGCGCGGAAAGGGCGCCATGTCCTCGAAGAAGTCGGTGAACGCCATCGTGGTGTCCAGCCCGACCCGCTCGTAACGCTCGGCGAGGTCCAGGAAGCCGGCATAGTCGGGACAGCCCAGGTGTGCGATCACCGCGCACAGCCGGGGATGGCGGGCGAGGACGTCGCCGATCGGCCCAGGCCCGGTGAACCCGTACGCTACCGGCGCCGTGCCGGCGTGCACGACGACGGGCGTGCCCGCCTCGGCCAGCAGCCCCCACACCGGATCGAGCAGGGCGTCGCGCGGGTCGTACCCGCCGACCTGCAGGTGCACCTTGAACACCCGGGCGCCGCGGTCGAGGGCGACGCGTACGTACCGCTCGACGCCGGGCTCAGGGAAGAACGTCGCGCTGGGCAGGCAGCCGGGGGTGGCGGCGGCGAAGCCGAGGGTCCAGTCGTTGAGATCGGCGGCCATGTCGGGGCGGTGCGCGTACGCGAGCGCGGTGTACATCCGCACCCCGAGAGTGGTCAGGTGGGCGACCCGTTCGGCGTCGCTCCACTTGTACCTGATCGGCCACTCCCGGCCGATCAGCGGGCCGCCGGCGTCGAAGTGCGCCCAGACCCGGCGCAGCATCCGCTCCGGCAGGAAGTGCGTGTGTACGTCGGCGAGGCCCGGCAGGTGAAGGGCCCGCCAGAAGGCGGGCACCTCGGAGTCGTCGATCATCAAGTCGTGCTGGTGAACCGTCACACCTTGATGTTGAACCGTTGCAGCAGCGGCTGGTAGAGCATCCACCCGGCGGTGGCGATCGACACCACCGTGAAGGCGGTCCGCAGCACGACCACCTCGACCTTGCCGCCGACCTTGACCGCCATCGAGTGCGGCAGCCCGAAGCAGCGCCACATCCGCCCGCGGCCGGTCGGGATCGGCCACAGGACCGGGCAGCCGTGGCTGGTGAGCATGTCACCGAGGATGTGGATCAGGCCGCCGACGCCGAGGGCGATGCCGAGGATCGGGTACCCCCGGCCGGCGGGCAACGTCTCGTACGCGGCGAACGTCGCGGCGACCGCCGACAGCGTCACGATCACCCAGCCGGCGCGCTCCGCCCACTTCTCGAACAGGCCACGCAGCGCCATCGCGAACGTGAAGAACAGGACCGACAGGACGGCCGGCTTGCCGAAGTGCAGGCACAGCTCGAACACGCCGAACCCGACGCCGACGTTGAACGGCAGGGTGTGGGTGAACGTCCGGTGCCCGTTGTCGCGGCGCCGATCACGGCTGCCCCTGGTCATGGTGTAGATCCCCAGCGACAGCTTCTCGATGCACTCGGCCAGGAACAGCGAGACGACCCCGAACGTGCGCGCCACCGTGGCGCCGCCCTGGTTGGTCGTGACCCTGCCCGACAGGTCAAGGTCGGGCAACAGCGCCCCGCCGGCACACATCGCGGTGCCTACGGCGAGCTGCACCGGCGTCTGGTGGATACCCGCGAACTGCTGCAACGCGAGCGAACCGACCAGCCACCCGGCCGCGCCCGACAGGGCGTGTGAGGGGCCCATCATCCGTGATCATCCTCCCCTGGGAATCGTCGGGGCGCAGTATCCCAAGGG
The DNA here is from genome assembly GCF_049999945.1 of Planosporangium spinosum. NCBI lineage: Bacteria > Bacillati > Actinomycetota > Actinomycetes > Micromonosporales > Micromonosporaceae > Planosporangium > Planosporangium spinosum. Next base: position 219,261 of record NZ_JBLYUB010000002.1, on the reverse strand, counting down.
GTCTGTCATGATGCGAACACGCCCCGTCGGGGCGTGTCGCACCGGATTGTCGGATAATGATCTTGGCGTCCCGTGATGTCCGGTCACCGGTCCCGGCGACGGCACCCGAGATACCGCCACCACCGCAACCCTCGCCGGGCGGATACGCCCGGCGCGGTAGCGCGGGGTGCGAGAGTGCGCCGGCAGCGGTATGCCGGCAGTCGCCAGCGGCCCGATGACCCCGGACGGGAAGCTGATCTACCGTCGCGGTGTGGGCGGAGATGACGCGTCGGACCGGTTGGACGACGGCCGGCCGAGCGCGCGCGGCTGGCCACCGCACGGCGGTAGGTGGGCTTATCGCGGCGGACCACCGCACGGCGGGAGGTGGGGCGACCGCGGCGGACCACCGCCGTTCGTCCTGCCGGCGGTGGTGGCTCTGATCCAGATCGTGGGCGGCACGGGGGCGGCCCGCCACGACCACGCCCACCTACCGGCCGTCGGGTACGCGTTGCTGCTCGCCGGCCCGGCCGCGCTGCTGGTCCGGCGGCGTCGGCGCGCGGTGGCGCTGGTCGGCGCCGTCGCCGCGACGACCGCGTACTTCACCCTCGGGTACCCGGCCGGCCCGGCGTTCCTGGCGGGGTTCGTCGCGGTCATCGGCGCCCTGCGGACCGGTCACCGGCGGCTGACCTGGGTGGCCGTCACCGCCGCCTACCTCACGTACGCGCTCCTCGGGCTCTGGTGGCAGGCGGCCGCGCACCCGTCACCGGGCCGGCTGGTCACGGTCGGCGCCTGGCTGCTGGTCGCCTTCGCGGTCGGGGAGGCCGCGCGGGTACGCACCGACCACCTCCGGGAACTGGCCCGTGCCCGGGCCGAGCGGGAACGGGCCCTCGCCGACCAGGAGCAGGCGCGTCTCGAACACCGCCGTCGCCAGGCCAGCGAGGAGCGGCTGCGCATCGCCCGGGAGTTGCACGACGTACTGGGCCACCACCTCTCCCTCATCAACGTTCAGGCCGGGGTGGGGCTGCACCTGATGGACGACCGCCCGGAGCAGGCCAGGGCCGCGCTCGCCGCCATCAAGCAGGCCAGCGCCGAGGCACTGCGGGAAGTACGGTCGGTGCTCGGCGCCCTGCGCCTCGATGACGAGTCGGCTCCGAGGACGCCGGCCCCGGGACTGTCGGGTACCGGCGACTCCGACGCGTCCACAGGCCTGCGTGCCCTGGTCGCCGACGTGACGGCGGCCGGGCTGCCGGTACGGCTGCACGTCGACGGCCCGGCCGGCACCCTGCCGGCCGAGGTGGACCGCGCGGCGTACCGGGTCGTGCAGGAAGCGCTCACCAACGTGCGCCGGCACGCGGGTACGGATGCCGCCGCGGAGGTGCGGGTCGGGTACGGTCGCGACGAACTGGTCATCACGGTGACCGACGACGGTGCCGGAGCGACCGACGGCGCGAGCGTCGACGGGCCGGTGGCCTTCAGCGCCGGCACCGGCATCGTCGGGATGCGCCAACGTGTCGAAGCGCTCGGTGGGGAGTTCCGCGCCGGGCCCCGCCCCGGTGTCGGTTTCGAGGTGTACGCGCGGTTCCCGCTGGGAGGAATGTCATGATCCGGGTACTCCTGGCCGACGACCAGGCACTGGTACGGGCCGGCTTCCGGGCACTGCTCGACGCCCAGGACGACATCGAGGTCACCGGCGAGGCGGCCGACGGGGCCGAAGCCGCCCGCCTCGCCGGTGAGACCGCACCCGACGTGGTGCTGATGGACATCAGGATGCCGCTGCTCGACGGCCTCGAAGCCACCCGGCGGATAGTCGCCGATCCCCGCTGCGCCGACACCCGTGTCGTCATCCTGACCACGTTCGACCTCGACGAGTACGTGTTCGAAGCGCTGCGCATCGGCGCCAGCGGATTCCTGGTCAAGGACACCGAACCCGTCGACCTGCTACGCGGGGTACGCGCGGTCGCCGCGGGCGACGCCCTGCTGTCACCGGGCGTGACCCGCCGCCTGATCGCCCAGTTCGCCACCCGCGCCGCCGCGCCGCCCCCGCCGCGCGAGCTCGACGCGCTCACCGAGCGGGAACGCGAGGTGCTCGCCCTGGTAGGGGCCGGCCTGTCCAACGACGAGATCGCCGCGAAACTGGTGGTCAGCCCCGCGACGGCCAAGACCCACGTGAGCCGGACGATGATCAAGCTCGGTGCCCGGGACCGGGCGCAGCTCGTCGTGTACGCCTACGAAGCCGGCCTGGTCCGGCCCGGGTGGCTCGGGTAATCAGGTGCTACCCGTGTTCTAACTGGCTGAGGGTTGTCCTCTCCGGCGTAGCAGGAGCCAGCCCACGACACCGGCCGCGACCAGGACGACGACGGCCGAGGCGGCGATGATGAGCCAGGCGTGGGAACCGGATCCCTTGTCGTTGCCGGGAGCGGCGGCGTTCGTCGGCCCGGTGGGCACGTCGATGGTCGGCGGTGCCGCGCCGGTGGTCGACCTGCTCGGAGCGGCGCTCGGCGTAGTGCTCGACGCGAGCGGCGGTACGTCGGCGGTCAGCGCACCGACAAGGTTGAGGACGCCGTACCCGTACTGCGGGTCACGGCCCGGTGCCCCCTTGTCGGTTGCGGTCGCGGTCAGCCGGTGGATGACCTCTTTCGCGGACAGGTTCGGGTACTTGGAGCGGACGAGCGCAGCGGCGCCAGCGACGATTGCGGTGGCGTCACTGGTCCCATCCGCGATCCGGTACCCGCCGATGGCGTCGGTGGTGACGATCCGCATGCCGGGTGCGGTCAGGACGACGGCGTTACCGGTGACGCTCAAGCTGGCGATGTTGCCGTTCTGGTCGGTGGCACCAACGGCCACTACACCGTCGTACGAGGCGGGAAAGGCGGCGAGCTGGGCTTTTGGCCTGTTGCCGACAGCAGCCACCACTACGGCATCCGCTGCGAGAGCCGCTTGGATCGCCGTGCGGATCGCGGGGACATCCGAGCCACCCGCAGAAATAGAAATAACCTTCGCGCCTGACTTCACCGCGGTGTTAATGCCCGCAGCTATTGCCTCGGGTGTCGGATCTTGGCTCTGACTGTCGCGGATGGGAAGAATCTTGGCGCGCGGAGCGATCCCGAGTGCTCCGTCGCCGTTGCCGTGGCCATGCGCAGCGATAAGCCCTGCCATACCGGTCCCATGCCCGTCGGCATCCGTCTGACCGTTTGGTGCTCCGGCGCCCGAGACATCTACTCCGGGAAGGACGTTTCCGGCCAAGTCAGGATGACTGCCGTTGACCCCGGAGTCCACCACGGCCACAGTCACGCCATCGCCTTGGCTTTGCGCGTGGGCGGCGGTCACGTTGAGGAACTGCAGGTGCCACTGCTTGTCGCGGATGGAGTCCGCCACGGCGGGCGGCGCCGCGAGCAGGATTGCCGCAACGCCACCCGCCATCGCCATGAAGGCGCGGCTGGTGCGTGAACTCACCGATCGATCCCGATGACTCCCGGTCCGGCGTCGTGAGACGACGGCTCGCTACCCGGTTCAAGGACCGGGGCCACGCCATGCACGACAGCCCACGGGTCGTCCGGATCCCAGGTCCGGGCCTCGCCGTCGTGACCGCTCGCGCCGCGACGCTGTCCCGTTGCCATGAACTGCTGGCCGGGCGCGGTGACGCCACCGGCGCCGCGAGCCCCGGTCGACCCCGCTCCGTGACCGGCCGTCGACCCGCTCTGACCGAGCACCCCGCCGACCGGATTGACTCGCGGTGTGCCACCACTAGGACGTCCGCCGGCGGCGCCGCCGGTCGCTCCAGTGGCGGGTACGCCGCCGATCACGCCGCCCGGCGGGAGGGGCCGCGCCATGCCGGCGCCTGCACCGCGTGCTTCGGGCGTCAGCCCGGGCAGGGGACCGACCGGTCCGCGCCCGCCCGGTCCGGCTTCGAACGGGCCGACCTTACCGCCACCGAGCGGCGAAACCTTGCCACCACCGCCGCCCGGCAGGGGGGTGATCACACCACCGGGAAGAGGCAGTCCTCCGCCCGGAATGCCTGGCAGTTGAGGCGTGGGGGACGGCATCGGCATAACGGGAGGCGGCGCCGGGGGAGTAATGACGCCACCGGTCAGGACAGGTCCTCCGCCGCCAGTGCCGCCACCCGGCAAGGAGGGGAGGTTACCCGTGACGGTGCCGGTGGGCACCTGCGCGATGGCCGGAGCCGGCTGCGAGGTCGAGGTGCGAGGCGGCGGAATCACGGGCGGGGTTATCGCCACGACCGACGGCGGGTCGATGTGCTGGGAGTTGTCGTCAAGCTTCGGCGTCGTCGGCGGGGTATACGGCGGCGGCACGGTCATGCGCCAGGTCGAATCGACCGCGGTCCCCGCCAGCTTCGCCATGGCCTGCCGTGCCTGCTGGGTCAGTTGCGCCTGCCGGGCGGGGTCCACGGGCGGCGGCCCGGGGCTGGGACTCGGGGTGGGTGTCGGCGTGGGCTTAGGCGTAGCGGACTGCTTCGCCGCGTCAATCTTCGCCTGGTTGGCCGCGTACTCCTGGTAGGCCTTCTTGACCTCGGTGCGGGCGATCGACACCCCGCCGGTGAGGTCGGCCAGGGCACGCACGTTGTCATCGGAGGCCTTGGACGCCTGCTGCAGCGCAAGGATCAGGTCGTCGACATACTGAAGGAAGGCTGCCGCCGCCGGGCTCTTCTCCGGCGACCAGTTCTCAGTCAGGCCCTGCCGGTAGTAGCTGAGCATGCCGGCGTGGCTGTCCAGCAACTCCTGGGTCTTCCGCCAGGCCGTGACCTGCTGCCAGCTGGTCTCGATCTGGTCGTCGGTGACGCTCTCCACCATGGCGTGCAGCGTCTCGATGTCGTAGTTCTCCCAGGCGGTGTAGCCGCCACCGCCGCCACCATCTGCCGGGATCATTGGACTCCCTTGTCGGTCAGGCCGCCGTCGGACACGCTAACCGGACTCGATGAAGCGTCCGATGCGTGGACTTCGCCTCCGGGCGTACCAGGCTTGATGACCTGATCGATGTCCGACGCCTTCAGGCGCGCCGCGTCGTCGACGTCTCCGTAGTTGACGGCGACCGTCTCCGCGCCCTTGCCCATGGTGTAGGTGCCGGACGCGGTGTCCCGGAGCAGGTTCACGATCGCCGTCAAGCACTCGTGGTGGCGCTGAACGACCGTGTCCATCTCCGCGAAGACCATGCCCTCGCCGACGCACGCGTGCTTGCTCATCACGTCGTAGACCTGCGGCACGTGGGTGCTGAAGTTCTTGTCCAACTCCTCCAGCAGCGCCTTCGAGAAACTCTTGAGACCCTCGACCTGTACGTCGATCGTTACGTTGTCGCGTAGCCAGGCCGGCGGGCGGTCTTCCTCGGGTATCACTGCGCCTCCCCGTCAGGTCCAGATGTCGGAAACAAGATTATCGAACCTGGCCAACCCCGTGCTGTCCCGTCTATGTCACCGCCGCACCGGACCGGACGCGACCGCTCCGCCCCGGCTATGTCACCGCCGCGCGACCTCACCCCCGCGCCGAGGCCCGGTCGCGACCGCTCCGCGCCGTGCGATGATCGACGGATGTACGCGCGATGGGGACTCACCGTACCGCTGACCGGGGTGCCACTGGCCGCGCACGCGCCACTGCTGGCCGAACTGGCCGACGTCGGTTACACCGACGTGTGGTCGTCGGAGGTGGCCGGCACGGACGCCTTCACACCGTTGGCGCTGGCCTCGACCTGGGCGCCGACGCTGCGGCTCGGTACCGCGATCGCGCCGGTGTTCACCCGCGGGCCGGGTCTGCTGGCGATGACCGCGGCGACCCTGGCCGAGGCCGCGCCGGACCGGTTCCGCCTCGGTATCGGCGCGTCGTCACCGGTGGTGGTCCAGGACTGGAACGCGCAGCCGTTCGTGGACCCGTTCGGGCGTACCCGCGACACGCTGCGGTTCCTGCGCAAGGCGCTCGCCGGCGAGATGGTCGACGAGGAGTACCCGACGTTCAGGGTCCGGCGCTTCAAGCTGGAGCGGCCCCCGGCGAGCCCGCCGCCGATCCTGCTCGCGGCGCTGCGCGCCGGGATGCTGCGGCTGGCCGCCGCCGAGGCCGACGGTGTGATCCTCAACTGGCTTGCCGCCAGCGACCTGCCGAAGGTACGGGCGGAACTGGGCGGCGCCAAGGCCGGCTTCGAGACGGTGGCCCGGATCTTCGTCTGCCCCACCGCCGACGAGGGGTACGCCCGTGAACTGGGGCGTCGCATGATCGCCGGTTACCTGACCGTCCCCGCCTACGCAGCGTTCCACCGCTGGCTGGGACGCGGCCCGGCCCTGGAACCGATGTGGCAGGCCTGGGCGGCGGGGGACCGGCGGGCGGCCACCGCCGCGATCCCCGACGAGGTGGTCGACGCGCTGATCCTGCACGGTACGCCGCAGGAGTGCCGGGACAAGGTGGGCGAGTACGTGCGCCAGGGGGTGCAGACCCCGGTCATCGCGCTGCTGCCGACCCCGGAACTGACCACCGGTGGGCTCAGTGCGCTGCGGACCACGCTGTTCGACCTCGCACCGACGGTCACGGAGGCATGAAAGATGCCGACGGTCATGGAGGGATGACAGACGCCGGCGGTCATGGAGGTGTGAGCGATGCGGATCGCTGAACGTGTCGTCGTCATCACCGGCGCGGCCGGTGGCATCGGCGCGGCGCTGGCACACAGGTTCGCCGCCGAGGGTGCGGCCGGGATCGTCCTGTCCGATATCGACCACGGCGCGGTGACCGCGCTCGCCGGCGAGCTGCCGGTCGACGCCGTCGGGGTCCGTACCGACGTCGCGGTCAAGGACGAGGTGGGGGCGCTCGCCGCCACCGCGCTGGACCGGTACGGGCGCATCGACCTGTTCTGCTCGAACGCCGGGATCACCTCCGGCGTCGGGATCGACGACGAAGCCGCCTGGCAGCGGTCCTGGGCGATCAACGTGCAGGCGCACGTGTACGCCGCCCGTGCGGTCCTTCCCCGGATGCTCGAGCGCGGCGAGGGGTACCTGCTGCAGACCTGCTCCGCGGCGGGCCTGCTCACCGCGGTCGGTGATGCGCCGTACACGGTGACCAAGCACGCCGCGGTGGCTTTCGCCGAGTGGCTGTCGATCACATACGGCGATCGCGGGATCGGGGTGAGCGCCCTGTGCCCGCAGGGCGTCGATACTCCGCTGCTGCGTGACGGGCTGGACGCCGGCCACGTCGGGGCCAGGGTGACGGCCGCGTCCGGTGCCGTACTGTCACCGGACGACGTGGCCGAGGCGGTGGTCGCCGGGCTGGCCGACGAGCGGTTCCTGATCCTGCCGCACCCGGAGGTGGCCTCCTATCTGGCCCACAAGACCCGGGACCCGGACCGGTGGCTCACGGGCATGCGCCGGCTGGCGGACGGCGTAGCCGGCTGACGGCACTCTTGCCGATCGTGGACACCTGGCGGGCCGGTAACCCCACCAGGTGTCCACGACCAGTGATTATCGACGGCGGCGGGCCCACCACACCGGACGCGGGTCGGCCGACCACAGCAGCCGCCGCCACCAGGGCCGCCGCGCCCGCAGTTCGTCCACGTACGCGACGGCCTGCGCGGCGGCCCGGTCGGCCTGCGCGGCGCTGGCCTGCTCGGGCGCGAACGTCACCACGTTGACCAGTCCCGCGAGGTCGTCGAGGCCGGGCGCGGCCGGCCGGATTCCCGGGCGTACGGGATCAGCCTCGGCCGTTTCCGCAGCGCCGGCGACGCGGGCGGCGTGCGCGGCGACCTCGGTCGCGGCGAGGTGGTGCGGCGCCGGCCGGCCGGCCAGGCGCAGCGCGTCGAGGACCTCCAGCCAGGCGCCGACGATACGGCCGGGTGGCTCGCCGTCGTGCAACCGACGCCGCCGCTGCGCCCGCCGCGCCAGCACGACCACCGTCAGGAACAGCGCCACGACGACGATGACCCCGGTGACCACCGCGGCGGCGATGGTGCCGGGCGGTGTCCCGGCGGGCGGTGCGGCCGCCTTGGCGGAACGGCTGGGGGGAGCCGAGGTCGGCGGCGTGGACGGCGTCGGAACGGCCGAGGGCGGCGGGGTGGACGGCTCCGGCCGGGGCTTGAAGTCGTCCTCCACCGGCTGGGGTTGGGTGTTGGGCTGGGGCAGCGGGTTGAACTCCACCCAGCCGACGCCGTCGAACAGTACCTCCGGCCAGGCGATCGCGTCGGCGCCGCGGACCGCTGCGCTGCCGGGCCGGGCCCGGAAGCCGACGACGACCCGGGTCGGCAGTCCGACCAGCCGGCCGAGGACCGCGAACGACGCGGCGAACTGTTCGGAGGTACCCCGCTGGCCGCCGCCGTTCGGCGGGCCGAACAGGAAGAAGTTCAGGTTCGGGTACGCGTGGCCGCTGGGCGCGTCGGTGACCAACTTGTAGTGCTCGGACAGGAACTGCTCGATGGCCCGGGCGCGGTTGAACGGCGCCGCGTTGCCCTCGGCGAGTTTCTGGGCGAGCTGCTGCATCTCCTTCGGGCTTCCGTCCGCGGCCTGCAGGAACCGGGTCACCGCCGGGCCCGACGGCACGGTCGCCGACGGCAGGAGGTTGACGTCGGTCCGCGGCGCGCGGGACTCGACGCGGTACTCCAGCCCCGGGCGCAGCCCTTCCGGTATCGCGATGGTGTTGCTGGCCTGGTCGTACGCGACCCGGGCGCCGTCGATGCGCTCGGGCAGGGCGGCGGCCGGCACGAGCCGCCCGTCGAGCTCGTCGATGGTGATCCGCTGATCGAGGGGAGCCGCCCGGTCACCGGTGGCACGCGGCCCGACCAGGACCCGTCCGGCCGTACGGTACGTGGCGCCGACCCGCCAGGTCACGCCGTCGTAGTCGCTGAGCACCGCCAGCCGGATGCGGGTGTCCGTGCCGGTCGCGCCGGACAGGTGGGCGTCGAACAGGTGCTGGTCGGGGTTGAGGGCCCAGCCGGACAGCCGCACCAGCGGGCTTTCGTCGAGGATGTCCAGTTGCGGCGGCTTCACGTACCGGCGCGGGTCGGTGGGGCGCCGGTCGACCCCGCCCGCGACGACCGGTCCGACGGCGGCGACGACCGCGAGCGTACCGGCGAGCCCGGCGGCGGCGCCCGCGACCACCCGGAACCGCAGGGCGGTCCGCTGCGCGGCGGTGAGGTCGGGCAGGGCCGCGTCCCCGTCACGGTCCCGGGCGCTCGCGGCGAGGGCCGCCGCGGCGAGGGTGGCGAAGGTCAGCGGCTGCCACAGCGCCCGGTCGGCGTTGGGGCCGATCGCGTACAGGACCGTGGCGTACAGCAGGGCCACCGGCAGCTCGGCCAGCAGCGTCCGGCGGGCGCGCAGCGCCAGCTCGGCGGCGGCCAACCCAGCGAGCCAGATCGAGAGGACCGGCACGACGACGGTGTCCGGTTGGGGCTGGACCGGGATCATCGCGGTGAGTACCCGCGGGATGCCGTTGGCCAGCGCGTCGGCGGTGACCCGCACCAGCGGACCGTCGACGCGTCCGCTGGCGGCCGCCAGGCGCACCGTCAGCACGGTGTAGCCGGCGAGGGCGAGTACCGACAGTGGGCCCACGGCCCACGACGGCAGCCGGCGGGCGGCCACGCTCACCGCCACCGAGCCGGCCGCCGCGCCGAGGAAGAGCCAGGTGGCGAGCGGCTCGGCGTAGAGCCGGCCGAGGGCCAGGCCGGCGACGGCGAGCATCCCGGCGAGCGCGGCGGGCACGGCGAGCCGGCGCGGCCAGCGGGTCACCATCCGCGTACCCCGTCCCATTCGGACGCGAAGTCCGCGCCGTCGGCGGCCGACAGCACGACCAGTCCCTCCACGGTGGACGGCAGCGGCTGCGCGCCGCCCAGCGCGCCGACCACGATCGTCGGGTACCCTCCGCGCAGCGACCCCACCAGCGCCAGGTCGGCGGTGCTCCCCGGGCCGGTGAGGTAGATGAGCGTGTCACCGGCGCGCCGGTGGCGCAGCCGGGCGACCGCGTGGTCGAGGCCGTCGCCGTCACCGGTCGCGCGCAGCCGGGCCGCGGCGAGCAGGTCCAGGTAGGCCCGGGTGTCGGCCGCACGCCGGCCGTCGGAGACGACGGTGTCGCCGCTGACGGTCTGCAGTACCAGCGGCAGCTCCTCCCGCTGGGCGGCCATGACGATCGAGGCGGCCGCCTCGCACGCCGCCTCGAAGCTGTCGGCCGTGCCGTCGGCGGTGTCCGGGTGGGCCGTGAGGCGGTCGTCGAGCAGGATCACCAGCCGGGGCAGGCTGGTGTCGAGGTGCTCGCGGACCATGAGCTCGCCGATCCGGGCGGTGGTGCGCCAGTGCACGTGGCGCAGTTCGTCGCCGACCACGTACTCGCGGAGGGTGTCGAATGTGATGGTGCCGTGCGGCACCCGGTCGATCCGCCCGTCCAGGCTGCGGACCACGCCGACGGGTACGGCGGACATCGGATGGACCTTCGGGTAGACCCAGACCTGTGTAGCGTCGCCGTGTGCGAGGGCGATGGAGGCCAGCCCCAGCGGGTCGCGGCGGACCACCCGCAGGGGACCGATCGTGACGACCCCGCGCCGGTTGGTCGGCACCGGGTACTCGGTGACCGTGTCGTTGCCGGGGCGCAGCCGGAGCACCGGCACGGCCACCACGGTCGGCCCGCACCGGTCGTACGCCACGAGCGTGGCGGCGAGCAGTCGGCTGCCGTTGCGCACCGTGAGGGTCATCCGGCTGTCCTCGCCGCGCATCACCCGGTCCGGGTCGGCGCGCCGGGTCACCGCCAGCACCGGCCGCCACAGCGCGTACGCCACGGCGACCAGGACGGCGACGAGCGCCGCGCAGCCCAGGACGGCCAGCTCCGGGTACCCGAGACCGAACCCCGTGGCGAGCAGGACCGGCCCGGCCGCCAGCAGGCCAACGCCGCGCGCGGTGATCCTCATCGCGGTCCCGCCGGTCAGGACGCGGCCGGCGCCGGTACGGCGACCGACTCGACCGCTTCCCGGAGCACGTCGAGCGCGGTGACGCCGCGCACCTGGGCGTCGGGGGAGAGCAGCAGCCGATGCGCGAACACCGGCTCGACCAGGTCCTTGACGTCTTCGGGAATGACGTAGCCCCGGCCGGCCGCGAGCGCGTACACGCGGGCGGCGCGGGTGATGGCGATGGCGCCACGCGGGCTCACGCCGACGCGTACCTGCGGGTGGTTGCGGGTCGCGGCGGCCAGCCGCACCGTGTACGCCAGCAGCGGCTCCGCGACGTGGACGCGCTGGGCCAGGGCGACGAGCTGGCTGACCATGGTGGTGTCGGTGACCGGCTGGAGGCTGTCGGGGCCGCGGCCGACGGCGGCGCCCCTGAGCACGTCGATCTCCACGTCCTCGGTGGGGTACCCGACCGACAGCTTCATCAGGAACCGGTCGAGCTGCGCCTCCGGCAGCCGGTACGTGCCGTCCATCTCGACCGGGTTCTGGGTGGCGACCACGAGGAACGGACGCGGAACGGCGTGCGGCACGCCGTCGACGGTGACCCTGCGCTCCTCCATGACCTCCAGCAGCGACGACTGGGTCTTGGGGGAGGCGCGGTTGATCTCGTCGGCGATGACGATGTTGGCGAAGATCGGCCCCGGGTGGAACTCGAAGCCGGCGGTCGCCTGGTTGAAGATGGTGACGCCGGTGACGTCGGAGGGCAGCAGGTCCGGCGTGAACTGGATGCGCCGCCACTGGCCCTGCACGGAGGCCGCGACGGCCCGGGCGAGGGTCGTCTTGCCCACGCCCGGGACGTCTTCGAGCAGGATGTGGCCCTCGGCGAGCAGCGCGGTCAGCGCGAGCCGCACCACCTGCGGCTTGCCGAGCACGACCGACTCGATGTTGGCGGCCAGCCCGGCGACCAGGCTGGCGACACCGTGGACCTCCTCGGGGGTGAGAGCGGCGGTGGTCCGGGGTGGCGCTTGCGTCACGGGTGTGCCTTCTGTTCGGGGCGGGCTGGCTGTTCGGGACGGGTACGGGTTAGCAGTGCGGCAGCGGGCCGACGTCCCAGCTTCCGGTGAGGCCGTTGACGTTCAGCCAGCTGAGCGGGGTGTAGTACTGCCGGGGGCCGCTGCCGTTCCATTTGATGCTGACCCATTTATTGCTGTGCTTCTTGTGGTTGTAATCCCAGGCGTCCACGTCATCGCCCTCGGTGTAGCAGTACGCGTCGTACGGCTGGCCGCTTTCGGTCTTGCCTTTCTGGTTCTGGTACAGCACCGCCGGGCTGGGCTGCACCTCCAGCGCGTTCTTGCCGCCGCACCACGCCTGCTGTGCCGGGTCGCTGGTGGGTGGTTCGCAGTAGGCGGTACCGGAAACCCGCGCGGTACTGGCCGAACCGCTCGTCGGGCTGGACGTGCCGGCCGGGTTGGTCGCTGTCACCGTGTAGTTGTAGCTGTTGCTGGCGACGAGGTTGCCGACCTTGATGCCGTCGCACGGGCCGTTGTAGGAGCCGTTGTTGACAGTGACCGTGCACGTGGTGACGCTGCTGCTGGCGCCGCCGGCTCCCACGGTGAACTTGAAGGTGATCGACGACGCGTCGTTCGGCATGCCGCTTACCGGCGTCGGGGGCTGCGGCGGGCTCATCGTCTGCGCGGTGGTCACCTCGTCGGGGCCGTCTCCGGCGGCGTTCACCGCGTGGACCTTCACGGTGACCGTGGCCCCGTTGGGCAGGCCGGTCACGGTCGCCGACGTCGCGCTGCCGGCGACCTCCTGGCCGCGGCCGTTCGCGTTCACGACGTACTTCGTGACGGGCCGGCCGTTCTCCGGCGCCGCACTCCAGGTGACCGTGACCGTCCCGGCCTTGTCGGCGGAGGTCAGCGCCTTGAGCTTCACCGGCTTGCCCGGTACGGCGTACGGCACGACCGTGTTGCTCAGCGGCGACGGCTTGGAGTTCGCACCCCGGTCGTTGACCGCCGTCACCGTGAACGCGTACTGCGTACCGTAGGTGAGCTGCTGCCCTGCCGGGATGGTGAGCGTCGGCTTGTCGGTCTCACCGACCTGTGCCGCCGGCCCGCCCGCCGAGATGGCCGACACGACGTAGCGCGCCACGGCGTGGCCCTGGCCGTTGGCGGCCGGCCAGGTGACCGTCACCGTGCCGTCCTTGTTCTCGGTGGCGGTGACGCTCACCGGCGCGTCGGGCACCTCGGAGGTCGGCACGACCGGGTTGGCGGCCCGCTTGGGCCCGTTGCCCTTGGCGTTCACCGCGTAGACGGTGAACGTGTAGGACTGGCCGTTGGTCAGCCCGGTGACGTCGAGGGCGCGCTGGTCGGCGCCGACCTCGTGGACCTTGCCGTCGCCCTCCACCACGTACTTCGTGATCGCCGCGCCGTTGGCCGGTGCGGGACCCCAGGTGACGCGCGCGGTCGTGTTGCCGGCCGCGGCCCGGACGTTGACCGGCGCGCCGGGCGCGGTCACCGGCGGCTTCTGCGCCGGCGGCGGTGGGGGCGGGGGCGGTGGCGGGTCACCGCCGAGGATGTTGTTGGCGTACTTGTCGACCTGCTTCGCGCGGCCCTTGTTGTCGACGACCTCGGCCTTGGCGGCACTGGGGGCGTTGATGAACAGGTGGTCCTCGCGCACCTCGAGGTCGAGCGGGGTGCCGGCGGAGTTGGGCAGCGCGATGGTGCTGGCGAGGTGGCCGGAGCCGTCCAGCACGTACACGGTGCCGGTCGTCTCGTCGGCACAGTAGAGCCGCTTGGACCAGGCCACGCACGGCTTGAGCTGTGCGCCCTCGCCGGGCACCGTGAACTGGTTGACCTTGTCGCCGCTCACCACGTACACGGTGCGGCCGTCGACGACGGTGACGGGAACGTCGCCGCCGCTGGTACGCGCCGGCATCGCGCCCGGGCCGGTCAGCGACAGCGAGATCTTCCGGGTGGTGCCGTCGCGCAGGGTCGTCAGCGTGGCGGCGGTCTTGTCGAGGACGGCCACGCCGCTGTCGAGCACGGAGATGGCGAGGTCATGGCTGGGGTCGGCGACGGACTCCGTCCGGACCACCCGCGGGTCCCCGGCGGCCGACCCGCCGGCACCGCCGCCGTCGCGTGCCTTGCCGCTGGGGACGGACGTGGGTTCGACGGCCACCACGCTGCCCTCACCGGGCACCAGCAGCCACAGTCGACCGTCGGTGTCGAAGGTGCCGCCGGACAGGCCGGGCATGAACCGCAGCGGGGCGCCGATGGGCGTGAGGGTGGCCGGGTTGAGCTGGCTGACCATGCCCTGCACCGCGTCGATGACGAACGCGGTGTCCCCGTGCAGCGCGATCGTCACGCCGAGGCCGGCGGTGGTCTGGGTGCTCGCCGCGAGCCGGAGGCTGGCGAGGTCGAGGACGCTCACCTTGCCGGTGGTGAGGTCCCGCAGGATGACGTACCGGTCGGTCTGGCTGACCTGCACCGAATGGCCGAGGGCGTCGGAGACCTTGTACCGGGTGTCGACCCGGCCGGTGACGCCGTTGACCCGGGCGACCTCGCCCTTGTTGGTGCTCCACAGCCAGGCGGCGGCATCGAAGTTCGCGAGCGCGTTGTTCGCCGCGCCGAGACCGAACAGCGTGGCGCCGATTCCGAGCAGCAGCGCGGCGACGGTGCCGACCGTCACCAGCCCGCCCCGGCCGCGCGCCAACGCGCGCATCCGTGTGCTCACCATGAGCGCTCCTCCCCGTAGCCGGCGCCCATCTTATTCGTTGGTGGAACGGTGTCGATACCCGTGCGATTTTCTGTGGAAAACTGACATATCCGCAGCTCAGCGCCGGGCTGGGGGGGAGGCGCCGCGCCTGGTGCAGGCCAGATCCGACGGTACGGTGTGCTGTGTCGAATACACCGCCGCCACCAGGAAGCAGTAGTCGGGAGCCGAGTTGAGACCGTAGACGGTGAATGTGGTCTCTCCTGACCCGGCCGATCCGAGCGGCTTGAGTGCATTGTCCGCGCGGCCACCCGCGACGACGAACGGCACCGTGCCGCGCGAAGGGTCCGTCCAGGTCAGGGTGACGGATGTGCCGTTGTCGCGCAGCGCCAGGTCGCCCGGGGGGCGCAGGTCGCCGGCCTCGGCCGACGGCGTCGTCGGCGTCGACGGCGTCGCCTGCCCCGGCCCCCGCTGCGGCGCGTGGAGTACCAGATAGGCGGCGATTCCACCACCGAGCAGCGCCATCGCGGCGACGACCACGAGCACGAGCAGGGGTGCCCGCGAGTGCCGGTGGGCGTCGCTGTCCCGCGACGCCCATGACGGTTGCACCCGGAAGGTGTCGGCTGCCGGTGGGAAGCTGTCCGGTGCCGGGCGGACGGTGTCGGGTAGGGACCGGAACGTGTCCGGTGCGGGCGGGAATCGCTGCGGTTGCCGTTGGACGGTGTCGGGTGCCGGTGGGACGGTGTCGGCGGTCGGTCGGCCCGGTGCCGTCCGACCGGGTGAGACGGGGCCCGGCGGCGCGGGGAACGGCGCCGGGGTCACCGGCCGCATCGGGGTCACCGGTGCGGTCGGGGGAGCCGAGGGCGGTGCCGGGTGCGCCGGTGGTTGCGCCGGCGCCGGGGCGGTGGGCGCGCCGGTCGCGGGAGACGCGGTGACGCCGAGGTACCGGCGTGCCGCCCGGACGTACTCGTGGTCGGGGCCGAGCGCCGCCGGTCCCTGGCGCAGCAGCCGGGTGAAGTTGCGCCGCGCCTCGTGCCGGTTGCCCAGCTCGTCGGCGAGCGTGGCCAGGTCGTACGACAGCGGCAGCAGCGCCGGGTTGTCGTCACCCAGGGTGAACTGGCCGGCGGCCAGCGCCTCCTCCAGGATCCGTCGGGCACCCGACAGGTCCCCCAGGTCGCGGTGCAGCGACGCGAGCAGGCGGGTGGCGCCGAGGACCTCGGGATGGTCCGGGCCGAGCGCGGTGGTGGCCGGATCGAGCACCCGGTCCAGCAGCGCCCGCGCGCCGTCCAGGTCGCCCCGGGCGGCGAGGGCACGCGCGTCACGCGCGACGGCGGTGAGGTGATCGGGCGAAGACACGCCGCTATGCTGCCTTCCCGGCCTGGCGGTCCGCTACCCGCCCCGTACCCCGGGGCGCGCGGACGGGGTGAGCCGCGGACCGATCGTCGCGCGGAACTCTCCCGGGGTGAGGCCAGTCTCGCGGACGAAGAAGCGACCGAAGTTGGTCGGTTCGGGGAACCCGAGGCGCCGCCCCACCGACGCCACGGGCTCGTCGCCGCACGCGAGTAGTCGCTTCGCCTCCAGCGCCACGCGCGCGTCGATGACCTGTTTGGCGCTGCGGCCGCAGGTGAGCAGGCAGGCGCGGGTGAGGGTGCGCACCGACACGCCCAGCCGCTCGGCGTAGTCCTCGACCCGGCGGGTGGCGGCGAACGAGCCGGCCAGCTCGCGGTGGAAGCGGGTCACCGTGGTCTCGGACGCCCGCGGTACGGCGGTCGTACCGGCGAGGGCGGCGACCCGGACGAGCAGGACGGCGAGCTGGTGCCGCAGCAGCTCCACCGGTACCCCCTCGCCGGCGGCGAGCCGTTCCCGATCGGTCGCGAGCTGGGCGACCTCGGTGATGATCGCTTCCTCGTCCTCGCCGGTGGGTAGCCAACTGGCCGGCGCGAACGGATCGTGGAGCAGGAGGTCGAGCGGGTCGCCGGCCCCGTCCGGGCCGGGTAACAGGGCGGAGGTGAACAGCAGCACGGTCGCGTCCAGCCCCGGTCCGCCGATGAGCCGGTGGACCTGCCCCGGCCGACCCCACAGCAGCGTACTGGGGCGGCATTCGTAGTCGACGAAGTCGATGGCGTGCCGGCCCCGCCCGACGCTGAAGAGCATGAGGACATGGCACGACGCGCGCAGCGGCCGCCCCGTCAGATGAGGCGGAAGGCGGCGGCACAGGTCCGCCAGGCGCAGCACGTCGAGGCCGGCGGCGGGGGTGCCGGCCGGGGCGAGGAGCTGCCCGACGTCGACCATGATCAAAGGTCACTGTACTCGACCCGCGCGGTTTCAGCAGGTCACGCGGGCCGTCGCGGCGGCCGGTACGGGTCCGTCGCGCAGCCTGCCACCCGGAATAGGCCGCGGCCGATCTCCTGCCGGCCGGTGTCCACGGGGCCGGGGCACCGTACGCCGGCGTCCGGTGTCCGATACGCGCGGACGTCGCGGGGAGGAGGTCACCCCGCGGCGCCCGCGCGTATCGGCGGACGTCAGTCCTGTTCGCGCAGCGCGTCGGCCAGTTCGTCCTTCTTCATGGTGGAGCGGCCCGGGATATCCGCCTCCTTGGCCATCTCGTACAGCTCGTCGCGGGTGGCGTCGGCGAGGTCCGAACGGCCCTTCTCGTACGCCGCGGCGTACGCCGACCCCGTGTCGTCGAAGCCGGCTTCGCGCAACTCCCGCAGGCGCACCTCGGTGAAGGCGGTGCCGAGCTGCTCGAGGGTGGCGGTGTCCACGGCGTCGCGCAGCGCGGGGAGGATCTCGCTCTCCTCTTCCTCCACGTGGTGCGTGACCGCGTCCACGAACTCGGTGAACATCTGCTCGAACTGCGGCGAGTCCAGGTTGCGTATCGCCTTCTGGAGCAGTTCCTCCGCCTCGTCGTGCTCGTGGTAGCCGTGCTCGACCTCGTCGGACTCGCTGGGCTTGGCCTTGCTCAGCGCCGGGTAGACCTTCTGTTCCTCGGCGTTCGCGTGCGCGGTGAGGCGCGCGGCGATCTCCTCGACCAGCGCCGTGCGGTCGCCCTTGCCGGACTGCACCTGTGCGAACAGGCTCTCCATCATCCGGTGGTCGTCCATGATCAAACTGACGGCATCTGACGCCATGACTCCTCCAGATTTGCAGGTGTCACCGTCGTACCCGCCGGTCATGAGGCCAAACGACCGTCTTCACCGGACGGATCCGGCGGTAGGCGGAACCGCGTGGCGGTGGGCGGCGGGCGGGAAGCGCAGCCGGGCGGAGCCGCGTGGCGGTGGGCGGCGGGCGCAGCCGGGCGGAGACCGCCGGGCGGTAGGCGGAGCCGCGTGGCGTGGGCGGCCGGCGGGCGGTCGTCAGACCGCGGGTAGGTGCGCCGCCCGGAGCGGTGGGACCGGCTGCCTTGCCGACGGTCCGGTTGCCTCCGACGGTTCGCGCGCTTCCGACCCCCCGGTGGCTTCCGGTGGCCGGGTCGATTCGGCCGACCCGGCCGTCGGCGTCTCGGCCGTCTCGGCCGTCTCTGCCGGTTCGGTCGGTGCGAATGTCTCGATCAGGACGAGTTCGGTGGGCAGGGCCACCACCTGGGCGGGTACCCGGTCGACGAGCGTCATCCCGGCCGGGTGGAGCTTGAGCAGCAGTCGCCAGGCCGACGCGGCCACCTCGATGTCGACGTGCAACTCGTGCCGGGTCGGGACCAGGCACCGCCGGGCCGTGCGGTCATCCGCCCCGCCGAGCAGCCCGTACCCGGCCAGGCCCACGACACCGCCGAACAGCGCGCCGACCGGCAGCACCCACGACGCGACGACCGGCAGGCTGTCGGATACCGGACGGCCCACCGCGAACGCGAACAGCATCATCAGCACGCCGACCCACAGCCCGCCGCACGCGCCCAGCGACCCGGCGCGGCCGGCGGTGACCCCGCCGCCCGGCTCGCTGACGAGCTTCAGGCCACCGCCCACGATGGCCAGCCGGTGGACCGGGAAGTGGGTGCGGGCGAGCAGGTCGACGGTCCGTTCGGCGTCCCGGTAGGACGCGAAGGAGGCGATCTGGGTACGGCCGGTCAGCTGGGCGTGCTCGGTGACGACCGGACGGGACCACCGCGGCGCACCGGGACGGAGGGCACGGCGCGTCCGCAGTACGGTCACGGGTATCGCCTCCTCGTGCCGGCCGGTCGGGCCACCGGCGGGAGTACCCGAATCCGGCGTGTTTACTCGCTGATCTTGTGTCGAGGCGTACCGTGGTGCCGTTGTGCCGAGCCGGTGACGGACCCACCGGCCGCGTGCCGCCGTCAGGTGGTTCGGTGCCCGCCGTGACAGGGCGCCGGCCGTGCCGGAGCGGCCGCCAGCAGGGCGTCCGGATCGGACGCCGGGGCATTGCCCTGTTCCGCGAGTTGAGCATTGCCCTGTTCCGCGAGTTGAGCATTGCCCTGTTCCGCGAGTTGAGCATTGCCCTGTTCCGCGAGTTGAGCATTGCCGTGTTGTGCGAGTTGACCAGCCTCATGCGCCGTGGACGCGCGGGCCTCACCCGGTGCCGTGCGCCGCCCCGCGCGGGGCTGTTTCCGTGTGCGCAAGGGGGGCGAACCGCGATGACCGCAGCGCTCGACCGTGCTCATCGGACGTTCCCGGTCGACGGAGACCTTGACGAGCGCGTCGCCGGCCTGATGGCGAGGATATGCGCGCTCGCGCCGGACGATCCCGCCCGGGCCGTCCTGCGGGCCGAGCTCATCAACCGGTGCCGGCCGCTGGCCGCATGCCTGGCCAGGCGCTACCGCAACCGGGGTGAACCACTCGACGACCTGGTACAGATCGCCGCCGTCGGGCTCATCAAGGCCGTCGACGCGTACGACCCGCGACGGGGGGTGCCGTTCGGCAGCTACGCGGTGCCCACGATCATCGGGGAGATCAAGCGGCACTTCCGGGACAAGGGTTGGGCGCTTCGGGTACCCCGGCGGTTGCAGGAACTGCGGCTGCGCATCGCGCGGGAGGTCGAGCCGCTGACCCAGCGACTCGGGCGCGCTCCCACCGTCGCGGACCTGGCCGCC
Source organism: Planosporangium spinosum (assembly GCF_049999945.1). Lineage (NCBI taxonomy): Bacteria > Bacillati > Actinomycetota > Actinomycetes > Micromonosporales > Micromonosporaceae > Planosporangium > Planosporangium spinosum. Next base: position 199,679 of record NZ_JBLYUB010000002.1, on the reverse strand, counting down.
TGGCTGTGCGAGCCGGAGGAGGACATCCTGGCCGGGATGGCGTGCGCCCCGGCCTACCGGACGCTGTCGTTGCAGGTCCCGCTGCGCGGCGCGGTCGGCGCGGAACTGGCCGACGTGCTGGGCGGGGCCGACCCGCTGCTGGAAGGGGTGGAGCACCGGGAGGCGCTGCGACCGCTGATCGCCCGCCTGCCCGACCGCGAGCAGCGGATTCTGCGGATGCGCTTCTTCGCCAACATGACCCAGTCGCAGATCGCGGCCGAGACCGGGATATCGCAGATGCACGTGTCGCGGCTGCTCGGCCACTCGCTGCGGGTGCTGCGGGAGGGGCTGCTGGCTGACTGACACGGCCGCGGTGGGCTGGCTGACTGACACGGCCGCAGTGGGCTGGGTGGGGCAGGGTCGCGGTGGGCTGGCCGGGCATGGCTGCCGTCGCCCGGCCGGGCGCGGGGTCCCGGGGCCGGTCGTCATCTCCGCCGGCCGGGCGCGGGGTCCCGGGACCGGCGGTCGTCCCGCCCGTCCCGGGACCCCGCCCGGTGTTCGTGGTGGTCATCCGGTGGTGCGTCGGTCACCAGTGGCTCAGCCACGGCAGCCGGGCGTCGAGCCAGTCGCGGAGCGCGGCGGCCTGGTCTGCCCCACCGTCGAGCCAGGGCACCGCCCGGCTGATGGCGAGGATGCCGAACACCACTCCGGCGATGCTGAACGCCAGGCCGAGCAGTGCGACGTGGTGGCCGGTCACGTGCCGGCGCGAGACCGCGGTCAGCGCCGCGGCGGCCAGCAGGAGGCCGAGTACGCCGGCGGCCACGGCGACCGGCGCCAGCCGCCCACTCAGCGCCGCGAGGGTGGCGGTCACACCGACGATCAGGCTCACCGTGGCGGTGATGCTGGTGTGTGCCCGGCGCGCGGGCTCGACGGCGTCGGTGCGGACGGGCTCGGTCCGGTCCCGGTCGGCGATCGCGGTGCGGCCGCGCTCCAGCAGTACCGGCTCCTGATCGGGATCCATGCGCTGGGTCCGCTCCGCCGGGGCGGCCGTCACGACCGCGCCGCCGGGCGGTACCGCGGCCACCGCGCCGCCGGGCGGTACCGGAGCGACCGCCCCGCCGGGCGGTACCGGAGCGACCGCGCCGCCGGGCGGTACGGGCGTGCCGGTGGCGCGCCGCTGGTGCGGGGCCGTCGCCCCGCGGACACCGTCCACCCCGGCCGATGGGTCCACCCGTTCGGTCCGGGGATCCGCGTGCCGACCGTAGCCGTCACGGTCGGTGTCCGTCGTGGCGCGTACCGGCGCGTCAGCAGCGGACGCCCCGGTGGTCGGGTCAGTGGTGGTTTCGTGATCTCCGGCGATCCGCCCGTCGCGGTCCCGCCGGTTCGAAAGGCCAATGGCCATCGCACACCTCCTATGGGTTCCCCGCCGTGACGGCGCGTACCGCACGGGTGCGCCAGCGGCGAGACATTGACGGGTTACCCATGTCTGCCGGCCGATACACCGACCGTTAGGTCGTTTGTGCCTGGGTTTGCGGCCAGCAAGGCGCGGGTACCCACGTCCCATGGAACGCGGCAATTCGAAGCACGGGCCACGGCTCGACGACGAAATGGAACACGAGGTTCGCGGCATGCTCCAGGGCGGGGTGGACACCCGCGTGGAGGAGTGGCGCGATCCCGAGCCGGCCGGTGAGGACCAGCCGAACCCGACGCGCGTGCCCGTCGGGTACGAGCGGACCGGCGTCCCGGCCGGCATGACCCCGGAGGAGGTCGAGCAGCGCAGCCGGATCGGACGCTACATCCCGTTGTCGGCGCTGCCCGGCGACCGTGACGACCTGCTCGCGGCCGCCGAGGAGAACGATGCTCCGCAGGACGTCATCGACCGGCTTGCCGCCCTGCCCGCAGAGCGGGTATTCGAGACGATCAACCAGGTGTGGGCCGCCCTCGGCGGGCACAACGAGGAGCGGCGCGCCTGATCAGAATCGGACAGGCCGGGAGGTTACGTTCCAGCTTCGTGCGCTGGGCATGGCCTTCCGGCCTTTCATGCTGATCAGTACCGGTCGGCCGGCATGAGGCGTCGGCCGACCGGCGCGGTACCCGGTTACAACCGCCGCAGGGCCGGCAGCAGCTCACGCTCGGCGAAGTCGAGGAACGTGCCCTGGCCCTCGGCGCCCACCTGGATCAGCGCGATGTGGGTGAAACCGGCCGCCACGTACGTGCGGACCGCTTCGACGTGCCGGTCGAGGTCGGGCCCGCAGGGCACCTGCTCGGCCACGTCCTCCTCCCGCACCGCCGCGCTGGCCGCCGCGAACGACCGCGGGTTGGGCAGCTCCGCGTTGACCGGCCAGCCCAGCCCGGTCCAGCGGAACTGCTCGTAGGCGGTCTTGCGGCACTGCGCCTCGTCCGGTCCGTAGCAGACCGGCAGCTGGCCGTACCGTGGCTTGCCGGCGCCACCGGCGGCGTCGAACATCTCACCGAGCTCCGGCTTGGGCTCGACGGCGATCATGACGTCGGCGTACTCGCCGGCCAGCTCGCACGACGCCGGGCCGGACACGGCGATGCCGATCGGCACACCCTCCTCGGGCAGGTCCCACAGCTTCGCCTCGGGTACCTCGAAGTACTCGCCGCCGTGGTGCACGGTCTCGCCGGCCAGCAGCGGCCGGATGATGTCGACCGCCTCGACCAGCATGTCGTGGCGCGCTGCCACGTGCGGCCAGGCGCCGACGACGTGCTCGTTGAGGTTCTCCCCGGCACCCAGCCCGAGGGTGAACCGGCCGCCGGACATCACGCCGATCGTCGCGGCCTTCTGCGCCACCACGGCCGGGTGGTACCGGCGGATCGGCGCGGTGACGAACGACATCAGCCCGATGCGCTCGGTCGTGTACGCCACCGCGCCGAGCACCGCCCACGCGTACGGCGAGTGCCCCTGCTCGGCCAGCCAGGGGTAGTAGTGGTCGGAGATGACCGCGAAGTCGAAGCCGGCCCGCTCGGCGCGGACCGCGTCCTCGACAAGTTGGGTGGGTGGGGTCTGCTCACACATCAGCGTGTAGCCGAACTGGGCCACGGAGATCCTCCCGATCAGGTCAGTAGGTGCTGCTCCTCGACCACCGGGACCGACAGCGTCTTGTACCCGACGTCGTCGAAGAGCACGGTCATCTGTTCGCCCTCGTACCGCAGGACGGTCCCGGCCCCCCATTCCGGGTGGGTGACCCGGCTGTGCACCGGGTACGGGCCCGCGGCTTCGGCCGTCTCGACCTCCTCCGCCAAGCCCGACAGGCAGTTGTCGCAGTGCCCGCACGGGTGCGCGAGGTACTCGCCGAAGTAGGCCAGCAGTGCCTGCCCGCGGCAGCCGGTCGTCTCGGCGAGATTGCGCATCATGTCCAGCCGCGAGCGCTGGACGGTCTGCCGGCGCTCCGCCTGGGCCACCGCCGCCGCGGCGGCCTCCGCCGGGTGCGGCGCGTACGCGGGCGTGCGCCACTTCCCGCCCCGGCCGGCAACCGCCGCACCGACGTCCTCCAGCAGGGCCAGCAGCTCGCCGACCTTGCGCGGGCCGAGGCCGATCTTCTCGCGCAGCGCGGTTCGGGTCACGGGCCCGGCGCGCAGCGCCTCGGCCAGCCGCGTCAGGTCCGCCTCGGCCGGCAGGCCGGAGGCGAAGAACCGGCGCAGGCCGCTGTCCTCCGTGCGGTGCAGCAGCAGCGCCCGGGCCGGTTCGCCGTCGCGTCCGGCCCGGCCGATCTCCTGAAAGTAGCTGTCGGGGGAGTCGGGCAGCGAGACGTGGTTGACCCAGCGGATGTTGGGCTTGTCGATGCCCATGCCGAAGGCGCTGGTCGCCACCATGACCGGTACCTCGTCGGCTGCGAACGCCTCGTGGCGCCGGGTGCGCTCGCGCACCGCCATGCCGCCGTGGTACGCGGCCGCCTCGACGCCGGACTCGGTCAACCAGGCCGCCAGCTCCTCGGCGGTCCGCCGGGTCGGCACGTACACGATGCCGGGCGGCGGCGACTCGCGCAGCCGGGCCAGCAGCCGCTGCCGGCGCTGGTCCTCGTCGACGCACTGCACCGCCTCCAGGAAGACGTTGGGCCGATCCAGCCCGGCGATCACCACCGCCGGGTCGGCGAGCCCCAGCCGGTCGATGATGTCCTCGCGTACCGGCGGGGAGGCCGTCGCGGTGAGCGCGACCACCGGCGGGTGGCCCAGCTCCCGGACCGCCCGGCCCAGATGCAGGTAGTCGGGGCGGAAGTCGTACCCCCACGAGGAGATGCAGTGCGCCTCGTCGACGGCGATGAGGCTGGGCCGGCACTCCCGGATCGCCGCGAGCCGTTCCGGGTCGGCGAGCTGCTCGGGGGTGACGAAGACGTACTCGACCGTCCCGGAGTGCAGCGCCTCGAGGGCGGCGCGCTGCGCCCCGGCGCTCTCGGCGGAGCTGAGCCGGACCGCGGCGAGCGCGGCGTCCTCCCGGTCGGCCAGCCCGGCGATCTGGTCGTACTGCAACGCCAGCAACGGCGAGACCACCAGCGTCGGGCCGGCCAGCAGGGTTGCCGGAACCTGGTAGATCGCGGACTTGCCGCCGCCGGTCGGCGCGACCACGAGGGTGTCCCGGCCGGCCATCACGGCCTCCATCGCGGTCGCCTGCTCAGGGCGCAGTTCTTCCCAGCCGAAGCGTTTACGCGCGGCGGCACGCAGTTGATTCGTGACGTCCATCGACTCTGCGCCGTACCCGGAGGGGTGGGTGCCAAACCATCGTGGATTGGCCGACGCGGCGCGGGGTACAGGGCGGGTCAATCGGCGGGAGGAGTGGGAATGGTCGCACCGGTGTCACCGACGTGGACGGACGCGCCGCCGCTGCCCGGCGAACTCCAGGTGGAGATCACCTCCGCCTGCAACCTGCGCTGCACGATGTGCCTGGTCAGCTACCGGCCGCCGGTCAACAAGCTGGCCGGGGCGATGACGCCGGAGCTGTTCACGCGCATCCTCGACGGGGTGCCGACGCTGCGCCGGCTCACCATGCAGGGGCTCGGCGAGCCGCTGCTGTCGCCGTACCTGCTCGACCAGGTACGGCAGGCCAAGGCGCGCGGCCTGACCGTCGGCTTCAACTCCAACGCCACGCTGCTGAACCGCCGCCGCGCCGACGAGCTGGTCGCGGCCGGCCTGGACTGGCTGCACGTCTCGCTCGACGGCGCGACCGCCGGCACCTACGAGGGCATCCGGCAGGGCGCCACGTTCGACACCGTGGTGGCCAACCTCGCCGGCCTGGTCGCCGCCAAGCGCGACGCCGGCAGCGCCACCCCGTGGGTACGGGTGGTCTTCGTCGCCATGCGCCGCAACGTCGCCGAACTGCCCGACCTGGTCGCGCTGCTGGCCCGGATCGGCGTGGACGAACTGCGGGTGCAGAACCTCAGCCACGACTTCTCCGACACCGACCCGGCCGGCCGCTACACCGGCATCCGCGAGTTCGCCGCCGCCGAGGGGCTGTGGACGTCACCGGAGTCCGCCGAGACCGCCGACCGCGCCTTCGTCGCGGCGCGGTGGGCCGCCGACACGTACGGACTGACCCTGCGGTTACCCCGGCTGGCGGCGGTGCCGGCCGAGCCCGGCCGGCCCGGCTGCACCTGGCCCTGGGAGTCGGTGTACGTCACCAGCCAGGGTGTCGTGCAGCCGTGCTGCATGGTGATGGGGGACGACCGGGTGTCGCTGGGCCGGCTGACCGAGTCCGGCTTCGCCGAGATCTGGCACTCGCCCGGCTACCGCGACTTCCGCCGCCGGCTGGCCGCCGACGACCCGCCGGCGGTGTGCCGGGGCTGCGCGCTGTACCGGAGGACGTTCTGATGGGCTGGGAGACCGTCGACGCGGTGGTCGTCGGGGCCGGCCACAACGGCCTGGTCGCGGCGAACATGCTCGCCGACGCCGGCTGGGACGTCGTCGTCGGCGAGGCCACCGACCACCTCGGCGGCGCCGTGCGGTCGACCGAGTTGGCCGCGCCCGGCTTCGAGTCCGACGTGTGCAGCGCGTTCCACCCCCTCGGCTTCGCCGCGCCGCCCCTGCGCGACCTGCGGTTGACCGAGTACGGGCTGCGCTGGACGCACGCCCCGCACGTGCTGACCCACCTGCTGCCCGACGGGCGGGCGGTCACGCTCGACCGCGACGTCGATGTCACCGCCGCCTCGCTGGACGGGTTCGCGCCCGGCGACGGCGCGCGCTGGCGCCGCGCGTACGCCCAGTGGTGCGACCTGAGCGACGACCTGATCGGCGCGCTGATGCGGCCGTTCCCGCCGGTACGGCCCGGGCTCGCCCTGTACCGCCGGCTGCGCACCGCCGGCCTGCTGCGGCTGGCCCGGCGACTGCTGCTGCCGGCCCGGGGCCTCGGCGAGGAGCTGTTCGCCGGCGAGGGCGGGCGGGCGCTGCTGGCCGGGCTGGCCCTGCACACCGACCTCTCCCCGGCCGACGGCGGCAGCGCGGCGTACGGGTGGCTGCTGGCCATGCTCGGCCAGCAGTACGGCTTCCCGGTACCGGCCGGCGGGGCCAGCCGGCTGACCGAGGCGCTGGTCACGCGGCTACGCGCGCGGGGCGGCGAGATCCGGACGGGGGAGCCGGTCGACCGGGTGGTGGTGGGCGCCGGCCGGGCGCTCGGGGTGCGGACCGCCGGCGGCCGGTTCTGGCGGGCCCGCCGGGCCGTGCTCGCCGACGTACCCGCCCCGTCGCTCTTCCTGGACCTTGTCGGCGCCGACCGGCTGCCCGCCCGGCTCGTCGCAGACCTGCACGACTTCCACTGGGACCACGCCACGATCAAGGTCGACTGGGCGCTGTCGGGCCGGCTGCCGTGGACGGCCGGGGACGTGCGCGGCGCGGGTACCGTGCACCTGCGCGCCGACGTGGCGGGCCTGGTCGAGTACGCCGCGGACCTGACCGCCGGGCGGGTACCGGAGCGGCCGTTCCTGCTGCTGGGCCAGATGACCACCACCGACGCGACCCGCTCGCCGGCCGGTACCGAGTCGATGTGGGCCTACACCCACCTGCCGCGCCGGGAGAAGTGGCCGGCCGCCGAGGTCGAGCGGCACGTCGAGCGGATCGAGGCGGTCATCTCCTCCGCCGCACCGGGGTTCCGGGACCTCGTCGTCGGCCGGCACGTGGCCGGGCCGGGCTGGCTTCAGGCGGAGAACCCGAGCCTGGTCGGCGGGGCGATCAACGGGGGTACGTCGGCGCCGTACCAGCAGCTGTTCCTGCGCCCGGTGCCCGGGTTGGGCCGCGCCGACACCCCGGTCGACCGGCTCTACCTGGCCAGCTCCAGCGCCCACCCGGGTGGCGGGGTGCACGGCGCGCCGGGCGCGAACGCGGCCCGGGCGGCCCTGGTCCGCGACCGGGTGGTGGCCGGCGACCTGTACGCGGCTGCGATCCGGACGGCGCAGCGCGCCGTGTATCGCTGAGATGGTTGACCGGACCGGTTACCGCTGGTGCGCCCGGTCGGCCGCCCGGCGGGTGGCCAGGTCCGCCAGCCGCCGCAGTGATTCCTTGTTGCGCCAGTGCAGGGCGATGTCGCTGACCCGGGTGTGCAGGAGCCTCGTCGGGCCCGCCGGGAAGTACTCGATCATCGTGACCCGGGTGGCGGAGGCGCCGGCCGGGGCGAGGTCGAGGCGGACCCGCCCCTCACCCATCGGCCACAGCCGTATCCGCAGCAGCAGCATCCGGTCCTGCTCGCAGTCGAGGACCACCGACTTGTCCGCGATCGAGAACGGCCACGGCCCCACCTTGTGGTGCAACGCCGTGCCGGGGGCGGGGTAGCCACGGTCGACGGCGCGGATGTGCGCGGTCCCGACCACCCAGTCGCTGTACGTCCAGCCGTCCGCGAGGACCGCGAACACCCGGTCCGGTGTTGTATTGATCAGGTATTCGGTCTTGGCCACGTATCCGGGATGCCCGCCATGGCACCCGGCTAACCGTGATCGCGCCCGGTGCCACGCAACGGTGTGAACATCACCGATTGGATCGGACCCGTCGTGGGCATCCTCAGACCATGGGTATGCGTGCACGGGACCAGGTGGTGGTGATCACCGGAGCGAGCGGTGGCGTGGGGCGGGCGGTGGCCCGCCGGTACGGCATCCGGGGCGCCCAGGTGGCGCTGCTCGCGCGCGGAGAGGAGGGCCTCGACGCGGCGGCCGTCGACGTCCGCGCCCGCGGCGGCACGGCGCTGACGGTACCGGTGGACACGGCCGACGCGGACGCCGTCTTCGCCGCCGCCGACCGGGTGGAGTCCGAGCTGGGACCGATCGACATCTGGATCAACAACGCGTTCACGTCGGTGTTCGCGCCGTTCGCCGAGATCAGCCCGGAGGAGTTCGCCCGGGTCACCGAGGTCACCTACCTCGGCTACGTCTACGGCACCCGCGCCGCCCTGACGCGGATGCTGCCCCGCGACCACGGCACGGTCGTGCAGGTCGGCTCCGCCCTGGCCTACCGGGGCATCCCGCTGCAGAGCGCCTACTGCGGCGCCAAACACGCCATCCAGGGCTTCCACGAGTCGCTGCGCTGTGAACTGCTGCACACCGGCAGCCACGTACGCACCACCATGGTCCAACTCCCGGCGGTCAACACGCCGCAGTTCGGCTGGGTACTGTCCCGGCTGCCCCGCCGCGCCCAACCGGTACCACCGATCTACCAGCCCGAGGTCGCCGCCGACGCGATCGTCTACGCCGCCGACCACCCGGGCCGCCGCGAGTACTGGGTCGGCGCCTCCACCGCCGCGACGCTGATCGCCAACGCGGTCGCCCCCGGCCTGCTCGACCGCTACCTCGCCCGCACCGGCTACTCGTCCCAGCAGACCGACCGGCCCGCCGACCCGCGCCAGCCGACCAACCTGTGGAAACCCGCCGACGCCACGGCCGACTACGGCGCCCACGGCGACTTCGACGACCGGGCCACCACCCGGGCACCGCAACTGTGGGCCTCCCACCACCACGGCCTGCTGCTCGGCGGCGCGGCGCTGGCGGCCGCCGGCGCGGTGGCGGCCGCGAAGCTGCTGGGCCGCCGCTGATCGGATCTTCGTGATCAGGGACCCCGGGCTCCCTGATCACGGAGGGTTCGCGTTGCCGTTGCCACGCACCCTCTGCGCGATCACGGGAGTTCGGGGGTCTGCGGGGTGCGGGCGTGTCAACCCTGACGAAGGTCTAACGGCCACCCCTGGCTTCCGGGTCGGGTACGGGGTGCGCCGGCTGCGTACGGTCGGCCGCCATGAACCGAATGTTGACCGCGTTCGCGCTGCTGGTGACCGGCGCCGGTGGGATGCTGCTGCTGGCGCCGGGCGGATTGGGCGACCCGAGGGTGGAGCGGGTCACCGCCGGCCGGTCCGCCGACGGGTACCGCTGGCTGGTGGAGGCGGTACCGGAGGGCTTGCGCGAACCGGCCGGGGCGGGCGCCGGCGCCGGGCTGCTGGTCCTGGCGTCCCTGCTCGGCTGGCACGCCTGGACCGCGTGGCGCGGGGACCGGCCGGCGGTGGCCGGAGCGCTGCTGGTCGGCGCCGCGACCGTGGTGGCCTACGGCCTCAGCGAGGCCCTGAAACTGGTGGTGGACCAGGAGCGGCCGTGCCGGGCGCTCACCGACCTGGCCGGCTGCCCGCCGGTCGGGGACTGGTCCTTCCCGAGTAACCACGCCACGATCGCGGGCGCCCTGGCGGCCGGGCTGGTAGTGCTGTCGCCGCGGCTGGCGGTACCGGCCGTTCCGCTCGCCGTCACCGTCGCGCTGCTGCGGGTCGTCGCCGGGGTGCACTACCCGCACGACGTCGCCGCCGGGCTGCTCCTGGGCGGTACGGTCGGCGCGTCGCTGGTCGTCGCGGCGACCCCGGCGGCGTCCCGCCTGCTGGCCAGGGCGGCCCGATCGGTGGCGCGTTAGTCGCCGGGCCGCCCGCTGTCCCCTTGCCGGCGACCCGCCCGCTGTCCCCTTGCCGGCGACCCGCCCGCTGGCGCGTCAGTCGGCGGTCGGCACGATGCCGGCTTCGTGGGCCACTACCGCGGCGGCGGCCCGGTTCGGTGCCCCGAGCCGGGCCAGGATGGAGCTGACGTGCGCCTTGACGGTGCCCTCCACCACGGACAGCCGGCGGGCGATCTGCCCGTTCGACAGGCCGGCGCCCAGGTACGCCAGGACCTCCCGCTCCCGGCCGGTGAGCTGGGCGACCAGGTCCCGGGCGGTACCGCGCCGCGCAGTGGCGCCGGCCGCGAGGTGGGCGACGACCCGGGCGGCGACCGTCGGCGACAGGTACGCCGCGCCGCCCGCGACCGCCCGTACCCCGGCGATGAGTTCCTCCGGCGCGCCGGACTTGATCAGGAAGCCGCTCGCGCCGCCGCTCAGCGCCCGCAGGATGTAGTCGTCCTCGCCGAAGGTGGTCAGCAGGACGACCCCGGTACCCGGAACGGTCCGGCTGATCTCGTTGGTGGCGGTGATGCCGTCGGTGCCCGGCATCCGGATGTCCAGGACCGCCACGTCGGGCCGGTGCCGCTGGACGAGGTCGACGGCGGCCCGGCCGTCGGCGCCCTCGGCGACGATCTCGATGCCGGGGTCGGCGGAGAGCACCGCCCGTACGCCGGCGCGGACCAGTGGGTCGTCGTCGGCCACCACCACCCGGATCGCGTTCACCACGTCAGGGTATCCAGCGTGATCAGGACCTCCGCGCGGAAGCACAGCCGGTACGCGTCGCCGGAGCGGTTGTCGAACGGGTTGCGGGTCATTGCGTAGTACTCGCAGGTGACCCCCTCGCCCGGTGGGCGCGGCGCGGGCGGCGGCTGGGGCGCCTGCCGCCGGGGGAGCAGCGCGCCGATCTCGGCGCGGGTCTGCCCGACCCGCAGCGCGGCGTAGCTGTGCCGGTCGAGTACGGCCTGCCCGGTGACGTGGAAGGACCAGCCCCACAGCACTCCGGTCAGGACCGTGAAGGTGAGCAGTGGGACGACCGCCGCGGCGAGCACCGCGCGGCCGACCCGTCGGCGGGCACGGCGCAGGTGACCGCTGGTGGGGGAGGGCTCCGTCGTGGGCGTGGACACCGGCGTCGACGCGGCGGCCGTTGCCGTGGACGTGGACGCCTCCGTCGCGACCGCGGTGCGTGGCAGCCGGGCGACGACGGCGAACCCGCCGTCGTGCGGGCCGGCGGTGAAGGTGCCGCCGGCCAGACGTACCCGCTCCCGCAGGCCGGCCAGGCCGTACCCGCCGGGTTTCGGCGCCGTCCGGGGCCCGCCGCGACCGCCCCGGCGGGGACCGCTCGCCGCGACCTCGTTGACGACCTCGACCTCGACGCCGTCCGGCGGGTACGCGATCCGGACGGTCGTCGCGGCGTCCGGGGCGTGCTTGGCGACGTTCGTCAGCGCCTCCTGCACCACCCGGTACACCGCGTGCTCCGGCAGCGGCCCACCGGCCGGGTCGCCCTCGACGACCAGTCGCACGTCGAGGCCGGACGTGGCCGCGCCGGCCACGAGGTCGGCGACGTCCGTCCCGGCCGGTCGGGCGGGTGCGGGGTCGGCGTCCGTGCGCAGCACCCCGATCACCTCGCCGAGCCGCGCGACCGCCGCGGCGGCACCGGCGCGCAGGTCGCCGGCCGCGGCCCGGTGCCGCTCGGGCAGGTCGGCGGCGAGCGTGAGCGCGCCGGCACGCAGCGCGAGCAGGCTCAGGTCGTGGCCGAGGGCGTCGTGCATGTCCTGCGCGATGCGGGCCCGCTCGCGCATCCTTGCCTGCTCGGCGGCGAGCCACTGCGCGCGTTCGAGGTGGGCGGCGCGCTCCCAACCGGTCCGGACCAGCTCCCTGGACTGCCGCCAGACGAGACCGACCAGCCAGGGCAGCATGCCGCCGAAGACCGCGACGGCAACGAGCCGGCTGCCGGCGGCGATCGGGGACGGTACGACGGCGGCGAGCACCGCGCCCGTGCCGAGGGTGGCGGCGAACCCGAGGACGGCCGTGCGCAACCGGTCCAGCCACAGTCCGGCGAGGAGCGCGGTGACCGGGGCGGTCACGGCGAGGCGCAGGTCGACCGCGCTCAGGGAGACGGCGACCAGCGACAAGCCCAGCAGGACACCCCCGGTGCGAGTCCTCGTCACCCGGAGGACCCTAGCGGGTGACGCATATGTCCCGTTGTCATCCACGAATGGCCGGCGTGCCCGGACAGCGTCGCCGGCCAGCGGGGGCGTGCCCGGATATCGCCACCGGTCAGCGACGGGTGCCGACGGATGTCGCCGGTCAACGGCCGTGCGTCAGGGCATCACCGGCGGTCGGTGCCGCGCTGCCGGCTGCTGCCCGTGGGGTGGCGGCCGGCCGCCGGTTCTACCGCTCGGGGACCTCGTGGATCGCCATCTCCTCGGCGGTCGGGCCGCCGCCGTCGGGGCCGGCGTCCCAGGCCACCGCGTCCTTCTCGCGGTCCTCGTGCGCGCCCTCGTCGGGTTCGACGAGCCGGCCGATCGGCCGGCCGGCGTCCGGGATCGCGCCGGGGCGGTCGTACAGCGAGACCGGCGAGTCGTCCGGCTCCAGCGGAGCGTCGTCGGCCAGCCCGGCGTCCGGATCCGGCCGGTCGACCTCGTCGTTGTCCAGGTCGACGTTGTCGCCCGGAAGGTTGTCGACCAGGTCGGCCTGGGCGCTGGCCGTGGGGCTGGCCAGGCCGGCGCCCTCCTCGGGTGGCTCCTCGCGGGCCAGCTTGTAGTCCAGCGACTCGCCGATCCGGGCCTCCTCCGGGGTCACCCCGTACCGGTCGATGGCCATCGGCGCGCGGCCGGGCAGGGGCGCCGGGTCGGGGCCGTCGGCCTCGCGCGGCGATTCGGCCCGGCTCTCCTCCATGGCGATGTGGTCGTCGTCGACCACGTCGGGTAGGCCCTCGGACTCCGGATCGGAGACTGGTTCGGGGTAGTTGTCCAAGCGTCGCATGGGACTGATCTACCCATCGGCCAAATCCTGACACCTGCGGCCCTGTGACGCGCATCCGCCCGCCTTGTGCCGCGCCACCCGGGCCGATTCGCGGCACCTTGCGCATTCATACCCTTCCCCTGCGTTACCGCCGCCTCTAGGCTCGGGCGCGCGGGCGGCGCAGGGAGGTGATCGCGGTGGCCCCGGACTTCGCCGACCGGCTGGCGGAGGCGGCGCGCCTGCAGGAGCGGTGGCAGTTCGCTGCCGCCCGGGACGTCCTGACCGCGCTGCTGGCCGGCGCCGACCGGCCGGCGGACCGGCTCGCCGTCGTCACCGCCCGGCGCATGCTCGCCGAGGTGCTGCGCGAACTCGGGGAGACCGAGGAGGCGTACGCGCTTGCGCAGCCGCTCGCGGACGAGTGCGTGGCCCGGCTGGGCGCCGGCCACCCGGCCACCGCGCGGGCGCTCACCGTACTGGCGACAGTCGCTCAGGCGCGCGGTGACCTCGCGGCCGCCGAGGAGCTGTACCGGCGGGTGCTGGACGGCCGGTTCCGCGAGTCCGGGCCGGCGGGACGGGCGGTACGCCTGGCCCGGGCGTATCTGGCGTTGCTGCACCGCGACCGGGCCGCGGAGGGTACGGAGGCCGATCCCGACCGGGGTGGCGATGCGCGGGCCGAGGCCGCCCGGGCCGCGCTGGAGGCCGCGTACAAGGGGCTGCGTCGCGCCTACGGCATCACCGACCCGGACACCATCCGGTTCGCGGTGGAACTGGCCCGGACGGCCCGGCGGGCCGGTGACGACGCGGTCGCCCGCCGGCTGCTGACCGTCGCGCGGGCCGGTTGCCAGGCCCGCCTCGACCCGTGGCACCCGTTGGCCGCCCTGATCCGGCGAGAGTCGGCCGAGTTCGAACCGGCGGAGCCGGCGTCACCGGAGCCGCCCGCCGAGCCGGCGCCGGCCATGCCGCCCGCCGAGCCGGCGCCGCCGGAGCCGGTCGCGATCTCTTCCGAACCCGTCGTGGTTGCCGTCCCGCCGGCCCCGGTCGCCGTCCCGCCGCTCCCGGTTGCCGTCCCGCCGCTCCCGGTCAGTGCGGCGCCGGAGGGCGGTCGCCGGCCGCGCCGTACCCGCCGGTGGCTGCTGGTCCTGGTCGCCGTCGTGGTCGTGGTCGTAGCGGCCGTCGCCACCGCGATCGCGGTCGCCATCGGCGACGGCGGAGAATCGGCCCGCCGGCCCGCTGACCGCTCCGCCCCGGCCCGGCCCGCTCCCACCGGCCACGAGCCGCTCCCCGTAGACGTGCGCGACGAGGGTACGCGGCTGGTCGTCGGGTGGCCCGATCCGGCGCCGGCACCGGTCGTGGTCGCGGTGGCGCGGGACGGTGCTCCGGCTGCCGTGGTGACGACCCTGCCGGCCGGCAGTCGGGGGTACGTCCTCGCTGGCACGGACCCCCGGGCGGAGTACTGCGTGATCGTCGGTGCGGTCTATCCGGGCGAGGCCACGTCCGCCACGACCACCACCTGCACGACGCGGGCGGCGAGGTCACGGTGACGGGCCGGCCGGCGGATCCCGACCGGCCGGCGTCGGACCACGCGGCCGGCGAGGCGTCGCCCCACCCGGCCCGGGAGGCGTCGCCCCACCCGGCCCCGGCGGGCTCGCGTCACCCGATCAGCTTCGCGATGGCGGAGCGCTCCAGGTTCTCGCAGAGCGCGGCCGGGTCGTCGTACGTCTCCACCGCGCCGGCCTCGCGCAGCTCCGCCGCGCTGGTGCCGCCGCAGGTCAGACCGATACAGGCGACGCCCGCGCGCGCGGCGGCCACGGCGTCCCACACCGCGTCGCCGACCATCAGCGCGGCGTCGGGCGACAGCCCGGACTCGCGCAGCGCCACGGCGAGGATGTCCGGGTCGGGCTTGCTCGACTCGACATCGCTCTTGCTGGTGGCGGTGTGGATGACGTCGTCGGCGTCGAGGGCGCGCCGCAGGGCACCGAGTTCCTTCTGCGACGCCGAGGAGGCGAGCACCACGCGCAGGCCGCGAGCGGCACAGGCGCGCAGTAGGTCCGCGGCGCCGGGCAGCGGGCGCAGCCGCTCCCAGTAGGTGGTGTAGAGCGCGAGGTGGGCGCCGCTCATCTCGGCGTCCCGGTCCCGGTCACGGTCCGGGCCGAGCAGGTGGTCGAGCAGCTTGTCCGAGCCCATCCCGATGGCCCGGTGTATCCGCGCCATCGGCACGGTGTATCCCGCCTGGCGCAGCGCCTCCCACCAGGTGACCGCGTGCAGGTAGTTGGTGTCGACCAGGGTGCCGTCGACGTCGAACAGCACACCGCGAACGGATTGATCCATGTGCCGACTGGTACCCCGAAAGGCGAGCGGTGATGCGCCGGGGCGTCAGGTGGTCCGGGCAGCGGTGTCAGGCGGCCCGGGTCGGCTTCTGCGACAACGAGGCGAGCACCCGGATCACGTCCGCCAGCGGCACGGTCGCGCTGTGGTCGAGTTCGGCGAGGCCCTTCTCGATCCACTCTCGCATCAGCGTGGTCGCGCCGATGCCCCGGGCCTCGGCGACGGACCGGATCCGTTCGTCGAGCGCGACGGGCAGTCGGATCGAGCGGGACACCATCGGCTCGGGGCTGTCCGGGCGCGGCAGTCCGCGTACCGGTTCACCGGTGACCAGGTCGTCGAGGTCCTCACCGGTCTGGAAGCGGCGCAGTACTTCTTTGTCGTTCATCGTGGGCCTCCCGCCCAGTCGTCGAAGGCCTGTTTGGCCCGCCCGCCGGCTTCGCGGGCGAGGAAGACGACCCACTCGTCGTCGCCGCGTTCGGTCAGGACGACCTCCAGCAGCCTCCCGAGCGAGGTCGGGGCGACGACGCGCAGCATGTCGTCGTCGATGTGCTGCACCAGGCGGCTCGCCGCGCCGAGCGCCTCGAGCACCTCCCGCGGCGTGACGCCGAACAGTTCGAGGTTGTCGAGGGCCGTGTGGCTGAAGTCGAACCTGCCGCGCACCATCGCGGTGGAGCGTACCACGAGCGTGGTACGTGGCCTCCGTCCGGCGGTCGCGGTGCGGCACGCGAACCACGCGTCCGCGACGCGGTACACGGACATGAATTGCTTTCGGGATCAAGGATCTGTGGACGAATTCGCATCAACCGGAATCGCGGTCCGGGCCGGTTGGAAAGGGACATCGACAGGTCTAGACACGACGGGACCTGTCCCCGGGCCCCGGAGGTCGCCATGCGACGAATACCCTCACCCGCCGTCCCCGGACGGCCGGGTCCACCCGCCGTCCCTGGACGGCCGCGCGGGTCGGTTCCCCGCGTACGGCTCGGCTCGTCGGTCGTCCTGGTCTGCGCGCTCGCCCTGGTCGGCGCGGGGGTGACCGCAGGCGCCGCCGCCGCCGCGGGCCCGGCGGGAGACGGCTCCGCGGGACTTACCACCGCCGCATCGGCCGGTACCCACCTCGCCGGTGTCGACCTCGAGCGCGCGACCGTGGCCGACCTCCAACGCGCGATGGACCGGCACCGGCTCAGCGCGGCGGCGTTGACCGGGTTCTACCTGGCCCGCATCCGGCACCTCAACCCGGCGCTGCACGCGGTGATCGAGACCAACCCGGACGCGACGCGCGATGCGCTGGCCAGTGACGCCCGGCGCCGCCGGCACGGCGCCCGGTCGCCGCTGGAGGGTATCCCCGTCCTGCTCAAGGACAACATCGACACCGCCGACCGGGAGCGGACCACCGCCGGTTCGTACGCGCTGGCCGGCTCCGTACCGGCGCGTGACGCGTATCTGGTCTCCCGGCTGCGCGCCGCCGGCGCCGTCGTCCTCGGCAAGGCGAACCTGTCGGAGTGGGCCAACTTCCGCTCCACGGCCTCGTCGAGCGGCTGGAGCGGGCGCGGCGGCCAGACCGCCAACCCGTACGTCCTCGACCGCAACCCGTGCGGCTCCAGCAGTGGCTCGGCGGTCGCCGCCGCGGCCAACCTCGCCGCCGTGACCATCGGTACCGAGACCGACGGCTCGATCGTGTGCCCGTCCGGGACCGTCAACGTGGTCGGGATCAAGCCGACACTGGGCCTGGTCAGCCGGGCCGGCGTGGTGCCCATCTCGGCCCGGCAGGACACCGCCGGCCCGATGACCCGGACCGTCACGGACGCCGCCGCGGTGCTCTCGGCGATCCAGGGCGTCGACCCGCGCGACCCGGGCACCGCCCCGGCCGGGCCGTACGCCGGCCGCGACTACCTGCGCGCCCTCGACCCGCAGGCCCTGCGGGGCGCCCGGATCGGCGCGTGGCGCCAGGCGGCCGGTACCAGCGCCGACGCCGCGAGGGTGCTCGACGAGAGTGTCGCCCGGCTGCGCCGGCTCGGCGCCACCGTGGTCGACGTGACGCTGCCCGGCCTGGACGCCGTCGGCGACGCCGAGTACCCGGCGCTGCTGGCCGAGTTCAAGCACGACGTCAACGCGTACCTGGCGCAGCGGCCGGGGCCGCACCCGGCGGACCTCGCCGGGCTGATCGAGTTCAACCGGCAGCACGCCGACCTCGAGCTGCGCTACTTCGGCCAGGAGATCTTCGAGGAGGCCCAGCGGACCAGCGGTGACCTGTCCGACCCGGCATACCGCGAGCTGCGGGCCACGGCCACCGACGGTGCCCGCGCGGCCATCGACGGCACCCTGCGTGCCGGCCGGCTGGACGCGATCGTCGCACCGACCAACGGCCCGGCGTGGGTGACCGACCTGGCGCACGGCGACGACTTCACCGACTTCGCCAGTTCGTCCACGCCGGCGGCCGTGGCCGGCTACCCGAACGTGACGGTGCCCGCCGGGTACGCCCGCGGCGAGCTGCCGATCGGCGTGTCGTTCTTCGGTACCGCATGGAGCGAGCCGCGGCTGATCGGGTACGCCTACGCGTTCGAACAGTCCACCCAGGTCCGCAAGCCGCCCCGGTTCCTGCCCACGCTGCCCGATCCGGCCGGTGCCACCGCCCACGACCGGCAGGCGGCCGTCGCCACCCGGTGAGGCGCACCGACGCCGCGAGGGGCGGGGGTGGCACCGGTGGCGCGCACTGACATCATGGACCCAGCAGACGCGGCCGTTGGGAGAAGTGATGGCGACCCCCCGCACCCAGCTTGTGGTGGAAGAGCTGGCCAGCGAGTTGGACGGTGGCACGGTGCTGCGGATCCACGGTGAGCTCGACATCAGTACCGCCGAGCAGTTGCGCCGCGTCGCGGCACCGTACCTCGCCGCCGGTGGCCGGCTCGTGCTCGACCTGTCCCGGGTGACCTTCTGTGACTCGACCGGCCTCGCCGTGCTGGTCGGCTTCCACAAGCGGCTCGCCGCCGTCGGTGGCGGGCTGGAGCTGTACGCGCCCGTCCAGCGGGTGCAGCACCTGCTGAACATCACCGGGCTCAACCGGGTCTTCCCGGTCCGTACCGCGGACGAGGGAATCGGCCCGCGCTGATCCGCACACCGCAGGCAGGCAGCACCGTCGAACCGCCCGCGGCCGGACCGGCCGGTACGCGTATCGCAGGCGACGCGTCGAGGAGGACGAAGATGCCCAGGTGGCGTGTGGTGGCGGGGGCGTCCGTCGCCTTCCTCCTGGGCGGTGGGCTCGGACTGGCCGTGGCCGGCCGGTGCCGCCGGTCGGACCCCGAGCGGACGGTCACCGGCGCGCCGGCGGTGGCGGAACCACCGCCGGCCGCTGACCCGCGCGTCGCCGAACTGGCCCTTCAACTCGACGAGGCGCAGCGCCTGGCCGGCTTCGGCAGCTGGGAGTACGAGGTGGCGGCGGCGCGGTTGCGCTTCTCCCGGCAGCTACGCACCATGCTGGGGGTCGACCACGACGTCGACAGCCTGGCCGCGGCGGGCGCGTACGTGCACCCCGACGACGTCGACCGGGTCCGGGCGGCCCGCGACGCGCTGATGGCCGACCACCGGCCGTTCACCGTCGAGTACCGGCTGGTCCGCGCGGACGGCCGGGTGCTCGACATCCTCGGCTCCGGCCAGCCGTCGCGCGACGCGGGCGGTCGGGTGGTGCGGCTGTGGGGGACCGTCCACGACGTCACCGGCCAGCGGGCCGCCGAACGCGCGGCCCGCGACGCCGCCCGCCACGCCGAGCAGGCCCGCGCCGACCTGGAGGTGGAGCACCAGGCGCTGCAGATGTTCCAGCGCGCCATGCTCCCGGCCGAGCTGCCCCGCGTCGCCGGGCTGGACCTGTCCGCGGTGTACCTGCCGGTGGCCGAGCGTATCGACATCGGCGGCGACTGGTACGACGCGTTCGCGCTGCCCGACGGCCGCCTCGCGCTGGCGGTCGGCGACGTGACCGGCCACGACCTGCGGGCCGCGACGGTGATGGGGCAGGTCCGCAACGCGGTGCGCGCCTACGCCACCGAGCGCCCGGACCCCGGAGCGGTCCTGGCCCGGGTCAACACGCTGCTGGCCCGGCTGCCCGACCTCGACCTGGTGACAATGCTCTACGGCGTCTACGATCCGGTCGGCCACGAGCTGGTGTGGAGCAACGCCGGGCACCCGCCGCCGCTGCTGCGCCGGGGCGACGGCGTGGAGGTCCTGACCATGGGCGGCGGGCTGCTGCTCGGCGTCTCGCCGGGGGACGAGCCGTACCCGGAGCACCGGCTGCGGCTGGCGCCCGGCGACTCGGTCCTGTGGTACACCGACGGCATTGTCGACCACCGGGCGGTCGACCCGGTGGACGCGCTGCGCCGGCTGTGCCGGGTGTACGCGCGGGCCCGCGGCGGAGCCGGCGAGCTGCTCGGCACGGTCTCGGCCGACATGCTGACCGACGGTGGCCAGGAGGACGACGTCTGCCTGCTGGCCCTGTGCCGGGAGGCGGTGCCGACCGCCGTGCCCGCCGACGTACCCGAGCGATATCTGCATGTTTGAGGACGTTCCGCTCGGCAACTATCGCGATCATGAATCGAGTCACGGTGGTGATCGCCACCCGTAACCGCGCCGGGGAGCTGCTGCGAACCGTCGCGCGGCTGCGCGCGCTGCCGGAGCGCCCGCCCGTGATCGTGGTGGACAACGGGTCCACCGACGGTACGCCGGAGCGGGTCGCGCACGCGTTCCCCGACGTCCGGGTCCTGAAGCCGGGTCGCAACCTCGGCGCGGTCGCCCGCAACCTCGGCGTATCGGCCGCCGCGACGCCCTATGTCGCGTTCGCTGACGACGACTCCTGGTGGGCCGACGGCGCGCTGGCCCGCGCGCAGGAGCTGCTGGACGCGCATCCCCGGCTCGCGCTGATCGCGGCCCGTGCCCTGGTCGGACCGGGCAACCGGCTCGACCCGATGTGCGCGTTCATGGCGGTGGCGCCGATCGACCGGGCCGAGGACCTGCCCGGCCCGAGCGTCCTGGGGTTCCTGGCGTGCGCCACGGTGGTACGCCGCGAGGCGTACCTGTCCGTCGGCGGCTTCGACCCGGTGGTGTTCTTCATGGGCGAGGAGGAGCGCCTGGCCTACGATCTCGCCGCGGCCGGCTGGGGGCTGGCGTACTGCCCCGAGGTGGTGGCGCACCACCACCCGCAGGCCGCGGCCGGCGACCGGCCGGGCAAGCGGATGCTCGCCGCCCGCAACCGGGCCCTGACCGCGTGGATGCGCCGTCCGATGCGCGTCGCCCTGGCCGAGACCCGGCCGCTGCTGCGCGGTGCCACGGCGGACGCCGCCGGGCGGTCCGCCCTCGCCCAGTTCGTCGCGCGACTGCCCGCCGCGCTGCGGGGCCGCCGGGCGCCGGACCCGACCGTCGAGGCGGCCCTGGCCCGGCTCGACGCCGCGCAGGCGCGGCACGGGTACCCGCCGCACCCGACCGTGATCGGCGGCGCGGTTGGTCCGGGTGCCGGCGGGTAACACCGGTACCGACGGTGGACGATCACGGCGGAGGGTGGAGGTCGATGACCGACGAGATCGAGGCGCTGCACCGGGCGCGGGAGGCGGCGCGCCGTTACACCACGGTGACCCGGGAGATGGTCGAGTTCCTCGACCGGCTCTCGGCGGTACCCGCCCCGGAGCAGGAGGCCGAGTACGCGGCCCTGCTCGGCCGGGAGGAGCTTCAGCGCAAGGAGCGCCAGGACGCCCTGCACGACCTGGGCCTGGTGGTGCGCAGCCTGGAGGCGCGAGAGTAGGGGGATGCCACGGCGTGGCGGCCCGGGAGGCGGGTGGTGCGCAGCCGGTCGGTGCGGGAGCGGGTCACGCCTCGCCGTCGAGGCCGCGTTCGATGGCGTACCGGACCAGCTCCACCCGGTTGTGCAGTTGCAGCTTGCCCAGCGTGTTCTGGACATGGTTCTGCACGGTGCGGTGCGACACCACGAGACGCTCGGCGATCTGCTTGTACGACAGCCCCTTGGCCACCAGCCGCAGGATCTCGGTCTCGCGCTCGGTGAGGCGGGGCGTGTCGGCGTCGGGTTCCGTGGCGGTGGCCAGCCGCCGGTACTCGCCGAGCACCAGGCCGGCCAGGCCCGGGGTGAAGACGGCGTCGCCGTCGGCGGTGCGGCGTACCGCGTCGAGGAACTCCGCCCGGGCGGCGGACTTCAGCAGGTAGCCGGACGCGCCGGCCTTCACCGCGTCCAGCACGTCCTGCTGTTCACCGCTGGCCGACAGCATCAGCACCCGTACCGGCGGGTGCGCGTTGAGTAGGCCGCGGATCACCTCGACCCCGGCCAGGTCGGGCAGTTGCAGGTCGAGCACCACCACGTCGGGGCGGGTCGCGGCCGCCACCCGGACGGCCTGTGCGCCCTCGCCGACCGCGGCGACCACCTCGTATCCGGCCTCGGTGAGGTCGCGGGCGACCCCGTCGCGCCACATCGGGTGGTCGTCGACGACCATGATCCGTACCGCCATGCCGGTCACGATATCGGCCCGCGCGGCACCCTCAGCTCCACCTCCGTGCCCTCGCCGGGCTCCGACGTGATGGTGACGGTGCCGCCGAGGTCACGGACCCGGCCGCGGATCGACTGGGCGACGCCCAGCCGCCCGTCGGCTTCGGCCTGTTCCAGGCGGCCGGCGGGGATGCCCGGGCCGTCGTCGCGGACCGACACCGTCACCGCCTCGTCGTCGTCCTCGACCAGGACCCACGCCCGCGCACCCGGACCGCCGTGCCGGTCGACGTTGGTCAGGGCCGCCGCGACCGCCGCCGCCAGTTCCCGGGCGGCGGCCGGGGGCAGCGGTACCGGGTGGGCGGGAGTGGCCACCGAGACGGTGGCCGAGGCGGCCGGGGCGAGCAGGGACCGCAGGTCCACCGGGCCGTCCCCGGCCGGCGGCGGCTGGGTGGCGCCGATCAGTGCCCGCAGCGCCACCTCCTGCTCGCCGGCCAGCCGCCCCAGCTCGGCGGCGTCCCCGCCGAGCTCGGCGCCGCGCCGCGCGACCAGGGCGAGGACCTGCAGGACCGAGTCGTGGATACCGCGCGCGAGCCGTTCCCGCTCCCGGTTGGCCGCTTCCAGTTCGGTGGCCCGTTGCAGCCGGCCGTGGGCGTCCACGGCCAGCCGGCTCACGTGGCCGACCGCGATGCCGGCCAGCAGCAGGAGCACGTCGCCGTCGAGGCTGTTGGGGGTGATCCGGGTGCGTACCATCTGGTCGCAGAGGCCGAGCAGGACGGCGGCCACGGCGCCGCGCCGGCGCCCGCCGCTGACCGCCCAGGCCAGGACCGGGCCGGCGATCCAGGCGGCGGGCAGGGTGGCGAAGCCCTGGCCGAGCCCGCCGGCGCCGAGGATCCCCGGCGAGACGATCACGCAGGCGGCGGTGACGAGCAGGTCGGCGCCGAGCAGTGGCCAGGTCCGCCACCGCGGCCGGGCGTACCCGTAGATGGTGGCCACCGACCAGGCGGTCATCACCCCGACCACCATCCAGGCGAGCACGGGGTGCGCGTAGTGGCGACCGTTGTACGCGACGAGCAGGCTCGCGTACCCGAGCGCGGCCAGGCGGAAGACCGCGAGCGCCCGCCACATCGGGGTCTCGGGCGGCTCCGGCGCCGGCGTCGCGGTCGTGGCCGGTGCGCCGCGGGGTGGCCGCGGTGGCGGCCCGCCGTCGGCCGGTCGCGGCCGCGGGCCGCCGTGGGCCGGTTGATCAGGCACGGCGTCAGCCTAACGGGGGATGATCCACAGCGGCTCCGGAGGCGCCGGACGGCATGGCTCGGTAGGGTCGAGACCGGTTTGTGATCATGTGCTTTTTTGCGTGCCATTCCCCCGCTACTCTTGACTGATTCAAGAAAACGCGGTGGGCTAGTGCAGTCTGGAACAGTCCGCAGGCCGCCCCGGGCATGGTGGGGGACGTCCGCGTGCGCGCCGCCAGCGCCGTGCGGACGCCTGGTACCGCGGGGCGAAGAGAGGCAGGAGACGCTCTTCATGTCCGAAAAGCCAGTGTTGACCACTCGACAGGGGCATCCGGTCCACAACAACCAGCAGCAGCGCACGGTTGGCAGCCGGGGCCCGGCGACGCTGGAGAACTACCACTTCCTCGAGAAGATCAGCCACTTCGACCGGGAGCGCATCCCCGAGCGCGTGGTGCACGCCCGCGGCTTCGTCGCCCACGGCGAGTTCGAGGCGTACGGCACGATCGGCGACGAGCCGGCCAGCAGGTACACCCGCGCCAAGCTGTTGCAGGCCAGGGGCAAGAAGACCCCCGTCACCATCCGGTTCTCCACCGTCATCGGTGGCCGGGACTCCAGTGAGGCCGCGCGTGACCCGCGCGGGTTCGCGGTGAAGTTCCGCACCGAGGACGGCAACTGGGACATGGTGGGCAACAACCTCCAGGTCTTCTTCATCCGGGACGCGATCAAGTTTCCGGACGTGATCCACTCGCTCAAGCCGGACCCCGTCACGTTCCGCCAGGAACCCAACCGGATCTTCGACTTCATGTCGAACACCCCGGAGGCCATGCACATGCTGACCTGGCTGTTCTCGCCGTACGGCATCCCGGCCAACTACCGCACTATGCGCGGTTCCGGCGTGAACACCTACCGCTTCGTCAACGCGCAGGGCGAGGGCTTCCTGGTCAAGTTCCACTGGCTGACCCAACAGGGCGAGCACAATCTCACCCAGGAGCAGGCCAACGCGATCCAGGCCACCGACCTCGGCCACGCGTCCAGGGACCTGTACGAGGCGATCGAGCGCGGTGACTACCCCAGGTGGGAGCTCAACGTGCAGATCATGACCGACGACGAGCACCCGGAGTTGGACTTCGATCCGCTCGACGACACCAAGATCTGGCCGCGGGAGCAGTTCCCGTACCTGCCGGTCGGCATGATGACGCTCAACCGCAACATCACCGACCACCACAACGAGAACGAGCAGGCCGCCTTCGGTACCGGCGTGCTGGTCGACGGCATCGACTTCTCCGACGACAAGATGCTGGTCGGCCGGACGTTCTCGTACTCGGACACCCAGCGCTACCGGGTCGGCCCGAACTACCTCCAGTTGCCGATCAACGCACCGCGCGAGGACGTCGTGGTCAGCACGAACCAGGGCGGCGGCCTGATGTCGTACGGGGTGGACAACCGGGGTGCCAATCCGCACGTCAACTACGAACCGTCGTCGATCGCCGGCCTGCGCGAGGCCGACGAGTCGTACCAGGAGTACCGTCCGTTCGTCTCGGGCCAGATCATGAAGGCCCCGATCGAACGGCAGAACAACTACAAGCAGGCCGGCGAGACGTTCCGGTCGTTCACCGACGTCGAGCGGGACGACCTGATCGGAAACCTCGTCACCAACCTGCAGCAGTGCGAGAAGCACATCCAGGAGAAGATGGTCTGGCACTTCTCCCAGTGCGACTCCGACTACGGCCGCCGCGTCGCCGAGGGCCTCGGCCTGGACTACGCGGCGGTCCGCGCCGCCTGACCGGCGCGTGTTCGCGACGCCCGGCCGTCCGGCGGTCCGCCGCCCGCCGGTCGGGCGTCGCGCCGGACCGGCGCCGCCGGCGTCAACGCCCGGCCGCGTTCGCTGCTGCGCCGCCACCCCTGACCGGGCGGGCGGCGTGGTCGTCGTGGTGTCGCACCGGTCGTGGAGGAGGATCACATGTTCGCCGACCGGACACCGCGGTCGGAGTCGGGCATCGGCACACTACCGTTACGCGAGAGGCTCGGGCGACGGGAGGCGGACGACGGTGGGCGATGCGGGAGACAGGGACGCTGTGCCGACCACCGACCCACAGGCGCCGGTCCCGCAGGCCCGGCGCCCGAAGGCGGGCGGCCCGCACGACGCCGGGGGACCGCAGGCACCGGTGGACGGCGTCGTGTTCCGGGAGGCGCTGCGCCACCACGGCGGCGGGGTCGCGGTGGTCACCGTGGCCGGCGAGGACGGGCCGCGCGGTTTCACGGTCACCTCGCTGACCGCCGCCAGCCTCCACCCGCCGCTGCTGTCGTTCTACGTCAATCACGACTCGCGTAGCTGGCCGGCGTTGAAGGCGGCCGACCACGTCGGCGTACACCTGCTCGGCGCCGCCCACCGCGACCTCGCCGCACTGTTCGCGCGCCGTGGCGCGGACCGGTTCGCGCCGCCGACCCGGTGGCGGGTGGGTGTCGGGGGAGTCCCGCTGCTGGCCGACGCCACCATCCGGATGGTGTGTGCCCGCCGTGAGGTGGTGCCGGTCGGTGACCACTTCCTGGTCGTCGCCGAGGTCGTCGACGTGGAGCGCAACGGTGCGGGCGGTGACCCGCTGCTGTACGCCCACGGCGAGTTCGGCCGCTGGGTACCGATCGGCGAGGCGCCCGGCGCGCCGATCGACGCGCTGGAGCTCGCCGACACCGTCGACCGTTAGCCACGCGGTCGACGCCGCCACCGGTGTGGCGCTGTCGGGGTTCGGTGCCCGGCTGGCCGGCCGGCGCCCCTCAATCTCCGGACGAGTGCGCCCTCACGCCACTCCGTGCATGGCCGCGCGGGCCTCGGCGTACCAGCGGTCGAACGCGTCGGCCGACAGCGGCCGGGACATGTGGTAGCCCTGGGCGACCGCGCAGCCGTTGGCGGCGAGGGCGGTGAGGGTGCCGGCGTCCTCGACGCCCTCGGCGACCGTGGTGAGGCCGAGGTTGCGGGCCAGGTCGACGATGGCGCGCACGATCAGACCGTTGCTGCGTTCCGTGGTCATGGTCCCGACGAACGTCCTGTCGATCTTCAGTTCGGTGATCGGCAGGTTCTTGAGCTGGGCCAGGCTGGTGTACCCGGTACCGAAGTCGTCAACGGCGAGCGAGACGCCGGCCGCGCGCAGCCGGGTCAGCAGCAGCAGCGCGTGCTCGGGCTCGGTGGTGATGGCGCTCTCGGTCAGCTCCAGGCACAGCAGGTGGGCCGGTACCCGGTGCTGCTCCAGCAGCTTCACGACATCGTCGGCCAGGTCGGGGTCGGCGAGGTTGCGAGCGGCCAGGTTGACCGCGATCTGCAGCGGGTGGCCCTGGTCGACCCAGCGGCTGGCCTGGCGCAGCGCGGCGTCGAGGACGTAGCGGGTCAGCGGCCCGATCAGGCCGGTGTGTTCGGCCAGCGGGATGAACTTGTCCGGCGGCACCATGCCGCGCTGCGGGTGCTCCCAGCGCACCAGCGCCTCCACTCCGCACACCTCGCCGGTGGCCAGGGACACCTTCGGCTGGTAGTGCAGGATCAGTTCGCGCTGGTCGATGGCGCGGCGCAGTTCGGTGAGCAGCGCGAGCCGGCCCGGGTCGTGGGCGTCCTCGCTCGCGTCGTACACCGTGACGCCGCGGTTGCGCTCCTTGGCCACGTACATCGCCACCTCGGCGCGCCGCAGCAGGGTCTGCGAGTCGTCGCCGTGCTCACCGGAGACCACGACGCCCATGCTGGCCTCGACGCTGAGGTCGGCACCGGCGATCTCGATCGGCAGCTCGACGGCCTGGCGTAGCTTCTCGGCGATCGCGAGGACGTCGTCGAGGCTGGTGACGTCGGGTACCAGCACGGCGAACTCGTCGCCGCCGAGCCGGGCGACGGTGTCGGTGGACCGTACGGTCGCGGCGAGGCGGGGGCCGATCTGGGTGAGCAGCTCGTCGCCGCAGCGGTGGCCCAGCGTGTCGTTGATCTCCTTGAAGCGGTCCAGGTCGATCAGGACGAGGCCGACCCGCTCGCTGGACTGAACGGCGCCGTGCAGCCGCTCGGCGAGCAGTTGCCGGTTGGGCAGCCCGGTCAGGCTGTCGTGCAGCGAGTCGTGCACCGCCTGTGCCCGCTCGGCGTCGAGATCGCGGCGGTACCGGCTCAGCATGGCCGACAGCACCATCGCGATGGCCAGGCCGACCAGGAACACCAGCGGTACGCCCCAGCTCATGGTGTTGCTGACCTGGCGCATGGCGGCGAGCTGGTTGACGGCCTCCTCGCGGTGCTCACCGGCGCCGCGTTCGATCTCGTGCTGCAACCGGTACAGCGTGTCGGCCTGGTCGAACTCGATCCGGGACGCGAGCGCGGTGTCGTGGTTGTTGACGGCCTCGAACATCTTGTTGGCGCTGACGAGGAAGTCGTCGTGGGTCAGCAGGACGGCCTGGGCCTGGGCCCGGTTGGCGGGGGAGCCCTCCGCCTTCACCCGGTTGAGCGCCATCACGAGCGTCCGCTCGGCGGCGACGTGGGCCATCAGCGTCTCGTTGCTCGGGTCGAACCGGTACTTGCGCTCCAGCGACTTCTCCTCGCTGGCGGCCTGGGCCGCCTCCAGGTAGTAGAAGGCGAGGCGGTTGGCGGTGGTGGCCTTGCTGGCCGCCCGGGCGGTCACCTGGGACGCCCACAGCGCGAAGCCGCTCATCGCGAGGACGACCAGGACCAGCCCGATGAGGGCTGCCCGGCTCGACTTCGGCCGGGGCCCGGCGGGCCGGACGCGGGCACCGGCGTGCGGCGCCAGGTCGCGAGCCGTGGTCAACAAGGCCCCCCCAAGGTGGTGACGGATACCGACGATCACTCCCTGTATCGGTCGCCCGTTCTGCCAGTTGAGAGAGTTTTGCCACTCGGCTTGGGCGTCCGGTGGCCGTCGGGCGGCCGGTGGACCGCCCGGCGGCCTCCGGGCCCGGCGGATCGGGGGCACCCGGCGGCCTCCGGGCAGGCGTCCGGGCCCGGCGGCCGGGGTATCCGCGGGGTGTCCGGGCCGGGCCGAGGGGTCCCCGCGAGCGCGCATCACGGGTAGGATTTCATTACCCGATGAATTAGGGAGGCGCGATGGACACCGATGTATGCGTGGTCGGCAGCGGCCCGGCCGGTCTGATGCTCGCCCTGCTCCTGGTCCGGCGCGGGATCCGGGTCACCGTCCTGGAGAAGCACGCCGACTTCCTGCGTGACTTCCGCGGGGACACCGTCCACCCGTCCACCCTCGACGTGCTCGACGAGGTGGGTCTGGGCGACCGCGTCGCGGCACTGCCGCACCGCAAGGTCGACGGGTTGCGCTTCACGTTCGCCGACGGCGACTACCGGATTGTCGACTTCGCCCGGTTGCGGGTGGCCCATCCGTACCTGATGTTCCTGCCGCAGTGGGACTTCCTGGAGATGCTGGCGGCCGAGGCCGCCAGGTACGACGGGTTCACCCTGCTGCGCTCGCACGAGGTCGTCGACGTGCTGCGCGCCGAGGGGATGGTGAAAGGCGTCGTGGCGCGCGGGCCGGACGGGCCGGTCGAGGTCCGCGCGCGGCTCACCGTCGCGGCCGACGGGCGCCACTCGACCGTACGGGACAAGCTCGGCCTGGCTCCCCGGGAGTTCGGCGCGCCCATGGACATCCTGTGGTTCCGCCTCCCCCGCCGGCCCGGCGACGGCGCCGGTGTCAACGCCCGGGTCGGGACCGGCCGCCTGCTGGTCGGCATCGACCGGGGGACGTACTGGCAACTCGCCTACGTCATTCCGAAGGGCGGGTACGACCGGGTCGTGGCCGACGGCCTGGCCGCGTTCCGCGCCTCGGTGGCGCACCTGGCACCGTTCCTGGCCGACCGGGTCGGCGAGGTCACGAGCTGGGACGACGTGAAGATGCTGACGGTACGGGTGGACCGGCTGCGCCGCTGGCACGTACCCGGAGCGCTGCTGATCGGCGACGCCGCCCACGCGATGTCCCCGATCGGCGGCGTCGGGATCAACCTCGCCGTGCAGGACGCGGTGGCCGCCGCCCGGCTGCTGGCCGGTCCACTGCGCGCCGGGCGCCTCGCCGGGCGCGACCTGGCCCGGGTGCGCGCCCGGCGGGCGTTCCCCACCGCCGGCACCCAGCTGCTGCAGCGCGTCATCCAGCGCGGTGTCATCGGGCGGGTACTCGGTGCGGAGACTCCGGTACCCGCACCGTGGCCGGTCCGGCTGCTCAACCGGGTGCCCGCGCTGCGGGAGCTGCCGGCCCGGGTGGTCGGCGTGGGCCTGCGCCCCGAACACGTCGGGGACCGGCTGCCGGTCCGGGCGTGACACCCGACCATGATCGGCACAACTTCCGGGATGTTGTGGTCTCCGCCAGTCGCCAAGACCGCGGTTTCGGCACGTTGTGCCGATCATGGAGGGCGGCGGCGGGTCAGCCGGAGCAGGTGCGGCCCATCGGGGTGAGCGGGCGGCCGGTGGCGGGGTCGAGGCGGACGTCGAAGTCGCCGTAGTTCGACGTGATGTGCAGCAGGTCGTCCGTGACGAACCGGGCCGTCGCGTTCGGGCCGCAGGGCGCGCCGGCGCGGCCCACGTCGCGCAGGGTCAGCCAGCCGCCGGACCAGATCCGCAGCTCCCGGTCGTCGCCGTGGGTGACGAACGCGGCCCTGCGGGTGCCGTCGGGGGACGTGGCAACCTCCCGGGTGTCGAGGCTGAAGAAGCCCTGGAGCAGGCCCCATGCCATGCCGACCGGCAGCAGCGCCAGGGTGAGCAGCCAGCGGATCCGCTGCCGGCCGGGCTGGGCCGCCTCGCTGTGCACCGGCGCCAGCGCCCAGAACGCCGCCAGCGTCAGGAGGTTCACCAGGAGCAGGCCGAGGGACGGGTCGTGGAAGAACTGCCGCAGCCGCACCAGGCGCCACGGGTTCCACGCGCCCAGCACGGACACGACCAGCACGGCGGCCGCGAGCGCCGCGGCGGTCAGGCCCGCCACCCGGCGGGCGGGCGACAGGGCCGGTGTCGTCAACTCGTGCGAGGTCCGCATGGCGCCATCCTGCCAGTCGACGGCAATCGATTTTGCGGATCGGCCGCGGCGCGCCGTCGGTCACCCGGTCGACGGGCTGTCGGTCGCGATCCAGCTCTGGTGGGTGGTGAGGAACGTGCCGACGTCGTCGGCGGCCATGGACTTCAGCAACTGCAGGCTGTCCGGTGACAGCTCCTCGTACTCGATCCCGCCGATCGTTTTCGGGTTGAACGTACCCGCGTTGGTTTTGATCATGGTCATCTTGTCGGGCCTGATGTCCTTGAGCGTGAAGATCCAGTCTGCGATGTCGACCCCGTTGTTGTAGAACGACACCGTCTTGGACAGCGACTTCAGGACCGCGTTGACCTTGGTGGGCTTGGTGAGGACGTCGGAGCTGGCCGTCTTGTGCAGCACCGCCTTGAGGAACTGCTGCTGATGGCGCTGCCGGCCGTAGTCGGAGTCGCGGAGTTCGAGCAGGTCCCGCTGGCGTACGTAGTCCAGCGCCTCCCAGTCGCTGAAGTCGTGCCAGCCCACCTCGTACACCTGCGGCTTCATGTCGGGCTTCAGACCGATCACGGTGCCGTCGGCCCGGATGTAGTACGGCACGCCCACCTGGCCGGTCCTGGTGTTGGTACCGATGTGGATCGACGTGACCTTTTCGTCGACGTACATGCGTACCCCGCCGATCGCCTGCACCAGGTCCTTGAACCCGTCGAAGTTGACGATGGCGGCGCCGTTGAACGTGAGGGCGCCGTCGGTGAGGTTGCTGATGGTCTCGGCGAGCAGCGCGAGGCCGCCGTCGCGGCCGCCGCCGTTCTGGTGCCCGCCCTGGAACGCCGCGTTGATCTTGTTGGTCTCGGCGCGGAACCCGGTGGCCGGGTACGCCGGGATGGGCACCCGGCTGTCGCGCGGGATCGAGGCCAGATAGATCGCGTCGTGGGTGGCCGGGATGTGCGCGACGATGATCGAGTCGGCCCGGGCGCCGTCGCTGGCCTTCCGGCCGGTACCGTCGTCGACGCCGACCAGCAGCAGGTTGATCGGGCCCTCGACGGAGGTGCCGCCGTCCTTGTCCGTCGCCGCCGCCGTGCCGAGGCCGCCGGAGCGGGTGATCCCGCTGGTGTAGTGGAGCAGCAGGAGCCGGCCGGCGATGAGGGTACTGCCGCTGACCACCATGAGCAGCGCACCCGTCGCGATCGCCATCCGCGCCCACAGCGGCGCCCGCCTTCGGTCGACGGACCTGCCGCGGCGTGGCTCCTTCTTCGCGGTCGGGCGCACTCCCCACCTCCCCTGGCTCCGGCCATTCGTCCTCACCCAATACACGGGTCGAGGAACCCGTTCCGTTGAACCGGGAGGAAAATCGAGGGGAGGCGATCGGCGTCAGACGGGCGTGAGCAGGCCCTCCCGCACCACGACCGGTACCGACAGCGTCTTGTAGCCGACGTCGTCGAAGAGCACGACCATCCGGTCCTCGTCGTAGCGCAGCAC
Organism: Planosporangium spinosum; assembly: GCF_049999945.1. NCBI lineage: Bacteria > Bacillati > Actinomycetota > Actinomycetes > Micromonosporales > Micromonosporaceae > Planosporangium > Planosporangium spinosum. Next base: position 168,354 of record NZ_JBLYUB010000002.1, on the reverse strand, counting down.
CATGCCGCAGCCCCACTTCGGGTGCCTGACGGTGCTGTGCACCGGGTAGGGCAGGTCCGCGGCCGGCCGCGGGGCGGGGCCGCCGCCACCGGCGCAGTTGTCGCAGTGTCCGCAGGGGCGGGTCAGGTGTTCGCCGAAGTAGGCCAGCAGGTACTGGCCGCGGCAGCCACGGGCCTGGGCGAACTGGAGCATCATGTCGGTGCGCGAGCGCTGGACGGTCTGGTGGCGCCGGATCTCCGCCAGCGCCAGCGACACCGCCTCGTCCGCCGCCGGGGCGTAGCGCGGGACGGTGACCCGGCCGTTCCGGATGGTCACCGCGGCGCCGACCCGTTCCAGCAGGGCCAGGTCCTGGGCCAGCCGGCGGGTCCCGAGCCCCAGGTCGGCGGCGATGTCGGTCTTGCGGGCCGGGCCGTCGCGCAGGGCCCGCACCACCCGGGCCAGCTCGGCGCGGTCCGGGGCGCCGCCGGTGAAGAACCGTTGCAGCGCCACGTCCTCGGCGCGGTGCAGCAGCAGGGCCCGGGCCGGCCGCCCGTCCCGGCCGGCCCGGCCGATCTCCTGCAGGTAGCTGTCGGGGGAGTCGGGCAGCGCCACGTGCACGATCCAGCGGATGTTCGGCTTGTCGATGCCCATGCCGAACGCGCTGGTCGCGACCATCACCGGGACCTCGTCGGACAGGAACGCCTCGTGCCGGCGGGTGCGCTCGCCGACGGCCATTCCGCCGTGGTACGCCTGCGCGTGGATACCCTCGTCGACCAGCCGCTCGGCCAGTTCCTCGGCGGCGCGCCGGGTGGGCACGTAGACGATGCCGGGCGGCTCGTCGGTGCGCAGCCGGGCCAGCAGCCGCTTCCACCGGTCCTCCTCGGTGACGCAGTGCACCGCCTCCAGGTACAGGTTGGGGCGGTCCAGACCGGCCACGACGACCTTGGGGGTGCGCAGCCCGAGGCGTGCCGCGATGTCCTCGCGTACCGGCGGTGACGCCGTCGCCGTCAACGCCACGACCGGCGGCCGGCCCAGTTCCCGTACCAGGTGGCCGAGCTGGAGGTAGTCGGGGCGGAAGTCGTGGCCCCAGGCGGAGATGCAGTGCGCCTCGTCCACCGCCACCAGCGCCGGCCGCAGGGCGCGCAGCTCGGCCAACCGGTCCGGCTGGCCGAGCTGCTCCGGGGTGATGAACAGGAACCGGGCCGTACCGTCGGCCAGCGCGGCGAGCGCCGCCCGCTGCCGGCCGGGTGACTCCGCCGAGCTGATCCGGACCGCGCCCAGGTGCGCGTCGTGCCGCTCGGCCAGCCCGGCGATCTGGTCGGCCTGCAACGCGAGCAGCGGGGAGACGACCACGGTCGGACCCGGCAGCAGGGTCGCCGGCACCTGGTACACGGCCGACTTGCCGTGCCCGGTGGGCAGCACGACAAGGGCGTCGCGCCGCTTCAGCACCGCGCGCATGGCGGTGAGCTGGCCGGTACGCAGCGTGCGCCAGCCGAAGTGGCGACGGGCGGCCCGGCGCAGTCGGATGCTGTGGGGGAGCAGGCTTAGCGTCATCGGGCACGGAGCGTACCGGACGCAGCGGGACAGGAAGCGATCAGAGTGGATGTATCGCAACCCTTGGGCGGCGGGAACGTCCACATCGGTCAGCCGGGATCGGCCACCAGCGCGGGGTGTCGCGGATCGTCGACGCGGACCACGACGTCGGCGAGGTCGGCCGGGGCGACCTCGGCGGCGTAGCGGGCGTACGCCGGCAGCGTCCACCGGTCGGCCGCCGGGGTGCGGCGGTCCAGCGCCGCCGGCGACATCCACAGGTGTACGACCAGGTCCAGCGGCAGCCCGGTACCGAGCAGTAACGCCCCGCTGAGCAGCAGGATGCCGCCGGGCGGCACGGTGACGTAGCCGGCCCGGGTGGCCCGGTCCGTCGCGGTGTCCCACAGTGACGGCAGGACCCGCCCGGTGCCGCCGGTACCGAGCGGGTCGAGTACCTCGCGGGTGAGGCCCCGTACGTCGAGCCAGTCCTCGTAGAAGGCGTCCGGCTCGGTCCGGCCCCGCTCCAGCCGCAGCGAGGCCGGGCGCAGGAAGTCGTCCGCGCGGACCCGCTGGACCGGCCGCCCCCGTACCCGCAACGGGTCGACCAGGGCGTCGGCGAGGTCGTGCGGCCGGGCCGGGGGTGCGCCGTCGACCGCCACCCGCAGCCACGGGGCGCCGGGCACCCCGGCGAGGCGGTCGGCCAGCTCCTCGACGAGGACGGCGGGTGAGACGGGTCGGACGGGCACGGCACTCCGGAAGCGGTCGGCGAGGTGGGGTTCGGCGGGCGGGTGGTCACGGCGGCGCCGCGTGGTCGCGGCGCCGCCGCCGTACCCGCCGCTACGCCACGGTCAGCACGATCTTGCCTCGGACGTGGCCGCCCTCCAACTCCCGCTGCGCCCCGGCCGCCTGGTCGAGCGGGTACTCGCGCGCCACCTCGACCCGCAGCCGGCCGTCGTCGGCCAGCTCACCCAGGGCCTTCAGCTGGCCACCGTTGGGGCGTACGAACACGTACCGTCCGCCCTGCTCCTTGGACGTCGGGTCGACGACCGAGACGTGGCGTCTGGCCGACCGCACGAGGGCCGGGGACTGTTCGAGGGCCGGCCCGCCCACGTAGTCGAGCACCGCGTCGACCCTGCCGTCGCCGCCGACCACCTTCGCGAGCCGGTCGGGCAGGTCGGGGCCGTACTCGATCGCCTCGGCGCCCAGCGAACGGATGAAGTCGTGGTTGCGCGGCGAGGCGGTGCCGATCACCCGGGCCGCGCCGAGCGCCCGCGCGATCTGGACGGCGAGGTGCCCCACCCCGCCGGCGGCGGCGTGCACGAGCACCACGTCGCCCGCGCCGACGTCGACCGCGTTCAGCGACTGCAGGGCGGTCAGCCCCGCCAGCGGCAGCCCGCCGGCCTGGGCGAAGGTCAGCGAGTCCGGCTTGGGCGCCACCGCCTCCTCGCGGACCCGGACCAGCTCGGCGTAGGTGCCCCACTGGATGTGGTCCTTGCGGGCGTACGCCATGACCGCGTCACCGACGGCCACCCGGGTAACGGCCGGGCCGACCGCGACCACCTCGCCGGCCACGTCCCAGCCGGGCACCAGCGGGAAGTGGTACGGGAACAGGTCCTTCAGGTAGCCGGCCCGGATCTTGTAGTCGACCGGGTTGATCCCGGCGGCGCGGACCCGGATCAGTACCCCGTCCGGGCCGGTCACCGGGTCCGGCAGGTCCTCCAGATGCAGCACGTCCGCGTCGCCGAACTCGTTCTGCACAACAGCTCTCATGGATGTCTCCAACCGCCGTGACCGGATCTGGATGCCCGGTCGGGCGGCGGTGTGACGCGCGCCTCACCCGGGGCACCGAATGATTCGGTTACCCCACCCACGCGCCGGCTATCCCGTTGCGGGCGGCCGGCAGGGGGAGGTCACCGCCCGCGGCCGTCGGCGGCGAGCGCGCAGACCGCGAGCAGGCGCACCGCGCGCCAGTCCGCGTGCGCCCAGTCGATCGGCGCGGGCAGCTCCCAGCCGGTCTCCTCGGCGGCGTGGATGAGACCTTCGGCGTACCCGGCGAGCGCCACCGTACTGGGCACGGCCCGGCCGTCCCCGAGCGCGTCGCGCACCTCGGCCGCGTGCCGGTCGAGCGCCGCCAGCAGGCCCGGCAGCCGCCGGGCCACGGCGAGCCCGTCGGCGCCCAGGACCGCCGTCAGGTCGCGCAGCAGCTCCCGCGCGGCGTCCAACCGACCCGGTATCGCAGATCCCTCGTACACGACGGTCTTCTCGGCTGGCGGGTGGCCCGGCTCAACCCATGTGACCGCATCGAAACCGAGCGGCACCGGACATGATCGTCGCAACGGTGGGTACGACCGGGCCGGGAGGTGCACGCCCATGTCGCCGGATGCCTCGGTCACCTTCGTGGGGACCGCCACCACGCTGCTGCACCTGGGGGAGTTCACGCTGCTGACCGACCCCAACTTCCTGCACGCCGGGGAAGCGGCCTACCTCGGGTACGGGCTGTGGTCGCGGCGGCGCACGCAGCCCGCGCTCGACGTCGACGAGCTGCCCACCGTCGACGCGGTCGTGCTGTCGCACCTGCACGGCGACCACTTCGACCGGGTCGCCAAGGCCCGGCTGCCGCGGGCGCTGCCGATCGTGAGCACCCCGTCCGCGGCGTACCGGCTGGAGCGCACCTGGCGCTTCCGCGACACGGTCGGGCTGCGGCCCTGGTCGCGGATCGAGTTCCACAAGGGCGACCAGACCGTCCGGGTGACGGCGGTGCCCGGCCAGCACGGTCCGGCCCTGGTCCACCTGCTGATGCCCGAGACCATCGGCAGCGTCATCGACTGGGAGGTCGGCGGCGAGCGTCGGCTGCGGCTCTACGTCACCGGTGACACCCTGTGCCGGCCGTGGCTGCGCGAGATACCGCAGCGGCTGCCCGGTATCGACGTGATGCTCGCGCACCTCGGCGGTACGAAGGTGCTGGGGGTCCTGCTGACCATGGACGGCCGGCAGGGCGCCGACCTGGTCGAGATGATCCGGCCGTCGCTGACGCTGCCGATCCACTACGACGACTACCCGGTTTTCCGGTCGCCGCTGTCCGACTTCCTGTCCGCGGTGCGCCGGCGTGGCCTGGACCCGCTGGTCCGGCCGCTGCACCGGGGCGAGACGGCGAGTCTGGCACCGGTGCCCCACTCCGCGCAGCGCTGACCGGCCGGATTCACCCGTCCAGGGCACCGTTCGGCGCACGGTCGGCCCGCCGGCCCGGTCGGCTCTGGCCGACCGGGGCGCCGGCCGGCCAGGATGGTCGTATGAACGGCTACCGCACGGCGTACCAGCGCAGCATCACCGATCCCGCGGGCTTCTGGGGCGAGGCCGCCGCCGCCCTCGACTGGGTACGGCAGCCTGGGCGGGTCCTCGACCGCGACCGTGCGCCGTTCTTCCGCTGGTTCCCCGACGGCGAGCTCAACACCTGCCACAACGCCCTGGACCGGCACATCGACGCCGGTGCCGGGGACCGGCCGGCGCTGATCTACGACAGCCCGGTGACCGGCACCGTCCGCACGTACACCTATCGGGAGCTGCGCGACGAGGTGGCCCGCTGCGCCGGCGTACTGCGGGACCTGGGCGTGGGCCGGGGTGACCGGGTCGTCGTGTACCTGCCGATGGTGCCCGAGGCGGTGGTCGCGATGCTGGCCTGCGCGCGGCTCGGCGCGGTGCACTCGGTGGTCTTCGGTGGCTTTGCCGCCCACGAGCTGGCGGTGCGCATCGACGACGCGAAGCCGACCGTCGTCGTCTCGGCGTCCTGCGGTATCGAGGTCAACCGCGTGGTGCCCTACAAGCCCATGCTCGACGCCGCGCTCGAGGAGTCGACCCACAAGCCGCGGCACTGCGTGATCCTGCAGCGTCCACAGTGCACCGCGGAGCTGGTGCCAGGTCGCGACGTCGACTGGAACGAGGCGGTCGCCGGTGCCGAACCCGCCGGGTGCGTGCCGGTCGCCGCCACCGACCCGCTCTACGTCCTCTACACCTCCGGCACCACCGGCCGGCCCAAGGGCGTGGTGCGCGACAACGGCGGGCACGCCGTGGCGCTGCACTGGTCGATGGGCAACATCTTCGACACCGGGCCGGGCGAGGTGTTCTGGGCCGCCTCCGACGTCGGCTGGGTGGTCGGCCACTCGTACATCGTCTACGCGCCGCTGCTCGCCGGCGCGACCACCGTGCTGTACGAGGGCAAACCGGTCGGTACGCCCGACGCCGGCGCGTTCTGGCGGGTGGTCGCCCAGCACCGGGTGACGACGCTGTTCACCGCGCCGACCGCGCTGCGCGCGATCAAGAAGGAGGACCCGGACGGCGCGCGGATCGCCGACCACGACCTGTCCTCGCTGCGCCACCTCTTCCTGGCCGGCGAGCGGCTCGACCCGGAGACGTACGCGTGGGCGGGCGCGCGCCTGGGTGTGCCGGTCGTCGACAACTGGTGGCAGACCGAGACCGGCTGGCCGGTCGCGGCCAACCCGCGGGGACTGGAGCCGCTGCCGACGAAGCCGGGCTCGCCGTCGGTACCCGTACCGGGCTTCGACGTCCGGGTGGTCGACGCGGCCGGTGACGACGTGCCGCCGGGAACCGACGGGTCCATCGTGATCCGGCTGCCGCTGCCGCCCGGCTGCCTACCCACGTTGTGGGGCGACGACGAGCGGTTCGTCGCCTCGTACCTGTCGGCGTTCCCCGGCAACTACCTGACCGGCGACGGCGGCCGCTTCGACGCTGACGGGTACCTGTACGTCATGGGCCGCACCGACGATGTCATCAACGTCGCCGGCCACCGGCTGTCCACCGGGGCGATGGAGGAGGCCCTCGCCGGGCATCCGGCGGTCGCCGAGTGCGCCGTCATCGGGGTGGCCGACGAGCTGAAGGGCCAGGTGCCGCGCGGCTTCGTGGTACTCAAGGCCGGCGTGGCGGCCGATCCCGACGCGCTCGCCGCGGAGCTGGTCGCGCTGGTCCGCCAGCGTGTCGGCGCGGTCGCCGCGCTGCGCCGGGTCGACGTCGTACCCGCGCTGCCCAAGACGCGCTCCGGGAAGATCCTGCGCCGGACCATGCGGGGGATCGCCGACGGCGTCGCCGAGCCGGTCCCGTCGACGATCGACGACCCGGCGGTCCTCGACGCGCTGCGGCCGGTGCTGACCCGCCGCGGATGACCGCGGTAGGGGAGGGGCACCCGCACCGGCTGTCCCTGCCCTACCACCGGCTGCCGCTAGGGCGCCAGTTGCCGCGCCACGCTGCGGCAGACCTCGGCGCCGTTGTCGAGGCCGTACCGCGCCGGGTAGCGCGTCAGGACCGACAGCGACCAGCCGTCGGCGACGGCGAGGCAGTTGACGTGCCAGGTGCCGTCCCCCCACTTCGTCCAGCCGTTCTTGATGGCCACGCCGGGGCGCACGTCGACGATGCCGAAGCGGCCCTCGCCGCGCACCTGGCGCATCTCGCCGAGCAGCCAGGCGGTCCACCGGGCGTTGGTGACCGTACCGTCGGCGATGCAGTCGGCCATCCGTACCGCGTCGCGCGCGGAGATCTCGGTGAGGCTCCACCAGCCGGAGTGCACCGTGGTGTCGGTGAGCCCGCAGGTCGAGATCAGACGCCTGATCACCGCGTCGCCGCCGCGGCGCAGATACAGCTGCTCCGCCGCCTGGTCGTCGCTGTCGCGGATCATCCGGCGCAGCAGGTCGATCTCGTCCGCGCGGGGCTCCCGGCCGCCCAGTCCCTGCAGGTAGTCGGCCGCGATCCAGGCCTTCACCATCGACTCGGTCGAGTTGGTGCCGCTGTCGCCACCGGTGGACACGGCCCCGGTGGTCCGGTCGAGGAGGGCCCAGCTGACCCACTCTCCCGGTACCCGGTCGACCGTCACGGCAGCCGCCCCGGTCGGCGCGGGGGACTGCTGCGCCTGAACCGCGAGCGGGGTGACGTCCGGCGGGCGCCAGCCCGCCGACGTGGTCGGTCCGGCCGGTCCGGCCGCACCTCCGGCAGCGGCGGTGGGGCCGGCCGACGGTGCCGGGGACGGCGTGGCGGTGCCGCTGGCTGTCGTGCGGACCGCGGCGGGGCCGAGCGCCGCCGCGGGCGGGGCCGATCCGGGGCCCCGCGCGACGCAGCTGGCCGTGATCAGCGTGGCCAGCAGGGTGGTGGCGAGCGCCAGCCCGGCCGGCCTGGTCGGCCGGGTGGCGCCTGGCCCGGGCGCCCGCGAGCCGGCGCGGGCCCCGCCCTCCCGTCCGGGCCTGCCGGCCCGCGGCGTTCCGCCCTCCCGTCCGGGCCTGCCGTCCCGTGCCGACATGCGCTCCCGGGTGGGTCCGTCCATCCGCGCGGGCCGCCCCGCTCGAAGCGGCGGGTCCTGCCGGACGGCACGTCCCGACCGGGCGGGCCGGGCGACACCGGCCTGCTCACTGGGGGAGGCTCGACGGTGCGCGTTGCTGGACATCGGTGTGTGATGCTAGTACCACATATCAGCAAAAAGGGGCAGATCGCTCTATTTTGCTCCGGTGCTGGCGTGTCGGCGCGGACACCGGCCATCGGGCGCCGGTCAGTGCGGGTACACCTCGAACTCGTACAGCGAGTAGCCGTAGCCGGTGGCCCGCCGCTGGCCCACCACGCGCACGTACCGGGCGGTCGTCGGCGCGAACGTGTCGTTGTCGACGCCGCCGTTGCCGACGTCGGTCGACCACACCGGTCGCCAGGCGCCGTCGTCGCCGGCCACGTCGATCCGGTACGCGCTCGCGTAGGCCGCCTCCCACCGCAGCACGACGCGGGAGACCGGCTGGACGCCGCCGAGGTCCACCCGGATCCACTGGTCGTCGCTCCAGGCGCTGGCCCAGCGGGTACTCCGGTCACCGTCCACCGCGGCCGCCGTCGAGTACAGCAGCTGCGTGCTCGACGCGGTCACCGGCCGCCCGGCGGCCAGGTTGGCGACGGTGTCGCCCTGCGCCGCCGGGAACGACACCACCTGCTGGTACGTGGGGCGGTTCTGCCAGGCGACCGGCGGCTGGGTGATGCCGCCGAACGGCGCGTGCACAATCGCGTCGGCGCACCACTGGTTGCCCGCCGCACAGGTGTCGTCGCCGGGGTACACCTGGGCCGGGGTCTGCGCGGCGGCCCGCCCCAGCGCGCCGAGCAGAGCCTGCCGGCACGCCGCCACGTCACCGCCGCCGCAGTACCGCCGGGGCAGCGGCGCGGCCACCGGATCGCCGAGCACCGCCCGCAGGTCCTTGTCGACGTAGCCCCACCAGCCGTACTGGAACGACGAGCCCTTGTGCGGCTGCGCCTCGTTCACCGACGACGGCCCACCGGAGGCGTCGCCCTGCTGGCCGCCCGACGGCGACTCGTTGATCTGCATCGCGGCGGCGAGCGACGTGTACAGGCCGTCCCCGAGGTCGCCGCGGAACTCGGCCGACACCAGCAGCGGCCACCACGCGTCGAAGACGCGGATCGCGTCGGCGTGCCGGTACACCTTCGAGCCGGGCGCGGTCTCGACCCGCTCGGCCCCCGCGGCCCGCCACGCGGTCAGCTTGGCCACCGCGTCGGCCAGCGCCGGGTCGGTCACCGGCTGGCTGGTCAGGACCCGCAGCAGGGTGCCCAGGACCCGCTCGCCGCGCAGGTCGGTGACGGCCGCGTCCTCGGCGACGCGGACCGTACCCGCCCGGTCGAGCGTGCCGCCGCCGGCGAGCGCCGCCCGCACCCGTGCGTCGAGCAGGTCGGCGCGGTGCACCGCGCCGAAGCTGAAGTTGCCGTCGGCCGCCGAGAAGTCCTTGGCCTGCTTGTTGTTCCAGCTGACGAAGTAGTCCTGGTTGACACCCTGCGGGTGCGCCGCCGCAGGCAGGTAGTTGGCCGTGTTGGTGTCCGGGGAGTAGCCCTGCCACTCGTACGCCGGTTCGGCGCGCACCGGCAGGTTCGGGTCCGCGCCGGCCGCCCGGACCGGGTTGAGGCCGGAGGTGAAGTACGCACTGTCGCGTGCGTTGACGAAGAACCAGTTGAACGCGTACCCGACCTGTGCCGCCGCGTTCGTGAACCCGGCCGGGGACCGCATCGTGTCGGGCTCGTTGAACATCTGGAAGCCGATCGCCGAGTCGGCCTCGTGCCGGTAGGTCGAGCGCAGACTGGTGAACGCCACCGGCTGGCCGCCGACCGTGCCGCGCCAGCTCACCAGGCCGTACCTGGTCCGCAGCGCCTGCAGCCGGTACGAGCCGGCCGGCGTGCCGTCGGCGACGGTGGGCTGCCACGAGTTGCGCCGCTCCAGCACCTCCATCGCCAGGCACTGCCCGTGCCAGCGGTAGTGTTGCGACCTCACCGTCGCCGGGCTGCCGTCCGGCTCGCACAGCGGCACGGCGTACGTGTCGGTGATGTCGTGGGCGGCCGACGTGGCGCTCCACGAGTAGTCCAGGCCCCGGCCGATCGGCACGTACAGGTTGAGCCCGGCGAACGCGATGCCGCGCGCGGTGATTCCGGGCCCGCGCAGCTCCTGCACCATGAGCAGTTGCGGGGAGAAGTACCCGGTCTGCGGGCCGAACACCGCGATCGGGTGACCGGTGGCCGACTTGCGTGCCGAGATGACGACCGCGTTCGACATTCCCTGGTGTGGATCTCCGAGGTGGAGTCCGGGAAGCGCGCCGCCGGTGCCGGTGACACCCGCGGAGCCGGTCTTGTCGTACGCCACCGGCTCGGGCGTGGCCGATCCGCTGTCCGGCAGCGCCACCCCGGCGTCGCTCGCCGGCGGTGCGCCGTACGGGAAGCTCTGCCCGTCGTGCAGGGTCAGGACGGCCTCGGGGTCGTTCTGTTCGCGGAAGGCGGCCCAGACCCGGTCGCCCTCGCTCACGCCGTACCGGGCCCGCGCGGCGATGCGGACCAGTGCGGACTGCATCTCCGCGCCACCACCGCCGCCGAAGATGCCGCCGATGACCCCGGCGGTGGCGATCAGGTCGGTCGGTGTGAACGGCTGCGGGCCACCGGCGTTGGTGATGGCGTCGAGGTGGCCGGTCAGCACGTACTCGCCCGGGCAGTACCGGCCGGCCATGCAGTCGGCGATGTACCTGTTGACCCCGGCGACGTAGTTGGTCACGTCGTCGTACAGTTGCGCGCCCCGGGTGCCCTGCCGGCGCAGGTTCTCCACCTGGGCCTGCAGGTCGGCCTCGGTGTACGGGGAGCTGCGCCACACGCTCTGCTCGAGCGCCTGGTTGCCGGGGGCGCCCCCGGCGAACGAGGTGAGCTGCCCGCGCCCCACGTGCCGTAGCAGGTCCATGACGAACAGCCGGTCCTGCGCGCCCGCGTATCCGGCGCCGAACATGGTGCCGGCCCGGGTCGTGCCGGTGATGTGCGGCGTGCCGGTCGCCTTGTCCCGCACGATCGTGACGTCGGTGCGCGGGCGGTCGGTGCGCTCCACCTCGCCGGCCGGTACGCCCAGCGAGGCGTCGTTGAAGTAGCGCGTGATCTGGTCGTCGGTGAGCCCGGCGTAGTGGTAGACCAGGTTGGCGTACCGGTCGAGCTGGTCGCCGGAGTGCGCCGGCCGGGTACCGAGGGTCTGGTGGGCGAGGATGTCGGCGAGGGTCGCGTTGCCGTTCTGACCGGGCGGCAGGATGTCGGCGCACTGGCCGAGGCAGTAGTCGTCGCCGGCAGCGGTCGCCGCGGTGGTCGCGGTCCGGGCGCCCGCTGTCCCGGTGCCACCTGCCCCGATGGCACCAGTCCCGCCGGCCGCACCCGCGGGCGCGGCCGGCGCCGACGCGGCGGCGACCGCGGTCGCGCCGACCGTGACGAGGACCGCGAGTCGGAGGGTGGCACGTCTGCCGGGCCGTCGTGCGCGCATCGCGGGCTCCCTTCGGTGAGGGGTGCGGGTCGACGACCGGCGCGGCCCGACGGGCACCGACGTGAATAAGATTCGGAAACCGAATATTAACAATGGCCTTTATCAATGTAATGAGGGCGTGCGCCAGTCGCACGACAACCTGAAACGGGCCATCATGAAACGGCCGCCACGAAACGGCTGGGCCCTTGCCGGCTTCCCGCCGATCAGTTGCCCGGCTCTCTGCCGATCAGTTGCCCGGCTCTCCGCCGATCAGTTGCCGGCTTCCCGCCGACCGTAGGGGCCGCTCCACCGGCTGTCGGCTCGGTGCTGTCGATTTCCCGCGGCGGACGTCGGCGCGGCGTAGCTTGTGCGGGGCGGCAACGGCCCTCGGGGGTACGGGGTCGCCCGCGCGACGACGACGCTCCCATGAGGACCGCGCACGTGCGCAATGCGCCGTACCAGACTCTTCGTGTGATGTCCCCTATCGGAGCGTTGCGGCAAAGGGGCAGCTCACGGCACATCACGGGGTTTGCTCCATGGTGGGCGGCGGCCGGAACCGCACATTTTGTGCAACCCGGCCGTCCAGCCATCACTACGCTCACCATTCGTGGGGGGAAACATGGAAATCCGTAACCGCGATATCGGGCGAAGGGTCAGCTACTGGCGGACCCGTCGGGGGCTCACCCGCCAGCAGTTCGCCGAGCTCGTCGGCCGCTCCACGAGCTGGGTGGACAAGGTGGAGAGCGGGCAGCGGGGGCTGGTACGCCTGCCCATGCTCGAGGCTGTCGCCAGCGCACTGCAGGTCGACGTCGCGGCGCTCACCGACGACGACGTGGCGCGGCGGGTCGCCGGCTGCCCCGACGCCGTCGAGGTGCGCGCCATCCGGGGCGCGCTCGGCTCGTACCGGGTCATCCTCGGCGGTGTCGGCGCCCCGCCCGACCTGGCCCGGCTGCGCGCCCAGGTCGACCACGCCTGTTCGGCCTGGCTGTCGTCGCACTTCACGACGATCGGTCGGGTGCTGCCGGGCCTCATCGCCGACGCGCAGCGCGCGGTCGAGGCGCTCGACGGCGCCGCCCGGGTACAGGCGGCGCGGTGCCTGGTGATGAGCTACCGGCTCGCGTCGTCGACGCTGCTCAAGCTGGAGAACGCCGGGATGGCCTGGCTGGCCGCCGATCGCGCGATGATGTCCGCCCGCTGCGTCGACGACACCGTCTGCCTGGCCCGCGCCGCCCGCTGCGTCGCGCGCGCCCTGGCCTGCCACGGGCAGTCCCGGGAGGCCCTGGCCGCGCTCGTGGCGATGGCCGACCGGATGGAGCCCGAACTCGCCTCGCGCGACCCGCAGCTGCTGTCGCTGTACGGGATGCTGCTGCTGCCCGCCGAGATGGTGGCCGCCCAGGACGCCGACGCCGACACCGCTCTGGCCATGCACCGCCGCGCCGAGGAGATCGCCCGCCGGCTCGGGCCCGGCTACTGCGACCCGGTCAACGCCTTCGGCACCACGAACGTCGCCCTGCACCGGCTGGCGGCCCTGGTGCGGATGGAGGAGGGCGGGCGTGCGGTCGGGTACGCCCGCAGTGCGATCGAGCCGCAGTCGCTGGCCCGGCTGCCACGGGAACGGAAGGCGGCCTACCTGCTCGACATGGCCGAGGCGTACCGCCAGTGCCGGCAGTACTCCGAGGCCACCGTCGCCGTGGCGCGGGTCGAGCAGGTGGCGCCCGAGGAGGTGCGCCGCCGGCCCGCCACGCACGCGCTGATCCGGCGGCTGCTCGACGTCACGTCGGGGCAGCCGGCGGTGGTGCTGCGCCAGGTCGCCGACCGGGCCGGGGTGGTGTGCTGACGCGGCCCGCGTCCGGCTACCTGCGTCTGCCGAACATCGCCCGCATGGCGGCCAGCAGCAGCACCGTACCGACGACGATGCCGACCAGTCGCATGCCGCCCACCGCGGCGGACTCGGGGGACGCGAGCGGGGTCAGCGCAGTGACAGCCATGGCTCCATGGTCGCACCCCGATACTGGTCGGATGGATCTTCTTCCGCCCGGTACCGCCGGATCCGACACCGTCCCGGCGTCGCTGGGCACCGTGGTCGCCCACGAGTCGCTCACCCACAACGCCGGCAACGCCGCGACCGGCGGCATCTGGCGGGTACGGGGGTCGGCCGGTACGGCGGTCCGCAAGGTGTTCCGGCCGCCGGCCGACCCGCCGGTGGGCTCACCGGCCTGGCAGACCAGCGACGAGCCGACCCACTGGAACTACTGGCGGCGCGAGTACCTCGCCTACACCACCGGGCTGGCCGCGAGGGCCTACGAGGGCACCGGCATCGCCGCTCCGGCGCTCGTCGGCGCGGCGGAGCGCCCGGACGGGACGGTCGAGCTGTGGCTGGCCGAGGCGACCGGCGTCGCCGGTCCGCAGTGGACACCGGAGCGGATCGCGGCGTCCGCCCGCCAGCTCGGCGCGGCGCAGGCCCGCTGGGTCGACCGGGTACCCGACGAGCCGTGGCTGTCGCGGCGCTGGCTGGCCCAGTACGTCGCCGACCGCCGGCCCTGGGTGCCCGAGCCGGTGCCGTGGGACCACCCGGCCGCCGAGGTGTGGTCGGACCGGGTGCGCCGCCGGATGCGACCGCTGTGGGAGCGCCGCCACGACCTGGTCGCCGCCGCCGAGGCGGCCCCGCGCACACTGTGCCACCTCGACGTCTGGCCGATGAACCTGGTCGCCGACGGTCCCCGGACCGTCCTGCTGGACTGGGCGTTCACCGGCGAGGGTGCGCTGGGCGAGGACGTCGCCAACCTCGTCGTCGACAGCTTCACCGACGGCTTCTTCGACCCCGCCCTGGTACCGGAGGTCGCCTCCGCGGTCGTCGAGGCGTACCTGGCGGGGCTACGCGACGGCGGCTGGCGCGGCTCGCCGGAGGTGGTACGCCGGGCGGTCGCCGCGTCGGGTGCGGCCAAGTACGCCTGGATGGCACCCGCGATGCTGTGCGGGGCGGCGCGCGGCGACGCCCGGGGCGGGCTGAACTCCTACGACCCGGACTCGTCGGCGGCGCAGGTCCGGGCGCGCCGGGCGACGCTGCTGGACCTCCTGGTCCAGTGGGCGGACGAGGCGACCGCCCACTGAGGGGCCGGGGCGGCCGCCGCCCGTCCGGTCAGCCGCGTGCCTTGAGTAGCACCTTGACCGTGCCGTCCACCTTCTTCTGGAAGTTCTCGTACGCCTGGGGCGCCTCGGCGAGCGGTACCCGGTGGGTGGCGAAGTGGTCCACGCCGAGCGGGTCCTCGTCGGTCAGCAGCGGCATGATGTCGTCGACCCAGGTCCGGACGTTGGCCTGGCCCATGCGCAGCTCGATCTGCTTGTCGAACAGTTCCAGCATCGGCAGCGGGTCGGCCAGGCCGCCGTACACGCCGATGAGGGAGACGGTGCCGCCACGCCGCACCGTATCGATCGCCATGTACAGCGCGCCCAGCCGGTCCATGCCCGTCTTCTCGGCCAGCTTGGCGGTGAGCGCGTCCGGCAGGCTCACGCCGATCTTCTCGCCGATCGTGGTCTGCGGCGAACCGTGCGCCTCCATGCCGACCGCGTCGATGACCGAGTCCGGCCCCCGGCCGGCGGTCATCTCCCGGATCGTGGCGACGATGTTCTCGTGCTCGTTGAGGTCGAGCGCCTCCACGCCGTTGGTGCGGGCCCGCTCCAGGCGTTCCGGTACCAGGTCGACGCCGATCACCCGGGCGGCGCCGCGGTGCATCGCGATGCGGGTGCACATGTCGCCGATCGGTCCCAGGCCGTAGACGACCACGCTGCCGCCCGGCGGTATCGCCGCGTACTCGACGGCCTGCCAGGCCGTCGGCAGCACGTCCGACAGGTAGACGAACCGGTCGTCCGGTGGCCCGTCGGGCACCTTGATCGGCCCGAACTCCGCCTGCGGTACCCGCAGCAGCTCCGCCTGCCCGCCGGGGACGTGCCCGTACAGCTTGGTGTACCCGAACAGCGCCGCGCCCGTGCCGTACTCGCGGACCTGGGTGACCTCGCACTGCGTCGGCAGACCCTCCAGGCACATGAAGCAGTGCCCGCACGCGATCTGGAACGGCACGACCACCCGGTCACCGGTCTTGAGGGTGTTGACCCCCGAGCCGACCTCGAGCACCTCGCCCATCGCCTCGTGGCCGAGGATGTCGCCCTCGGTCATGAACTGCCCCATCATCTCGTACAGGTGCAGGTCGGAGCCGCAGATGCCGGTCGACGTGACCTGGATGATGGCGTCCTCCGGATCCTGGATCACCGGATCGGGGACCGTGTCGACGCGTACGTCGCGCTTGCCGTGCCAGGTGACTGCCTTCATCGCCGCTTCCTTCCCGATCAGGTGGGCGGCGTCCAACTGCCACACGGTCGGGCGGCGCCCCACGTCCCGCAGAGTCCAACTAACCCTTGTCCAACTGACCCTTCGCGAGCGGCTACCCGCCACGGATCGGGCGAAACGGGCGGGCTTCATGATCGGGATCGATGCGCCGGCTGGTGGATCGACACGTCGGCTCGCTGATCGACCCGCCGGCCGGTGGATCAGTCCACCAGCTCGTGCCGGGGGTCGTACCGGGCCCGGCTCACCGGCACGCCGCGACGGCCGGCCAGCCGGGCCAGCGCCACCGCGTCGCGGATGGCGGCGCCGCCGGGGTCGTTGTTGAAGTACACGTACACGTCCCGGTGGGCCTCGTACGTGTCCGTGATCCGGTCCAGCCACGTGCTCAGCGCCTGGCGGCCGTACCCGGGGCGGGGGGTCGCCCGCCCCTCGTGCAGCCGCAGGTAGCCCCAGTCGGCGGTCCGCCACACCGGCGTGACCGGGCGTCCGAGCCGGTCGGCCCAGCACAGGGCGGCGCCGTGGCGGGCCAGGGTGTCCCGGACGGCCGGTACCCACCAGGACTCGTGCCGGGGCTCGACGGCGACCCGGACGTGCGGCGGGAACTCGGCGAGGGCGGCGTCGAGCAGGTCGGCGTCGGCGCGCAGGTTCGGTGGCAGTTGCAGCAGTACCGGGCCGAGCTGGTCGCCCAGGCCGGCGGCGTGGTCGAGGAACCGGGCGACCGGCTCGGCCGGGTCGCGCAGCCGCTTGATGTGGGTCAGGTACCGGCTCATCTTCACGCCCACCACGAAGTCGTCCGGGGTGCGGGCGCGCCAGTCGGCGAACGTGGTCCGCTCGGGCAGGCGGTAGAAGGCGTTGTTGACCTCGACCGTGGCGAATGCGGCCGCGTACCGCTCCAGCCACTGCCGCTGCGGCAGTTCCCGCGGGTAGAAGCGGCCGCGCCAGTCCCGGTACTGCCACCCGGACGTGCCGACGAGGATCACGTCCGGGTCGTACCCAGCCGGGGCGGTCGCTACGCGGACGGCCGGTCGGTGCCGGTCTCCACCCGCGGTGCGAGGTGGGCGAGCGCGCCGGTCAGTTCGAGCACCCGCCGGACCACACCGGTGGCCCGGGTCACCACCAGGACGGCGCCGCGCCGGTGGGTGGCCCGGTAGGCCCGGTTGAGCGCGGCGACGCCGCTGGAGTCCAGGAACCGGAGCGCGCCGAGGTCGATCTCGACCCGGTCGGTCGGTTCGGCCTCGGCGAGCCCGCAGAGCATGGTGCCGAACGGCCCGGCGGCCGCCACGTCCATCTCACCGGCCGCGATGACGGACACCGTGCGGCCCCGGCGGTTGACGGCATAGACGAAAGTCATCGAAGCCTCCTTCCCCGCACAATTGCCTGAATAGATATCTTTCGCTACGGTCGGCCGGTCCGCACGCCCAGAGGTACGGACGACGCCGATCCCGCCCGGTGGCGTTCAGCTTCTTTTCAGGAGCAACTTCTTTCCAGGATCAACAACCACGATGCAAGATGACGGCGACCGAGTCGCCACACCGGACAGGAGGCCATCGTGCCCGACACCGTCAACGGGATACCGCTGCATCCGCTCGTCGTACACGCCGTGGTGGTGCTGTTGCCGCTCGCCTGCCTGGGGGTCGTCGCCATCGCGGTGCGCACCTCGTGGCGGGCCCGGTACGGCGGGGTCGTGGTCGCCCTCGCGGCGTTGGCCACCGTGGCCGTCCCGATCGCCACCAGTTCCGGGGAGAGCCTGGAGCGATCCGTCGGCTCTCCGGGTGAGCACGCCGAACTCGGTGACAGTCTGCTGTGGTTCGCGGCGCCGCTGCTGGTGGCCGCCGTGGCGCTGTACCTGCTGCACCGGCGGGCCGTCGCGGGCGCGTCGGGGACGGACGCCGGGCCGGCCGCGCGGCACTCCCCGCTCATGCTCGCCGTCATGGCGTTCGCCGTGGTGATCGCCCTGGCCAACCTGGTGCAGGTCTACCGGGTCGGCGACAGCGGGGCCCGCGCGGTGTGGCAGGGCACCACCAGTCGGGCACCGGCCAAGAGCCGCTGACCACCCGGGGTTCGGGTGCGTCGCGCCGACGTGACCCCGGGGCCGGGGTGCCGTCGTGACCT
The DNA here is from genome assembly GCF_049999945.1 of Planosporangium spinosum. Classification (NCBI taxonomy): domain Bacteria; kingdom Bacillati; phylum Actinomycetota; class Actinomycetes; order Micromonosporales; family Micromonosporaceae; genus Planosporangium; species Planosporangium spinosum. The sequence goes on along the minus strand of NZ_JBLYUB010000002.1, from coordinate 150,598 downwards.
CGGGGCCGGGGTGCCGACGTGACCTCGGGGCCGGGGTGCCGACGTGACCCGGGGTCGGGGTGCCGACGTGACCCGGGGTCGGGGTGCCGTCGTGCCGACCGCTACGAGCCGATGATCTGGTTGGCTATCTGCTTGGCGGTATTGCTCGGGATCGCGAATCCCACGCCGATGTTGCCCTGGCTCTGGCCGGCGGTGGCGATGGCGGTGTTGATGCCCACCACCCGACCGGTGTTGTCGACCAGTGCGCCGCCGGAGTTGCCCGGGTTGATCGCGGCGTCGGTTTGGATCGCGTCCGCGATCGCGAAGCTGGCGCCGCTGTTGGTACGACCGGCACTGCGCAGGTCGCGGTGCAGCGCGCTGACGATGCCGGCGGTCACCGTGCCCTGCAGGCCGAGCGGGCTGCCGATCGCCAGGACCGTGTCGCCGACCCGGACCTTGTCGCTGTCGCCGAACGTGGCCGCGTCCAGCCCGGAGACCCCGTTCGCCCGTACCACCGCGACGTCGTGCGCCGAGTCGGTGCCCACGATACCGGCCGTCGCCGTCCTGCCCCCGGCGAAGGTCAACTCGACCGTACGGTTACGGGCCATCGACACCACGTGGTTGTTGGTGAGTACGTAGCCGTCACTGGTCAACACCACGCCCGACCCCTCGGCCGGGCCGGCGTCGATCGAGACGACGCTCGGCTGGACCGCCGCGGCGACGGCCGCCAGCGACGAGCGGTCCACGACCCCACGGGCCGGTGTGCCGATCCGGAACGGCGTACCGGACATCCCGTCCATCCGGTGTGCCAGGTAGCCCCCGGTGAGGCCGGCGCACAGCGCCAGGACCACCGCGGCCAACCCGCTGGCCAGGCGGGTCCGCCAGCGGTGCGGCGGCGCGGTGGGTGGACCGGCCGGTGCGGTGGCGGGCCCGATGACGGGACCGGCGGCGAGCCCGGTGGCGCTCCCGTCAACGAGGACGGCGCTGGGCTCGGTGCGGTAGGGCTGGTCGGGCATCCATCGGGGCAGCGGGCCGGCCGGAGGCTGCGGGCACGGTGAGGCGGGAGGCGCCGGGCCGGCCCCCGGCTGGTCGGGGACGGGTTCGATGGGTGTCATAGATCCCAGCGTGGCTCCGCCTGCTTCGCGAGTGCTGAACCATGCCTGGGAGGTGGCTGAGACTACCCGCGCGCCGTTGACGGTTTACGGTGGATCCATGGCCGTTGTGAAGATCAACGCGATCGACATACCCGAGGGCGCCGGACCGGAGCTGGAGCGCCGTTTCGCCGCCCGGCACGGCGCCGTCGACAAGGCGCCCGGGTTCCTCGGCTTCGAGCTGCTGCGACCGGTGAAGGGCGAAAGCCGTTACTTCGTCTACACCCGGTGGGAGAGCGAGGAAGCATTCCAGGCATGGGCCAACAGCGGGGCCCGCGAGGCGCACGCCGGGCAGCAGCAGCGCCCGGTGGCCACCGGTGCCACGCTGCTGGAGTTCGAGGTGGTGCAGCGCACCGAGCCCGGGGGAGGCCAGTCCGACGCCTGAGCGGCCCGCCTATCCGCGCGGCCGCAGCTGGGCGGTGACGCTACGGCAGACCCCCGCGCCGTAGTCCAGGCCCAGCTCCTGTGGGTACCGGGTGAGCACGGCCAGTACGTACCGGTCGACCACGGCCAGGCAGTTGACGTGCCACTCGTCGCCGACCACGGTCCAGCCGTTCTTGATCGGGATCTCGCCGGCCGCCGCGTCCGGCAGCGCCTGGACGACGCCGAACCGGCCCTCGCCGCGTACCTGACGCATCTCGCCGAGGATCCATGCGGTCCACGTCGGTCCGGCGGCGCGCCCGTCGGCGACGCAGGCGCCCAGGCGCACGGCGTCGCGCGCCGAGACCTGGGTACGGCTCCACCAGTCGTCGAAGACCGACGTGTCGGTCAGTCCGCAGATGCTGATCATTCGCTGGACCACGGCATTGCCGCCGCCGATCTGGTAGGCGTCCTCGGCCGCGGCGTCGTCGCTGTCGCGGATCATCCGGCTCAGCTCGGCCATCCGGTCGACGTCGGGCTGCGCGCCGGCCAACCGGCGCAGGTAGTCCGAGGCGATCCAGATCTTGATCATCGACTCGGTGCTGTTGGTGTCGCTGACGTCGTTGGCCGAGCCGGTCAGCGTGCCGGTCCTCCGGTCGAGCAGGGCCCACGAGTAGAAGCCGTCCACAGCCACGTCGACCCGGCCGGGCGCCAGCAGCGGGGCAGCGGCATGCTCCGCCAGGCCGTACGTGGTCTGCGGGGTCGGCTCCGGGGGGTGCTCACGCGCGAACGGTGCCGGCCGGACGACGTCCGGCCCGGCGTCGATGGTGCCGGACCACACCCCGACCGCCCCGAATGTCAGGGTCGCGAGGGTGAAGGTGGTGAACATCGTGCGGAAGCGCACCGCGATCGAACTCCTCCGGTGGCGCGGACTCCCTCTATGCAAACCCAGCGTGCCCGGGTGGTGCACCTACCGACACTCGGAAATCATTGACCGTGACCTGGGAGCGGGCTGGACACCGGGCGGGTCAGGGGAGCGGGCGGGTCAGGGGAGCGGGCGGGACCAGGCGACCTCGTGCTCCAGCTGGCCGGTCCGGCGGAACAGACGTACCTGGTGGGTCGCCGCCAGTACCTCCGCCAGCCGGTCACGGTCGGCCGCGGCGAAGCCCAGCCGCTGCCAGAACGCTCCCGACCGGCGACTGAACAGCCAGGCTTGACGGGCTCCGGCCGCCGACGCCCGATCCAGGGCGAACCGGCCGAGTGCCTGTCCGATCCCCTGTCCCCGCAGGTCCGCGTCGACGGCGACGCTGCGGATCAGAACGTCCGTGCCATTCTCGGATCGCTCGTAGCCGGTGCTTCCGCGTACCGTGCCGGCCTCGTCCCGCAGGATCCACAGCCGGACCCCGGGCGCGTCGAGGCCGCTGCGGGTCAGGTCCGTTCGGGCGAGGAAGTCGACGAGATCGGGAACGTCCGAGCGGGACAGCGGGGCGAGCCGATCCACACGGTGATCTTACTGGGTGTGTCCCATTTGGGTGTGACTGTCGACGTCGGCTTGGTCGGCACCGTGTGCGGCATGACGTACGCCAGTGACCTGACGGACGAGCAGTGGGCGCTGCTGGAACCGGTGTTCAACGCGCCGGGCAAGCGGGGACCCAGGCACGCACCCGACCTGCTCGAGCTGCGCCGAGTCGGGTGGGACGACAAGCAGCCGGTGTTCCGACCCATCCGGCACGCCTGGCGCGTCGAGGTCGCCCACGGCCGCCTCGGACGCTCCCGCCGTCTTGCGAAGTCGTTCGAGAGCACCACCACCTCGGCAACTGGCTGGCTCCAGGTCGCCTGCATCGCGACCACCCTGCGCCACCTGTCACGAGTACGTGCCCAGCGTGCACTCCCGCTCGCAGCGTGACCGGGGGGATCGTCGCGCGGAATGCGGCATGAGTGAACCGGTGGCCCAGTGCGCCGGTGGCGTGGGTGTGAGCCGGGGAGGCACCGATCACTCGGTCCCGCATCGCCGGGGCGGACGGTGACCGTCGCGGGCCCGCGGATGTCGCGTCCGTACCATGCGGCCATGCGGGTCCCGATCTTCCAGCTCGACGCCTTCACCACTCGCCGCTTCGCCGGCAACCCGGCCGCCGTGGTGGTGCTGGACCGGTTTCTTGATGACGCTCTGTTGCAGGCCGTGGCCGCGGAGAACAACCTCGCCGAGACGGCGTTCGTCGTGCCGTCCGAGGAGCGGTACCGGCTGCGTTGGTTCACGCCGACAGTGGAAGTGCCATTGTGCGGGCACGCGACGCTGGCGGCGGGCGCCGTTGTCGTCGAGCGGCTGGAGCCCGGCCGCGACAGCGTCGTGTTCGACACCGCCAGTGGGCCGCTGACGGTCGACCGCGAGGACACCGCGTATCGGATGGAACTGCCCGTTCGCACGGTGCGCGCCGTGCCGCCGCCGCTGGCGTTGTCGGCCGCGCTCGGCGTCACACCGGTGGAGACAGCGATCGACGGGAACAACTACCTCGCCCTGCTTTCCGGGGCCGACGACGTCCGGTCCCTCCAACCGGACCTCGCCGCGATCGCCCGTCTGGACCGGACCGGAGTCGTGGTGACCGCCGCCGGCGACGGCATGCACGACTTCGTCAGCCGGTACTTCGCACCGGCGAAGGGCATCCCCGAGGACCCGGTGACCGGCGGAGCGCACTGCGCGCTCGTGCCGTTCTGGGCGGCACGGACGGGCAAGGACACCTTCTTCGCGTACCAGGCGTCGCGGCGCGGCGGTGAGCTGGCCTGCCGCCTCGTCGGCGACCGGGTGCAGCTGCACGGCTCGTGCGCGTTCTACCTCGAGGGCCACATCGAGCTCTGACCCCCGGCCGGTCGCGCGTCCACTCATCGGCAGAGAGCGCGTTGCGCTCCCCGGCTCATCGGTCCGGAGAAATGGGACACACCCAGTTATGGCCGGCGATCGGCAAGAATAAGATGGCTAGCCTCCTAGGATGCTGTACGCGACGTGACGCGAGTCCCGCGAACGACGTGACGCGAGTCCCGCGAACGACGTGACACCGGTCGGGCAAAGCCGGGGCGCCGCGAGGATGCCAGGGGATGTCACGGGGCAGGCGCGAGGACGCGGCGGGAGAGGGCAGCGCGGGTGGAGGTCGCCGTACCGGCGCCGAGAGGGGTGGTCCCGGCGCCGGTACGGCGGCCATTTCCCCAGGTCCCCCTCTGGCGGGGGAATTGCGGTGCGTCCTGACATCGGCGGCGACCGGCGGTGGTTGAGGTTTTCCGTCGAGGCGGCGCCGGACCGTGGTGGCTTACCGCACCGTCACCGCGGCGGTGAGCTGCCGCCGGTGGTCGACGACGCGCTCGTCGCCGACCAGCCGCACGCCGACCGCGTACCGGTGCGTGGCACTCGACGTCGACAGCCGCAACTCCAGGTCGCCGGGCTCGACGACGCGCCGGCCCGCGCGGCCGGTGAACGAGGCGAGGTCGGTGTGCACCCGGAACTCCACCTGCCGGGTCTGGCCGGCGTCGAGGGCGACCCGGGCGTACCCGATCAGCCGCACCACCGGGCGGGTGACCTGCGCGACCGGGTCGTGCAGGTAGAGCTGGACGACCTCGGCGCCGGCCCGGTCGCCGGCGTTGCAGACGGTCAGCGACACGGTGAGCGCACCGTCGGTGGGCAGCTCGACGGGCGCATCCGCCGCGAGGGGTGCCCCGTCGACGCGGACGTCGTCCCAGGTGAACCGGGTATAGGACAGGCCGTGCCCGAAGGGGTACAGCGGGGTCGGGTCGACGCTGCTGACGTCGGTGTGGTGCCCCAGAGCCGGGGTGAGGTAGGTGGCCGGCTGCCCGCCGGGGTGGCGGGGGACGCTGACCGGCAGCCGGCCGGACGGGCAGACCCGGCCGGACAGGACGCCGGCGAGCGCCGGAGCGCCCTCCTCGCCCGGGAAGAACGCCTGTACCACGGCGGCCAGCCGGCCGGCGACCGCGCCGAGGGCGTACGGGCGGCCGGTGAGCAGGACCAGCACGACGGGCGTACCGGTGGTGAGCAGCGCCTCCAACAGGTCCTGCTGGACGCCGGGCAGGCGCAGGTCCACCGCGTCGCAGCCTTCGCCGGAGGTGCCCCGGCCGAACAGCCCGGCCCGGTCACCGAGGACCACCACACAGACATCGGCGTCGGCCGCCGCCGTGACGGCCGCCGGAAAACCGGCGGTGTCGGAGTCGTCGACCCCGCAGCCGGCGGCGTACGTGACCGAGGCACCGGGCAGTTCGGCCCGCAGCGCATCCAGCGGGGTGTCGACGTCGATCCCCATCGGTGTGTCGGGGTGCTGGCTGCCGACGTGGCTGGGAAACGAGTAGCAGCCGAACAGGCCGGTGACGGTGTCGGCGAGCGGGCCGACCAGCGCGATCCGCCCGGTCGGCGGCAGCGGCAGCGCGCCGTCGTTGGCGAGCAGCACGATCGACTCTTCGGCCAGCTGCCGGGCGAGGGCACGGTTGGCCGGCGGGTCCAGGTCCACCGCGCCGGGCCGGTGCGCCGGCCCGGCGCCGTTGTCGGTGCTGCTGTCACCGGTGCTGCTGTCGCCGGCGGCCAGCGCCGCCGGGACCGGTGACCAGTCCGGGTCGAGCAGCCCCAGCTCGCACTTCTGGCGCAGGACCCGGCCGGCGGCGCGGTCGACCAGCGACTCCGGGACGGTGCCGGCCCGGACGGCGGCGACCAGGGCCGGGCCGAAGCAGTACGTCGCTGGGAGTTCGACGTCCACGCCGGCGGCCAGTGCCAGCCCGGCCGCCTCGCCCGCGTCGGCGGCGGTGTGGTGCAGCAGGTACAGGAACTGGATGCCGTAGTAGTCGGTGACGACGGTGCCGGTGAAGTCCCACTCGTCGCGCAGTACGCCGGTGAGCAGGTCCGGGTGGGCGTGGGCCGGTACGCCGTCGATCTCGGCGTACGAGGGCATGACCGATCCGGCGCCGCCGTAGCGGACCGCCATCTCGAACGGCGGCAGCAGGACGTCGGCCAGCTCGCGCGGCCCGACCGCGGCGGGTGCGAAGTTGCGGCCGGCGCGGGAGGCGGAGTACCCGGCGAAGTGCTTGAGCGTCGCGACGACCCCGGCGGACTGCAGGCCCCGGACGTAGGCGGTGGCGATCGTGCCGACCAGGTAAGGGTCCTCGCCGATGGTCTCCTCGACACGGCCCCAGCGGAGGTCGCGGGCGACGTCGAGGACGGGCGCCAGCCCCTGGTGCACCCCGAGTTGGCGCATCGTGGCGCCGGTCCGGGTGGCCATCCGCTCGACCAGGTCGGGGTCGAACGTGGCACCCCAGGCCAGGGGAGTGGGGTAGACGGTGGCGCCCCAGGCCATCAGCCCGGACAGGCACTCCTCGTGGACCAGCGCCGGGATGCCGAACCGGTTGGCGGCGGCGACCTCGGCCTGGACCCGGGCGAGCGCCCGCGCGCCCGTCGCCGGATCGACCGGCGCGGTGCCGAACGGCCGGGTGAGCTGGCCGAGGCCGGAGCCGATCAGGTCGGCCCAGGACGCCCCGTCGTCGGCGAGGTCGTGCTGGTGCGGTGCCATGTCGCCGGGGGTGGCCGACGCGCCGGGCCAGTAGCTGCCCAGCTGTCCCACCTTCTCCTCGAGGGTGAGCCGGCCCAGCAGGTCGGCGACACGCTCCGCGGTGGACAGTGTCGGGTCCTGCCAGGGCGCCGGCCCGGCCTCGGCTGACAGTTCGGTGCCGACCGCGGTTTCGCCGCCCTGGTGCACAGCAGTCTCCTTCGCTCGTATCCGGTGCTGCCCGGTGCCCGGCGGCACCGCGACGTGGTCGGTCGCGTTGCCGCCGGGGCCGCAATGTTCCGGACGTTTTTCCGGAACTTCATGCCGAACCGTACCGGAAACCCGGCCCCCGGCGGTACCCACCGCTATTGATGAGAGTTAAATCTTGACGCCGCTTTCACGCCGTCGTAGCGTGCGCCACATCATCGCGAAAACTACCGAGCGGCGCCTGGAAATTTTCGGGTACGGCTCGTCCATGCGAGTGTCCGGAAGGGATGCCTGATGACCACCATGCACCTCTCTCGCCGATCGTTACTGGGCTTGGCCGGTCTCGGAGCGGGCGCGCTGGCGCTCGGTGCCGCTGGCTGCGGCAGCGACGGCAAGTCCGCCGGCAACGGTGCCGGGGAGCTCGACATTTGGGCTCTCCAGGACACCGTCCAGAACAAGGTGCAGCGGACGGCGATCGACAAGTACAACGCCACCGCCAAGGGCAAGGCCAAGCTCACGACGTACGACAACGACCCGTACAAGCAGAAGCTGCGGATCGCGATGGGCAGCCCGCAGCAGCCCGACGTCTTCTTCAACTGGGGCGGCGGCAGCATCCGGCAGTACGTGCAGAGCAACCTGCTGGTCGACCTCACCCCGATGCTGGACGCCGACCCCGCGTTCAAGGCGAAGTTCCTGCCGTCGGTGCTGGACGCGGGCAAGATCGGCGACAAGTACTACGGGATCCCCAACCGGGGCATGCAGCCGGTCGTCATGTTCTACAACCAGCAGGTGTTCGACAAGGCGAAGGTGTCCGCGCCGCCGAAGACCTGGGCCGAGCTGATGTCGCAGGTGGACGCGTTCAAGGCGGCGGGCGTCTCGGCGTTCACCCTCGCCGGCTCGCAGCCGTGGACCATGCTGATGTGGCTGGAGTACCTGGTCGACCGCATCGGCGGCCCGACCGTCTTCGGCGGCATCGCCGGCGGCAACAAGGACGGCTGGCGCGACCCCGCGGTCACCCAGGCCCTCAACGCCATCATCGACCTGGTCAAGAAGGGCGGCTTCAACAGCAACTTCGCCTCGGTCGGCTACGACGGCGCGTCCGGCGCGGGTACCCTGTTCGCCCAGGGCAAGACGGCGATGCATCTGATGGGCTCGTGGGAGTACACCGCGCAGCTCGACCAGCAGCCGGCCTTCGCCAAGAGCGGGCTGCGCTGGGCCGCGTTCCCGGCGTTCGATGGCGGCAAGGGCGACCCGAAGGCGGTCGTTGGCAACCCGACCAACTACTTCTCGGTCACGAAGCGCTCCGACAACGTCGACGGCGCCAAGGAGTTCCTGAAGCTGATGGCCTCCGACGAGTACGTCGACACCTGGATCGCCAACGGTGACGTGCCCGCCATCGCCGGGATCGAGAGCAAGCTGGCCCAGTCCAAGAACGGGGAGTTCGGCACGTTCGCCTACACGATGGTGCAGGAGGCCCCGAGCTTCCAGCTGTCGTGGGACCAGGCCATCGAGAACAAGTACGCTCAGCCGATGCTGACCAACCTGCAGAAGGTGTTCCTGGGCCAGCTTGACGCGAAGGGCTTCGTCGACGCCATGGTGGCGGTTCCGTGACGACGACCGGAACCGTCGTTCCGACGCCCGCGTCGGCGATCCGGCGCAGCCGACGCCCGGCCGGTCCCGCTACCCGCGGGGCTGACCGGGCGCCCCGGCCGGGGGCGGCGTACGTGCTGCCGGCCGCGGTGTTCTTCCTGGCCTTCGCGGTCGTACCGGTGATCGGCGTGTTCGTGCTGTCGTTCACCTCGTGGCAGGGGCTCGACGATCCGCGGTTCATCGGCCTGGAGAACTGGCGGCGGCTGACCACCGACCCCGCGGTGCTGAAGGCGACCGGCACCACGGTCGCGCTGACCGCGCTGAGCTGGGTCACGCAGACCCCGGCCGCGATCGCGATCGGGGTGTGGTCGGCCGGCCGGCAGCGCAACCGGGCGGTGCTGTCGGCGGTGTTCTTCCTGCCGCTGCTGCTGTCGGCCAGCGCCATCGCGGTGGCGTGGCGGGCCATGATGGACCCGAACTTCGGTGTCGCCAAGTACATCGGTCCGTACCTCGGGTTCCCCGACAGCAACATGATCGGCGACCCGAAGGCCGCGCTGTACGTCATCGTGTTCGTCCTGGCGTGGCAGTTCGTGGCGTTCCATTCGCTGATGTACCAGGCGGCGACGCGCAACATCCCGGCCATGCTCTACGACGCGGCCACCGTGGACGGCGCCAACCGCTGGCACACCTTCCGGTACGTCACCCTGCCGCAGCTGCGGAACACGATCATCACGTCGTCGACGATCATGATCGTCGGGTCGCTGACGTACTTCGAGACCATCCTGCTGTTGACCAAAGGCGGCCCCGGCGACGCCACCGCCACGCTGCCGTACCTGATGTACCAGGACGCGTTCAACAGCTACGAGCTGGGCTTCGCCGCCACCATCGCGGTGGTCCTCATCGTGCTCGGCACCCTGGTGTCGATGCTGATCGTGCGCTTCTCCGGGTTCGGCGTCATGCGCTCCACGTTGGAAGGCGTGTAGCCGTGCCGGGCAGAGATGCAGCCGTGCAGTTCGGAGAGAGTGGGCAGCCCGTGGCCGCGCGCACCATCACCCGTCCCAACTACGTCGCCGGAGTCCTCTCGGCCTTCTGGCTCGTGATCATCGGCATGCCGGTGCTGTGGATGATCTCCTGGAGCCTGCAGCGGCGTAGCGAGTACCTGGTGCACGGCCCGCTGGCGCTGCCCAGCCGCGTCACGTTCGAGAATTTCCGGGCCGTCGTCGAGGGCGGGTTCGCCAGCTACCTGCTCAACTCGGCGGCCGTCGCGCTCGCCAGCGTCGCGCTCACCCTGGTGCTGGCGCTGCCGGCGGCGTACGCGATCGTGCGGTCGCGCAGTTGGCTGTCCGGTGCGGTGTTCCGGGTGTTCCTGCTCGGACTGGCGATCCCGGCCCAGGCCACGATCATTCCGGTGTACTGGATCCTCACCCGGCTGGAGCTCTACGACACGCTCACCGGCATCGTGCTGCCGACGGTAGCGTTCGGCCTGCCGCTGGTCATCCTGATCCTCGCCGGTTCGCTGCGGGACGTGCCGGGCGAGCTGTACGAGGCGATGACCGTCGACGGCGCCGGTCCGCTGCGCGCGTTCGTCCGGCTCACGCTGCCGCTGTCCCGAGGCGCCATCACGACGGTGGCGATCTTCAGCGGGCTCAACGCGTGGAACGGGTTCATCTTCCCGCTGATCCTCACCCAGAGTAAGGAGAAGCGGGTCGCCACCCTCGGGCTGTGGGACTTCCAGCAGCAGTACGGCGTGGACGTGCCGCGCCAGATGACCGCGGTCCTGTTGTCGACGATCCCGGTACTGTTCCTGTACCTGTTCGCCCGCCGCTGGCTGGTCGCTGGTCTGGCCGGGATGGGTGGCAAGTGACGGCGGCGACGGGCGGCACGCGAGATCGGTCGGAGACTTTCGCAAACTGGTCGGAGACTTTCGTAAACTGGGATGCGACGTCACGGCTGGCCACCGCCGCTCGCAGCCGTCCCGTCCGTTCGCGTAGACCTCGACGGAGGAGCTGTTAGTGCCGGCAGAGCAAGGGCGCAGGGTCACGATCACCGCCATCGCGCGCGAGGCGGGTGTTTCCGTGCCCACCGTCTCGCGCGTGCTCAACGGCCACTCCGACGTGGCCCCCGAGACCCGGGAGCGGATCGAGGAGCTGCTGCACCGGCACGCCTACAAGCGCCGGGTACCCGGGTCGCGCACCAACGCCAGCCTCGTCGACCTGGTCTTCACCGATCTCGACAGCCCGTGGGCGGTCGAGATCATCCGCGGGGTGGAGGAGGTGGCCCACGCCGCGGGCGTGGGCACCGTCGTCTCCGCGATCCACCGGGGTACCACGCCGACCCGCCAGTGGCTGCAGAACCTGCGTACCCGGGCCACCGACGGGGTCATCCTGGTCGCCAGCGACCTGGCCCCGTCGATCCCGGCCGAGCTGCGCCGGCTGCACGTACCGATGGTGCTCGTCGACCCGGCCGGCCTGCCGACCATCGACGCGCCGACCATCGGCGCCACCAACTGGGCCGGGGGTTTGCGCGCCACCGAGCACCTCATCGGGCTCGGCCACCGGCGGATCGGCTTCATCGCCGGCCCGCCGCGCCTGCTGTGCAGCCGGGCCCGGCTCGACGGTTTCCGGACCGCGATGGAGGCCGCCGGCATCGAGGTCGACGAGAGCCTCGTCCAGCCCGGCGACTTCTACCACAAGTCCGGCTTCGAGGGCGCGGCGGCGCTGCTCGACCTCGACCGGCCGCCGACGGCCATCTTCGCGTCCAGCGACCAGATGGCCTTCGGGGTCTACGAGGCGGTACGCCGGCGGGGCCTGCGGGTACCCGACGACGTCAGCGTGGTCGGCTTCGACGACCTGCCGGAGGCGTGCTGGTCACCGCCGCCGCTGACCACCGTGCGCCAGCCGCTGGTCGAGATGGGCCGGCTGGCGGGGCGTACGGTGCTGCGGCTGGCCCAGGGCGAGCCGCTGGACACCCCGCGCGTCGAACTCGCCACCGAGCTGGTCGTCCGGGAGAGCACCGCGCCGCCGCGTTCATGATCCCCGCAATGTCGTAATCTCTGCGGCATCGGGGCGGGCCGAAGCAGCAATGCTCGCGACGTTGTACGGATCATGGGCTGCGCGCGGCCGGGTCAGATCATCCGGAAGTCCGCGTACTCGAAGCCGGGCGCCACGACGCAGCTGACCAGGACCGGTTCCGTATCGATCGGGACGGCCGACTGCCAGACCCCGCCCGGTACGACCACCTGCGGCCGGTGCCCCGCCTCGACCCCGGGTCCGAGCGTCACCTCGACGACGTCGCTGCCCGGCGCGTCGCCGGCGCCGGCCAGGCGCAGCGCGAGCCGCCCGCCGCGGTGCCACAGCCACAGTTCGTCGGAGCGCACGGTGTGCCACCGTGACTCCTCGCCCGGGTGCAGCACGAAGTAGATCGCCGTCGCGGCGGCGCGGGGGCCGGGGTACCCGGGGAAGGCGGCCTCGACCGGCGACCGCCAGGTCTGCCGGTACCAGCCGCCCTCCGGATGCGGGGCCAGGTCGAGCTGTTCGGCCAGCGGCGGCCGGCGGTGGTCATCGACCATCCCGGTCACCGGCCATCCCGGTCCTCGGCCATCCCGGTCACCGGCCATCCCGGTCCTCGGCCATCCCGGTCACCGGCCGGCGAGGCGTTCGACCACGGGCGCGAGTTGGTCGATGTCGCCGACCATGACGGAGCTGATGCCGAACCGGTCGCGCAGCTCGACGATCTTCCGGGTCAGGTCGTCAACCGAGCCGATGAAGACGTGCGGCGACTCCAGGACCTCGTCGACGGTCAGGTCCACGCCGGTCAACCGGCGCAGCTCGTCGGCGCGCCGCTGCGCCTCGGCCCGCGCGTGGTTGGTGACGACGACCGGCCCGCCGGTCGGGTACGTGTTGAGCTCGATCTCGTCGAACCGGCCACCGGCCGCCTCGCGGACCCAGCGGATCTTCTCCTCGGTGGCGGCGGCGGTCAGGCTGCGGGGATCCGGCTTCGTCACGCCGTCGTCGCCGAGCGTCAGCCGGGGAGCCAGGCCGACGATCTGCGCCTGCCGGCCGGCGAGGGTCAGGGTGCGCCGGCCACCACCGCCGACGAACAGGGGCGGATGCGGCCGCTGGACCGGTTTGGGCCGGCCGTCCAGCCCGGTGATGGTGAAATGCTCTCCGGTGAAGGAGAACGGGCCGTCGCCGAAGCACCCCTTGAGGACGGCGATGGTCTCGGCCAGGCGGGAGACGCGGGTGGCGACCGGCTCGAACGGCAGGCCGATCGCGTCGTGCTCCGGACGGTTCCACCCCGCGCCGATACCGATCTCCAGCCGGCCGCCCGACAGGACGTCCAGGCTCGCCAGGTCCTGGGCGAGTACGGCGGGGTGGCGAAGACCGGCGTTGAACACGAACGTCCCGATCCGCAGCCGCTCGGTGACGGCGGCCACCGTCGCGAGTACCGGGATCGGTGCGTGCTGGTCGAGGAGGTGGTCCGGGACGACGAGGCCGCTGTAGCCGCTCGCCTCGGCCCGGCGGGCGATGCCGGTCAGTTCGGCGGCGGAGACGATGCCCGGCGCCGCGACGCCGAGGAAACGGAACGCACGCATGCCGCCCATCGTCGTCGATGCCGGCCCGGTCTGTCACGGCCGGCGGGCCGTGTGGGTATCCGCTGGCGATCCGGTGAGGCTTGTGTGGAAGCCGTTCCGTACCGTTTCCGGCCTGATCGCCAAGAGCACCCGGGCCGGCGACCCGGGCCACCTCGCGGCCGTGCGGCTGTTCGTCACCGAGACGCTGGCCCTGTTCCGCCCCATCGCGCGCGAGGTGACCACGGGCCGGGTAGCTCACCGCGATACCCGGCTGACCCCGTCGCCGGCCGTGCGGTAGTGGTACCGGCACAGCTCGGCGAAGCCGGCGCGGTCGTACAACCGCCGCGCGGCGGTGTTGTCGCCCTCGACCTGGAGGTACAGGTGGGCGGCGCCGTGGTGGGCGGCCCAGCGGGCGAGGGCGGCGAGCACGGACCCGGCGGCGCCGCTGCCACGGGCGTGCGGCAACGTGGCCATACCGAACACACCCGCCCAGCCGGTGTCGACGACCGCCCGGCCGACCGCGACGACCTCGGCCCCGGCCAGCGCCGAGGCGTAGGCGCTCGGCGGCGCCACCCGGCGGAGCATGTCCCGTTCCGGGCCGGGGTCATGTCCGGTACCGTGCACCGCCAGCCACGCCTCGAACCACGCGTCGGAGGGCTGGTCGTCGACGCGGACCTGCCGCTCGCCCGTCGGGAGCCGGTCCACGACGTGCGCGGTCGGCGCCGATTGCAGCGACATCGGGCAGTCGACGCGGTACCCGCGTTCGGCCAGCGCCTCGTCGAGGCCGGCCGGGCAGGCCCCCGGGCTGATCTGGAACCGGGTACGCGTGCCGTGGCCGGCGTAGAACTCCTCAACGGATCGGATCCTGCCCGGCAGGTTCACCGGCGCGGCATCGCCATGGGGTAACACCGAACCGGCCCACCATGCGCCGCTGTCCGTGTACCGCAACCACCACCCGTCGCGGTGGTCGACGACGACCGCGGGGAAGGCCCGGGCCGCTCGTTCCTGTACTCCGCTGACAAGGCCCGGGGCGCGGGCGTCAGCCACCGTCGACATGGTCATGACGGTTTCGCGACGACAACGAACTTGTTCTCGGCGCGCCGGGCGAACTTCACGAACCCGCGCAGCCCGGGGAGGCTCTCCATCAGCCCGAAGATCGGGATCAGCACGACCACGGCCAAAGGCTCCCACCACTTGCGCCGGCCGTCACCGGATACTCCGGCATTGATCCGCAGGCCCTCCCAGTACATCCAGATCGTGTAGGCCATGTTCAGCGCCCAGAACGGGATGACAAAGACCGCCTCCGGAGATGTATTGGGATCAGCGACAAGAATGCTGAGGAGAGAAACTACTCCGACATTCGTGATCGGGCCGAGGACCCACGACAGCACCGAATATCCGAGCATCAGCCGATTTCGTAGCTGCAGCGACCGGTTGAATATCAGGGCCGCCAGGCCCCAGGACCAGCGCTCGCGCTGCCGGAAGAAGTCGCGGAGGCTGGCCGGTGACGCGCCGTAGCACCGCCCGCCGAACCAGGCGCTCCGGCCCCCGTGGCGGGCACTGAAGATCAGTGCGAACTGGGCGTCCTCGACAATGCTCCGAGGGCCGAAGTCCCAGCCTATTGTCGCCTCGATCGAGGCCCGCACCAGCAGTAGTTCACCGTGCACGCCTGCGCGTGGCGTGCCACTGCCGGTCCAGGCCGAGAAGCGCCCCACGTCCTCGGCGGGCCGGACCGAGTCCGCGAGCCAGGTGAGCCTGTTTACCGCGTACTCGCGCGGGTACGTCAGGATGCCCTGAGCCAGGTGCTTGGCGTCGCGGCCGGCCTGAAACTGCTCCTCGATGAACCGGGCCATGGCCAGGGCGGTATCGGGGCCCACACCGGTGTCGTCATCCATGTGCAGCACCCACACGTCGTCGCAGTCCTCGTGCTCGAGGATCCGCAGCTCATGTGAATAGTGGGTGGCGCGCGCCTTGAATCTCGTTCCGTTGGCAGTGCGATACCGCCTCGGTACGGTGACAAGCCGCACCAGCTCGCTTCCGGCGGCCAGTCTGGCGATCCGGCCTGTCGCCTCGCAGCCCTCGTCGATGACGATGTCGATCCTGAGTCGGGGAAAGCATCTGGGGAGATAGGCGATGTAGGACAGGACCGAGCGCTCGAGCGCGGGGTAGGTGTCGTGCCGGCCGATGGTAGGAACGACAACGATCAGGAAATTCTCGCATCTCGTCAGCCCGCGGCCAGACCACCGGGCCGCTGACTCGCGTAGTGCCTTGCGAGTCCGTCGTATGCCGGCGATACCGGTGAGCGTGTTGACGATGGGCCACGTCCACAGTACCGTCAGCGGCCAGCCGAGCACGCCGGCAACCGGGGCGTTGGACCAGAAGTCAATCGCCACAATTGCCAGATACGACAGAAACAGCGGCCAGTACGCTGGCCTCCAGCGGGCGAGCCTGCGGTGCAGGTCTCGCGCCTGCCGCGGACCGAACGAGGTCAGCGCGCCCCGGAACTGCCACGTGCGCAGCGCTTCCCGGCCCGCAAGCCAGTGCTCCCACTCAAGCCAGGCGTCCCAATCCGGAGGCGCAGCTTTCGGTCCGCCCACTGTCGCTTCTTCCCTGCGTGCTCGTAGTCGCCGGGAATGAGTGATTACCCGTATACCGCGCGAGGTCGGCCTGGGTGGCGGTCCGGAAGTCGGTCTTGCCTTTGGGGTAGTACCGGCGTATCAGGCCGTTGGTGTTTTCGTTGCTGCCACGCGTTCCGCCGGGGTCGCGATCGCCGAGGCGCCGTCTGCGCCGATGACCCGGTTGCTCCCTGATTCCCGGGCGCCGCCCGCCCGGCCTCGGCCGGGCGGGCGGGCGGAGATGGGCCACCCCGACCGCCCCCCGTCTCGATCACCGGAGGACGGGGTGCGACGACCGGTTGAGCCCGCCGCCGGCATGCCCCGAGCGAGATCGCCGACCTACTCGGCTGCCACCCGGCCACCGTAAACGGTGGCTTCCTTCGAGGTCGCCCGGATGCCGTTGGCGCCGTTGAAGAGGCGCTGACCCCACGAGGTCAACTGGTCGACGTGGAAATCGGTCGCCAGGTCGAGGTACTCGACGCCGCCGCTGTTGCCGCTCCATGACCAGCCCAGGTAGCCGATACCGCGGGACTGTGCCTCGTTGATGATGGTGTCCTCGTCCACGTCACCGTCGGTGTGCTTCCACCCGAACTCGCCGACCACCAGTGGCAGTCCGGCGCTGTGGAAGGCGTTGTAGTAGTCGGTGATCGTGGCGGCGGTGCCGTACACGCCGTACATGTGGACGGAGAACACGGTGTTGCGCTGCGGATCGCTGGTGAACACCGACGAGGCGGTGTTGCGCATGACGCCCGACCAGTCCTGTCCCCAGCCCGGTCCGTCGACCATGATCAGGTGCTCGAGGCCGGCGTCGCGCAGCTTCTTGATCGCTCCGCTCGTCGCGCCGGTCCAGGCGGAGGCGTTGTTGTTGCCGTACGGCTCGTTGCCGATGTTGATGACGACGTAGTTCTCCTGGCCGGCGAGCACACTCTTCAGGCCGATCCAGTAGTCGGCGGCCGCGTCCAGCGTGATGGTGCCACCGTTGTCGCCATACCCGGTGGTGTCGTGGTTCTCCAGGACGCAGATGAGCCGGTGCTGTTTGCACCTCGAGATGACGTCGGACACCTCGCCGGCTCCGATGCCGCTGTCCAGCACCACGCGGACGGTGTTGGCGCCCAGCCTCTTGAGGTCGGCGAACGATTGGTTCTGGTCCTTGTGCCAGGCGTACGGGTGGCTGACCCCGCGCATGACGAAGCTGTTTCCGTTGGCTTCGACGATGTCCGTACCGTTGATGTGGAGGCCGACCGCGCGCTGCGCCGGCGGCGGTGACTGCGCCGACCGGGCCGACTGCGCCGACCGGTCCCACTCGGTGGCGGCGAATACGAACGCGATGAGCGCGGCGCAGACCACTCCCACCGTAACCGCTGGTTTTCTCATGATCTCCCTCGGCCTAGGTTGCTGAGGGAAACGTTTTGGTAACGCTACGTATTCCAGCTGTGGCTACCTCGAACGCCCGCATGAGCCGCCGAGCGGGCTCACCGCATCGGCCCGCGATCACATGATCAGGCGATCAACAGGCCGTGACGCGACAACCGGGGACCATCAACAGGCCGTGACGCGACAATCGGGGACCGCCAGCAGCAACCATCGGCCACCTCTGTTGTCGCCGCTCAGTGGCCGTGCCGGTACCCGTAGATCTTGCCGGGGGGTCGCACAATTCACCGCCACTTCACGGAACGTGATTGTCCTGTGCCGGGAGTCAAGGGCCGGTTGCGGACATCCATGGGACGGCGACGTCTGATGGTGAAGCACTAGGCTCGTCGGCCATGGGGTCGAAGGCCAGAGGCGGCAGGCGAGACGCGCCGGTGGTGTGGGGCTTCGTGGCCCTGTTCTGCCTGGGTACGGTTCTCTTCGCCGTCCTGCACACGACGTCGGCGGGCAGCCGTACGGTCTTCGGGCCGGCCGGCTCGACCGGCGTCCTCCTGGTGGCGCTGGCGGCAACGGTGGTGGGTGTGGTGGTCGCCCTCGTTCCGGCGGTGCCGCGGGCGGGCCGGGTTGTCGTGGGCGTCGTGATGGCCGTCATCTGGGCCGCGGTCTGCGCAATGGCCGGTGCCAGCCTGTTCGTTCCGCACGCGCCCAATACGCTGACCGGCCTGCTGCTGGCCGGTGGCGCGATCGGGATGGGCGGTGTGCTGGTCCACCTGGTGCGCCGGCGAGTCAGGCCGGTGGCCGGGACGGAGCACTCATGAACATGGGGACGGCGTGAACGAGGACTTCATGCGGGAGTTGGCTCGACTCCAGCGCTATACCGCCGGTCTGTCTAGGTTGATGGCTGATGCGCAGTCTCGGCTGGCGCGGCGGGCCGAGGGGAGCGACGGCAGCGGCAGGGTCTCGGCCGTGCTGGCTCCTGACGGGCTACCGGAGACGCTCCACGTCCGCTCCGATTGGCGGGATGCGCTGGATCCGGCCCGCGTCGGCGACGCGGTTGTCGAGGCGTGCCGGGTAGCGGCGAACGAACGGATGGCCTCCTGGTCCCGGTCATTGGAGGACGAGGGTTGGCTGGCCCGGGCGAACCGGCTGCGCGAGGACGTCGAGGAACGGCCGGTCGCGGCGGAGCCGGTGACGGGTCGGCCGGTGGGAGTCGATCAGGCCGGGCCGCGGTCGATGGAGTCGCTCGCCGAGGGCGTCCTGACCGAGTTCGACACGGTCGGCCGGTTCGCCGGCGCACCGGTACTGACGGCGACGGGCACCGGCTCGGATCGCACCGGCCACGTCACCATCACGCTGTCGAAGGCGGGCGTCACCTCGTGCGCGGTCGACCAGCACTGGGTCGCACGGCAGGCCGGTACGGACCTGAACAGTGCGTTCGCCGAGGCGCTGGCGGAGGCCCGCACCGACCTGGTGCGGGTGCTCGAGCAGGCGCCGGATCCGACGGCACGCCTCGACCAGTTGCTGGGCGACGCCCTGTCGCTCCTCGCCGATCCTCAGCGGCTCGCCGACTCCTGAAGGGACTGTGCCGATGACGTCACCCAGCAAGACGGATATTGAGGTCGCGATCGCGTCGCTCCGCGCCGAGGCCGACATCTGGGACGGCCAGAGCGAGCAGATCGCGGCGATCGTTCCCAGGGTCGAGGCGTTGCGGATGACCAGGCTGGAAGCCGGGATCTTCCAGCTGATGGTGTCCTCGTACGACCAGGTGGTGGACCTGGTCACCGCCCGCTGCCACGAGGGCGCCCAGCGCACGACCGAGATCGCTTCCACGCTCCGCCACGTCGCCGACACCTACGAGGACGACGAGCGCCGCAACGAGCACGCCTTCCGCAACCTGTACTGACCTCTTCCGGAGACCTCGCCATGGCATTCAGCACCGCGCAGTACGAAGCCGCGATCGACAAAATCAACTCCGGGCTTCAGGACATCAACGCCAAGATGCAGCAGTTGCCGCCCGCTGCCCGTGCGGCCATGGACCACTGGTACGTCACCCAGCCCGTCGCCGACATGATCGCCTGGTCGTGCGACAAGGTCGTCGAACTGGCCTCCGACCTCCTTGAGAAGCTCATCGAGCTGCTCAAGGGCAGCGTTGCTCCGATCTACATGTTCATGTACTCGCTGGACTGGGAAGACGTCCGCGGACTTGCCACAGGGGTCGCCGGGCAGCTCAAGCCGGAGGCGCTCAGCGTCGACACACACTGGAAGGGTGCGGCAGCCGACGCCTACGCCAGGCAGATCACGCCGCAGGCGGAGGCGGCCGCCCGTATCGGTACCGTCGCCGACAAGACCGCCCTGTCGCTTCAGGTCTGCGCCGGCGCCGCGCTCGCCTTCTACCTGGCGCTGGGAGTCATCGTGGTCAAGTTCATCATGGCCATGGTCACCACCCTTGCCGCCTACGCCAGCGCGGTCTTCTCCTGGGCCGGTCTGGCGCTCACCATCGAAGAGGCGTCGGTCAACACCGCCGCGATCCTCACCGCGGTCGGAGCACTGCTGGCGGTACTCGGTGCGCAGGCCAAGGAGATGGCCTCGCTGCACGGTGAGGCGGTCGACAAGAGCGCCTTCCCCGGCGGCGCGTGGCCCGACGCCACCACGGCGAACTTCACGGACGCCACGGTCACGGACGGGGACGCGGACTGGGCCTTCGAGCGGTGACCGAGGTGCCGGGCGGTCACGCGCGGCTGCCCATCGTCCGGAACACGCACGGAGTGACCACGCGCAGACATCGGTCCGGCTGTTGTTCGCTCCTGCTGGATGACGGTCCGCCACAACCATGATCAGGCCGTCGCCGGGCCGTCAGCGGTTGACCGGAATCAACCACTGACGCTTCCCGACGACGGCCTTCGACCAGGTCAGGGCCTGTCGCCACCAGGGCGACCGGGCTGTCAGAACTTGTCGTACTGGTACAGGTTGTACTGGCGCATCAGGCTCTTGACGTTGTCCACGTATGTGGGGCTCGTCGCGTACCCGGCCTTCCAGATCTCGTACAGGAACTGGTCGGCGTTGGTGGTGTAGTTGAAGGCCGGCTTGTACCGGCTGTTGGTGGTCAGGAAGTACCCGTGGTCGCGGAACGAGTCCGTGATCGACGCGTACGTGCGGAACGAGGCGTACGTGGGGTAGCAGTTCGGCGTGCACTCGTACGTGGCGTACGTGTGGCAGCCGTTGGCGATCGGGCCGGGGCTGCCGTTGAAGCACTTGATGCCGAAGTAGTTGCGGTCGTTGGCGGTCAGCGCGCTCTTGCCCCAGCCCGACTCCAGGATGGCCTGGGCGATCGTCACCGACGGCGGCACCTGGAACTCCCGGAAGCCCTGCTGGGCCGGGGCGACCGCGGCGGCGATGAACTGGGCGTTGGTCTGGCTGCCCACCGGTCCGGTGCCGCCGGTGACCGGGGCGCCGCCGGCGCAGGTCGGCAGCGCCGCGTCGGTCTTCACATACGCGTGGGACACGTAGTTTCCGCTGGTCAGCTGGTTCCACTGGCTGGTGGAGCGGACCGTGCCGGTGACGTAGGAGCCGGCGACCGCGCAGGTCATGGTGACCGTGCCGCCGTTGGCGACCTGGCCTGCGATGCTGGCGCCGGTCGACGGGCCGCTGCGGACGTTGAGCGGGCCGCCCTCGGTGTCGGCGGTGCCGCTGTACGTGGCCGGCACCGGCGCCGGGGCCGGCGTGGTCGGCGCGGGCGCCGGGGTGGTCGGCGCGGGGGCCGGTGCCGCAGTGCAGGACGGCAGGGTCGTGCCGGTCACGATGTAGGCGTGGGACACGTACCCGCCGGAGGCGGTCTTGTCCCACTGCGCGGTGGTGCGGACCGCGCCGCGGATGGTCTCGCCGTTGACCTGGCAGGTGAGGGCCACACCGTCCCAGTTGTTGATGGTGCTGATCCGGTCGGACGTGCTGCTGGGGCCGCTGCGGACGCTCAGCGGGCCACCTTCGGTGCGCACGTACGGGCCCGCGGCGCTCACCGGCGAGTTGGCCGGCGCGTCGACGGAGGCGCACGACGGCAGGCTCGCGCTGGTCTGCATGTACGCGTGGGACACCCAGCGACCGTCGGTGAGCCGGTCCCATTGGCTGGTGGCGCGGACGGTGCCGCTGACCCAGGAGCCGGTTGACTGGCAGGACAGCCCGAAGATGGTGCCGTTGCGGACCTGAGTCACGGTCGCTGCCTGGGTCGACGGGCTGCTCCGGACGTTGAGGGGGCCGCCGTCGGTACGCACCGTCGCGGCGATCGACGCTGCCGACGCGGCTTCCATACCGACGCCGAGCACGGCGCCTGTGGTGGAGGTCGCGAGGAGTGCGCCCAGCATCAGTCGTCGAATGTTCGGGTTCATGAGTATGCCTTCCGTGGCGGGGGTCACTACCGACGGTCATGGCACGGGGTTGCTGGCCGGGTTCACGGAAGGGTGCTGGTCGGTTGCGTGTCGAAATGCCCGGATCGCTCGTTATGCCCGTGGATTGCCCATATGGCAGGGAGAGCGATGAGCGCGCAGGTGGAAAAGGTCGTCTTGGTGGGGCAGGGGTACGTGGGCCTGCCTGTCGCGATGGCCGCGGTCGAGGCCGGATACGACGTGGTCGGCATCGACCTGGACGTGACCAGGGTGAAGAAGCTGAACGTGGGTGAGTCCTTCGTCGAGGACATCACCGACGAGCGGCTCGCCGCGGCGCTGGCGAGCGGGCGGTACAAGGCCAGCTACGACTACGCCGACGCGGCCGGGTTCGACATCTGTGTCATCACGGTGCCGACGCCGCTGCGCGAGGGCATCCCGGACCTCACCTTCATCGAGGAGGCCGGCCGGGCCATCGCCGAGCACGTCCGTCCGGGCTGCACGGTGATCCTGGAGTCCACGACCTACCCGGGCACCACCGACGAGCTGCTGCGGCCGATCATCGAGGGCCGTACCGGCCTGGTCTCGCCCGGCGACTTCCACCTCGGGTACTCGCCGGAGCGCATCGACCCGGGCAACCCGAACTGGCACCTGGAGAACACCCCGAAGGTGGTCTCCGGCCTGGACGGTGCGGCGCTGGAGAAGGTGCAGGGCTTCTACGGCCGGCTGGTCGAGCGGACCGTGCCGGTGGCGAACGTCCGTACCGCGGAGCTGACCAAGCTGCTGGAGAACACGTTCCGCCACGTCAACATCGCGCTCGTCAACGAGCTGGCGATCTTCGCCGGCCAGCTCGGCGTCGACGTGTGGGAGGCGATCGACGCGGCCGCGAGCAAGCCGTTCGGCTTCATGCCCTTCCGGCCCGGTCCGGGCGTGGGCGGCCATTGTCTGCCGATCGATCCGTCATACCTGTCCTGGCAGGTCAAGCGCACCCTCGGCCACTCGTTCCGGTTCATCGAGCTGGCCAACGACATCAACGACCGGATGCCCGAGCACGTGGTGCAGCGGCTGATCGGCGGCCTCAACAACCGGCGCAAGGCGGTCAACGGCAGCCGGATCCTGCTGCTGGGCCTGGCGTACAAGAAGAACGTCGGTGACTGCCGGGAGTCGCCGGCCATCCACGTCGCCGAGGCGCTGCGCAAGCTGGGCGCCGAGGTGCGCGCGGTCGAGCCGTACGCCGAGGAGGCGCACCTGCCGTCGGGCGTGGCAATTGTGGACCTGACCGCCGAGGAGCTGGCCACGGCCGACGCGGTGGTGATCCTCACCGACCACGATGTCTTCGACTACGCGGCGGTCGGCGCCAGTGGGACGTACGTGTTCGACACCCGCAACCGGTGCAACGGGGATCACGTCGAGCGGATCTGATCGAGGGGCAGGGGTCGGCCTAGGATAGATACATCATGTATCCATCCTCACCGGCCCCGCACCCGGCCCCGTCCGCCACGACCCGCGTCTACCAGCACCTCAAGCGCGCCATCCTGGAACAGCTGCACCCCGGCGGCGCGCTGCTGACCGAAGCCGAGATCGCCGAGTCGGTCGGCGTCTCCCGTACCCCCGTCCGCGAAGCGCTGCTGCGCCTGGAGTCCGAGGGGCTCGTCGCGCTGTACCCCAAGCGGGGCGCGCTCGTCCTGCCCGTGTCCGCCCAGGAGATCGACGAGGTCATCGAGGCCCGCACCCTGGTCGAGGGGCACGCCGCCGGCCGGGCCTGGCCGCGCCGCGCCGAACTGGTCGGCGCGCTCGAGCCGCTGCTCGCCGCGATGCGCGCGGCCCGGGCCGCCGGTGAGGTCGCCGCGTTCATGGAAGCCGACCGGGCCTTCCACGCCGCCGTCGTGGACGCCGCCGGCAACCGCATCCTCGCCGACCTGTACCACCGGCTGCGCGACCGCCAGATGCGCATGGGCGTGGCGTCGATGAGCTTCTCGCCGGACCGCATGGACCGGGCGATCGTCGACCACGAGGAGATGGTCGGGGCGCTGCGCGCCGACTCCCCGGACCGCTGGACCGCGCTGGTGACCGGTCACGTCGCCACCGCCGCCCGGCAGATCCGGGGGATCGAGGGATGACCGCACCGGCGACGATCTCGCAGAAGAAGGCGCTCCTGGTGTGGAGCGCGGGCGTGTTCGCCTACGGCGCCGCCGTGTTCCACCGCTCCTCGCTCGGCGTCGCCGGGGTCGAGGCCGCCCACCGGTTCGGCATCAACGCGTCCACGCTGGCGATCTTCTCCGTCGCGCAGCTCGTCGTGTACGCGGCCATGCAGGTCCCGGTCGGGATCCTGCTCGACCGGTTCGGCTCCCGGCGGCTGCTCGTCGCCGGCGCCGCGCTGATGGGCGCCGGGCAGCTTCTCTTCGCGCTCGCGTCCGACGTGCGGCTCGCCATCGTCGCCCGGGTGCTCATCGGGCTCGGCGACGCGATGACCTTCATCAGCGTGATCCGGGTGGTCGCGCTGTGGTTCCCGCCCCGGCGCAACCCGATCATGGTCCAGCTCACCGGCGTCACCGGCCAGCTCGGCTCGCTGGCGTCGGCGGTACCGCTGGTCGTACTCCTGCGCGACGCCGGCTGGACGGCCACCTTCCTCGCGGCGGCCGGGCTCGGCCTCGGGGCCGTCGTACTCGTGATCGTCGCGCTGCGCGACCACCCCTACACCGGGGAGGCGCCGCCGGCCCCGCCGTCAAACGCCGCGGTCCGCGCCGGCCTGCGCGCCGCGTGGTCGGAGCCGGGCACCCGGCTCGGGCTGTGGACCCACTTCGTCACCCAGTTCTCCGGTACGGTCTTCGCCCTGCTGTGGGGGTACCCGTTCCTCGTCTCCGGGGAAGGGCTGCCGCCGGCCACCGCCGCGCTGCTGCTGTCGGTGCTGACCGTCGCCGCCATCGTCATGGGACCGGTCATCGCCAACTTCTGTGCCCGCCGGCCCTACCACCGCTCGGTGCTGGTCCTGGCCATCCCCGCGAGTTCGGCCGTGGCCTGGGCGGTCGTGCTGCTGTGGCCGGGACGCGCGCCGCTGTGGCTACTCGCGGTGCTGGTGCTGGTGCTGGCGATCAACGGCCCCGGTTCGATGATCGGATTCGACTACGCGCGTACCTTCAACCCGGCCAGCCGCATCGGCGGGGCGACCGGCATCGTCAACGTCGGCGGCTTCGTCGCCTCGATCATGCTGATCGTCGGCGTCGGGGTGGTCCTCGACGTGCTCACCCCCGACTCGGCCGGGGCGGCCTACTCGTTGACCGCCTTCCGCTGGGCGTTCGCGCTGCAGTACCTGCTGTGGGGGCTCGGCGCGGTGCAGGTCGTGCGCTACCGCAACGCCACCCGCCGCAACCTCGCCGCCCGTGACCCGGAAGCGTTCGCCGCGCTGCGCCGAGGGGCACTGACACCCGCCACCGCCGAGTAACGCCCGCGGCCGGGTAACCGACGAGGTCGATGCCCGCACCCGTGCCCGCCCGGCGGTGAGCACTTGCGCCAGGGCGGGGCGGGTGCGGAGATTGGTCTTGTGACATCACACGCGGTGCGCCGGCTGAGGCGTGCATGGGACGTCCTGATCGGGCCGGCGGTCGACGCCGCCGTGCACCGGCAGTGGCGACGGTTCTCGCTGGCCGCGGTCGCGGCGCTGGCCGTGTTCGGGCTGGGCTGCGCCTACCGCACCCCGGCGGGGCACGCGTTCATCGAGGCGTACGCGATCACCCGCCCCGGTGACGGCTGGGCGACGGTCGCGCTGCGGCTGCCGCTGTCGATGTTCGCCCCGGCCGCGCTGCTGCCGTTCTGGTTCGCGGTGCTGCAGGTCGCGCTGGTGTACGGGCTCGCGCAGCCGATTCTCGGCTGGTGGCGCACCGTCGTGGCGGCCGTGGTGGGGCACGTGCTGGCCACCTGCTCGGCGCACCTGTGGATCCTGCTCGGCCGGCCGTTCGGGGTCGGGCACGGCTACGACACCTTCGGCGACGCCGGCCCGTCGGTGGCGGTGGTGGCCGTCATCGCGTACGTGGCCGTGGCGTGCCGCGCCTACTGGCTGGCCGGCGTGCTGGCCGCCTACGACACGGCCGAGATCATGGTGTTCAACGGCCTGTCGCAGCGCGAGCACCTGCTCGGCGTGCTGGCCGGAGCCGCGTGCGCCGGTGCGGGTCGGTTCGTCGCCACCCGCCGGCCGGCCCTCGCTGACCCGGCGGGAGCCTCCGTGGCGGCCGACCCGGCGGGAGCATCCGCGTGAACCGACCCGGCGGGCCGGGCTTGCCGAGCCCGGCCCGGCGGGGGACGGCGAACCCGGTGGCGGTCAGGCGCCGGGGGTGGCGGCGAGGTCCCCGCGGTAGGCGGGCAGGCCGCGGAACCAGGCCACGGTGTCGGCCAGGCCGACCTCCAGCGGGGTCGGGGTGACGTCGGGGAACAACGCCCGCAGCCGGTCGTCGGCGGCCTGCGAGTCGCGGACGTCGCCGGTACGCGGTGCTTCGTGTGCCACCTCCAGCGGCCGACCCAGTAGGCCCGACAGTCGGTCGATCAGCTCCAGCAGCGAGGTACGGGAGCCGTAGGCGAGGTTGACGGGGACGTCGGAGCGGACCCGGCCGATCGCCGCGTCGGCGAGGATCCGCGCCACGGTGCCCACGTAGGTGAAGTCGCGGGTCTGGCGACCGTCGCCGTGGACCCGCAGCGGCTC
Source organism: Planosporangium spinosum (assembly GCF_049999945.1). Taxonomy (NCBI): domain Bacteria; kingdom Bacillati; phylum Actinomycetota; class Actinomycetes; order Micromonosporales; family Micromonosporaceae; genus Planosporangium; species Planosporangium spinosum. The sequence continues at coordinate 124,158 of NZ_JBLYUB010000002.1, read as the reverse complement.
GCCGCGCAGGGCCGCGTCGACGAAGGCGGGGATCACGGCCGCGTACACGTGCCCGGCGGGCTGCAGCGGCCCGTAGACGTTGAAGAACCGGAACGCGAGCGTGGGCAGGCCGTACGAGGTGGCGTAGGCGAGCGTGTACGCCTCGGTGGCGAGCTTGCTGGCCGCGTACGGGCTCAGCGGGCGGGTGGCCAGGTCCTCGTGCTTGGGTAGCGCGCTGACCGAGCCGTAGACCGACGAGGACGAGGCGACCACCGCGTAGGCACCCACCTGCCGGGAGGCCTCCAGCACGTACAGCGTGCCGGTGGCATTGGCGTCGTGGCTGGCGACCGGGTCGGCGACCGAGCGGGGGACCGACGCGCGGGCCGCCAGGTGCACCACGGCGTCGGCGCCGGCGACCACGTCATTGAGCAGCGGCCGGTCCAGGATGCTGCCCTCGATCAGCTCGACCGGTACCCCGGCCAGGTTGTCGGCGCTGCCGGTGCTCAGGTTGTCGAGCGCGACGACCTGGCTGACCTCCGGCCGTGCGACCAGTTCCCGGCACAGGTTGGCCCCGATGAAACCGGCACCACCGGTCACAACGACCTTCATCCGTGTATGTCCTCTCTTGTTCGCCGATCCCGCCGGTTCCGGCGTGGGATCCGTGACGGTACGCCAGCGGTCCCCTGTCGACGTCACGTGTTCAGTGGCGAATAATACCTTTTTGTCCGGTAACCGAGCGACGGCGCGCGCCGGGAGTTGTCACGCCCGCGCCGACGTCAGCCAGCCGCGCTCCGCGGCGAGCGACGTGTAGAGGTCCCGCGTACCGGCCACCAGTCGGCGGGTGCCGAACCGGTCGGCGGTCAGTTCCCGGGCCTGCCGGCCCATCTCCAGCCGTAGCGGGTGGTCGTGCAGCAGCCGTACGACGTGGGCGGCCAGCTCGTCGGTGAGCGCGCGCTCGTCGTGCGCCGGCCCGTCGTGGCCCGCGGCGGTGTGCGGCGCGGCGAGGAGGCCGGTCCGGCCGTCCACGACGATCTCGGCAACGCTCCCCACGTGGGTGGCCACCGCGGGGACCCCGGCCAGTCCGGACTCGATCAGCGACACCGGCATGCCCTCGTTGTCCGAGGTCAGCAGCGTCACGTCGGCCGCGGCGTACACGGTCTCCACGTCGGCGCGCCAGCCGAGCAGGCGGATCGCGTCGCCGAGGTCGGCCGTCGCCTCGGTCAGCTCGCCGAACAGGTCACCATCGCCGCAGGCGACGAACGTGGCGTCGGGCGCGCTGGCGAGGACCGCGCGCGCGACCCCGACGAGCCGGTCGGGGCGTTTGATGCCGGTGATCCGCCCGACGTAGGCGATCACCGGTCCCCGCGCCGGCAGGCCGAGCAGGGCGCGGGCCTCCTCGGCCGGGGGTGCCGGGCGCAGGTCGGTGCCGGGTGGCAGGACGGCGTACTGCTCGGGCCGGCCGATGCCGGCGGCGAGCAGATCGTCGCGGACCCTCGCACCGACGGCGACCAGTCGCGCGGTGCGGTGGGCGAGTGCGCGTTCGGCGCCCGTGACGGCCCGCGTCACGGATCGGGAGAAGTACCCGTGCAGCAGGTGCCCGTGGTAGGTGTGCACCTGGGCCGGCACGCCCGCGAGCCCGGCGGCTATCCGGCCCAGCACTCCCGCCTTGGCGGTGTGCGTGTGCACGATGTGCGGCCGGAAGCGGCGCATCGCGGTGACCAGGTGCCCCAGTGCCCGCAGGTCGTCGCCGGGGCGCACGGACCGCCCCAGTCCGGGAACCCGGTGCACGGGCAGGTCCGGGGCGCACAGGCGCAGGTAGTCGGCCTCGTCGTCGCCGACCTCGCCGGCGTAGAGCCGCTGGTCGAAGCGCTCCGGTTCGAGGTCGCGCAGTACCGCGCTGACGAGCAGGGCGGGGCCGCCGACGTTCATCCGGGCGATGATCTGCATGATCCGGATGGGGTCGGAGCCCGGGCCCGTTTCGGTTCTGACCCAGTCATCCATCGTGGGCATAACCGGCTGGTCGTGGCGCGGGGTCATGGCCCGAATGGCCGATTGATGACTTAAAAGGTATGAATCCGGACGTTGCTGCCGTAACCGGTGGGGCCGCTACCGCGATATCCCCCGAGGCAGCAGTCGCGTCGAGTGGAGACGCTGGCCCTACAACGAGCGTGACCTGTCGGAGGGGACGGTATGACAATGCACGGATTCGGCGTGGCTGTCCGGCGGGAGCGCCCATGTGCGGGATAGCCGGCGTCGTGTCGAACTCGTCGCGGCCCGCGGCCGATCTGCTGCACCGCATGTGCGACGTCATCATCCACCGGGGCCCGGACGGCGCCGGCTACCACACCGATGAGCACGCGGCGCTCGGTATGCGGCGCCTCGCCATCATCGACGTGGCCGGCGGACAGCAGCCGGTCAGCAACGAGGACGGCACGGTGGTCGCCGTCTTCAACGGCGAGCTCTACAACTTCCCCGAGCTGCGGGCCGAACTCATCGCGCGGGGACACCGCCTCGCCAGTGACGGCGACAGCGAGTGCCTCGTACACCTCTACGAGGAGTACGGCGACGAGCTTGTGCACCGGTTGCGGGGCATGTTCGCGTTCGCGATCTGGGACACCCGGCGCGGCCGGCTGCTGCTGGCCCGCGACCGGGTGGGCAAGAAGCCGCTGTACTGGCACGCCGACGGCACCTCGCTGCGCTTCGGCTCGGAGCTGAAGTCCCTGGTGCAGGACCCGGCGGTGCCCCGCAGGCTGGACCTGGTCGCGATGCACCACTACCTGACCTACCAGTACGTGCCGGCGCCCTGGTCGATCTACGAGGGCATCTCCAAGCTGCCGCCGGGCCACCTGCTGGTGTGGCAGGACGGCCGGGTCGACATCCGCTCGTACTGGCGGCTGGACGTCACCCCGCGGGCGGTCACCGACGAGGAGCAGGAGGCGCAGCGGCTGCGCGACCTGCTGCTCGACGCGGTGAGGGTCCGGATGATCAGTGAACGGCCGCTCGGTGCGTTCTTGTCCGGGGGCATCGACTCCGCGGCGGTGGTGGCGGCGATGGCGCAGTCCACCGGCGAGCGGGTGAAGACGTTCAGCATCGGATTCGACAACCCCGACTTCGACGAGCGTCGGTACGCCCGGGCGGTGGCCGACCGCTACGACACCGACCATCACGAGATGGTGGTCACCCCACACGCCCTGGACGTGCTGCCCACGCTGGCCTGGCACTTCGATGAGCCGTTCGCCGACTCCTCGGCCATCCCGAGCTTCTACGTCGCACAGCTGAGCCGCCAGCAGGTGACCGTCGTGCTGACCGGCGACGGCGGGGACGAGTCGTTCGGCGGCTACACGCGGTACGCGCTGATGGCCCGGTTGGAGCGGCTGACCGCGCCGCGCCTGCTCCGTCCGGCGCTGGCGCGGCTGGGCGCGGGCCTCGCCGCCGGTGCCCGCCCGGGTTCGCCGCGCCGCCGCGCCGGCCGCGGACTGGAGATGCTCGGTCAGCCGGCGTCGCGCCGGTACGCGCCGATGATGTCGTACTTCACCCCGGACCAGAAGGTAGCGCTCTACACCGACGAGCTGCGCGCCCAGCTGGCCGGTGTCGACAGCTACCGGCTGCTCGACGAGGTGTTCGACGCCTCGCGCGCCGACACCGCCACCGGCCGGGCCATGGACGCCGACGTCAACATGTACCTGCCCGGTGATCTGCTGCCGAAGGTCGACATCAGCACCATGGCCAACTCCCTGGAGGCGCGCGCGCCGTTGCTCGACCACCAGCTGATGGAGTGGGCGGCCGGGCTGCCGACCCGGCTCAAAGTTCGGGGCGGTGAGACCAAGTACCTGCTCAAGCGGGCTGTCGAGCCGTGGCTGCCCGAGGAGCTGATGAACCGGCCGAAGATGGGCTTCGCCGTGCCGCTGGCCAGCTGGCTGCGCGGCGAGCTGCGAGGGCTGGCCCATGACGTGCTCACCGACGACACCGCGCGGTCGCGCGGCCTGTTTCGGCCGGACGCCGTCGCCACGCTGCTGCGTGAGCACGAGGAAGGCGTCAACCACGCCAGCCGGATCTGGGCGCTGATCCAATTTGAGCTGTGGCACCGGATGTTCATCGACACCCCGACCGCGCCGTCGCGGCCCGACCAGGGGCTGACGGGAATGCGCCAACGGTGACCGGCCTGCCGAGGCGGGACCTTCCGCTGCGGATCGTGCTCGTGGTGGGGACACTCCAGGTCGGCGGCACCGAGACGCAGCTGGTCAAGCTCGCATCCGGGCTGCGTGCGCGCGGCCACGATGTCCACGTCATCGCGTTGCTGGGCGGCGGGCCGCTGGCGGCGCCGCTTCGTGCGGCCGGCGTGGAAACTCGGATCTTCGCGTTCGGGGCGCAGCGCCAGCGTCACCACCCGGGCGGCCGATCGGCCGCCCGGGTGGTGCTGGGCGAGGTTCGCGAGCTGTACCGGGTCTGGCGCCACCTACGGGCCCTGCGCCCGGACGTGTGCCACGCGTTTCTCTACACCTGCAACACGCTGGTGCTGCCGTTGGCCTGGCTGGCGAGGGTACCGCTGCGGGTGGCCGGCAGACGGGGGCCGGACCCGGAACTGAAGGGGCTGCGGCATCGGACGGTGGAGGCCATCGGCCGTCGCGCGGCCTCGGTGCATCTGTGCAACTCACGGGCCGGTGCCGCGGAGGTGGTAAGCGCCGAGGGTGTCCCCGCATCGCGCGTGCTCGTTATCGCCAACGGAGTGGAGATTCCCGAAGCTGTTGCCCAAGCGGCACGGCAGCCCGCCCACGGGGTGGTGGTCGCGCAGCTACGGCCGGGCAAGGGGCATGAGGATCTGCTGGCCGCGTTGGCGTCGCTGCCCGCCCCGCCGAGGGTCTGCCTGATCGGTGACGGACCGCAGCGGCGAGCCATCGAGGAGCAGGTGGACCGGCTCGGCCTCGCTGGCGTGGTGCAGCTGGCCGGTGAGCGATCCGACGTGCGGGAACTGTTGCCCGCATACCAGTTCGCGATGCTGCCATCGCACGGTGAGGGGCTTCCCAACGCCGTCCTCGAGGCGATGGCGGCGGGGCTTCCGGTCATCGCAACCGCGGTCGGTGGCGTCCCTGACGTGGTCGTTGACGGGGTGACGGGGATCCTCGTCCCGCCACGCGCGCCGGACGCCCTGGCTGTGGCGATCGCCCAGCTTGCGGACGACCCGGATCTGCGGGTCCGGCTCGGTGCCGCCGCGCGGGCGGCCGCGATGGACTTCAGCGTGCCGGCCTGCGTCAACCGGCACGAGGCGATCTACCGGCAGTGGCTGCCGTGACAGGCCGGCTGCCGTGAAAGGCACGATCCGGCAGATCGCGGGTACGGCCGCGACCCGTCTCGCGTGCATGGTCCTCGGTGCGGTGACCGGCGTGGTCGTTGCTCGGGCGCTGCACCCGGAGGGGCGCGGGGCGTTCGCCGTGGTCATGACGCTCGCCACCATCACCCTGTCGGTGGGTCACCTGTCGGTGGAGCAGGCGCAGATGGCGCTGTGGCGGGACGCCCGCGCGATGATCCCGGCCAACGCGGCGCTCCTCGGCCCGGTCGTCGGGGGGTTCGCGGCGCTCACCGCCGCCGCAGTGGTGGCGGTTCTGGGCCGGGACGTGGTGCCACTGTCCAGCGTCACCCTCACCGGCGTGGCACTCCTGTCGGCGCCCTTCGGCATGACCGTGCTGTACCTCAACAGCGTGCTGGTGCTGCAGGCCCGCGTCGACGTGGTCAACCGCAGCCTCCTGATCACGACGCTGCTGCAGGTCGCCGTGCTGCTCGGCTGCGCGTTCACCGGCACGCTCACCGTTGCCGTCGCGATCTGGGTATGGTCGGTCAGCGTCGGTTTCCCGCTGGTCGTCCTCATCCCGGCGATCCGGCCACGGCTGCGCGACCGGAACCTCGGCTTCGCCCGCCGTACCGTCCTGTTCGGACTCCGCTACCATGCGGGCTTCGCGGCTCTGTTCCTGCTGATGCGCCTGGACGTGCTCATCCTCAACGCGCTGTCCGACGCAATGGCGGTGGGGCTGTACGCCGCCGCCGTCACCGTCGCCGAGATGAGCCGGATCCTCACCGACGCCGCCGCACAGGTGGCCACGTCCCGCCAGGCCGGCGGCGAGCTGACGGACGCGGCGGTGGTGACCGCGCGGGCCACCCGGCTGTCGACGCTGCTGGCCTGCGCGGCGGTCGGCGGCGTGTGCGTGGTGGCGCCGCTGGCCGTACCGCTGCTGTACGGGGAGGCGTTCCGCGGCAGCGTGGCGGCGCTGTTCGCACTGGCACCCGGCATGTTCGCGCTCGGAGCGACCCGCGCGCTCGGCGTGTACCTGCTCAGACTCGACCGGCCGGTACGGATGACGGCGATCACGGTGGTGGCTGTGGCCGCCAACATCCTGCTCTGCCTGGTGCTGATTCCCCGTTGGGGCATCGTCGGCTGCGCGCTGGCGTCGAGCGCCTGCTACGTCGCCGTGGCAGGCTGCCAGGTCGCCTGGTTCGTGCGGGCCACCGGGGTGCCTCTCACCGGACTGTTGCCGGGCCGGGCGGAGATCGTGCGGCTACGCCGTACGGTTGCGGCCCGATCGGGTTCGACAGGGGACTGACCGTCGCGGAGCACTGGGGCCTGCCGGCCAGGTACGGCGTGTAAAGGCGGCCGCGCAGAGCGTCCTCAGTACCATCACGGAATGCTACTTCGCTTGCGTCGGCGGTCGGCTGCCGACGGTGGGAGCGGTTCGCGCGTCCGCCGCGTCTGTCTGGTGATCGGTCAGCTCACTGCGGGGGGTGCCGAGAAACAGGTGGCGCTGCTGGCCAAAGAGCTGAGCCGTCGGGGTGTGGCAACCAGCGTGCTACTGCTGTTTCGTGGCGGTCCGCGGGAGGCAGAGCTGGTCGATGCCGGAGTCGAGGTTGTCCACCTCGGCTTCGGCCGGCGAAACGGCCGCCGGGCGTTCGGACACAACCTCGCCGTGTTCGCCCGGATGGTGGGCCATCTGCGCCGGACGAAGCCTGACGTGCTGCACGCGTTCCTGTTCCACAGCTATCTGGTTGCCGCCCCGGCGGCGTGGCTGGCGCGGGTACCGGCGATGGTCGCGGGCCGGCGCAGTCTCGGCTATTTCAAAGAGGGCCGACGGCTGATGCTCGCCCTGGAGCGGGTGGCGAACTGGATGACCGACCTTGTAGTGGCCAATGCCGAGGCGGTCGCCGCCGACGTTTACCGGCAGGAGAGGCTTTCGCCCCGGAAAGTCGCCGTGGTGTACAACGGCCTGCCTGAGCCGGCGTTCGCCCCGGCGGAGCCGGCGGAGGTGATTACGGACCTGCCGGTCGTGCTCTGCGTGGCGAACCTGAAGTGGGAGAAGGGACACAAGTACCTCGTCGACGCGGTCGGCCGCCTGCGCGACCGTAGCGCGCCGTGCACCCTCGTGCTCGCCGGGGCAGGTACGGAAGAGCCGGCGCTGTGCCGACAGGCCGCCGAGCTCGGGGTGGACGTCCGGTTCCTGGGGACCCGCTGGGACGTCGACCGGCTTCTCGCACGTGCGGACGTCGCCGTGCTTCCGTCGCTGACCGAGGGGATGCCCAACGCGGTGATGGAGGCGATGGCGGCGGGCACGCCGGTGGTGGCGACCACGGTCGGCGGCACTCCGGAACTCCTGCGCGGTCGCGGCGTTCTGGTGCCATCGGCGGACCCGCAGGCGCTGGCTGACGGGCTGTACACGGTGCTGTCCGACCGGGAGTACGCCGGCCGGCTGGCGCGGGAGGCGCAAACCTGGAGCCGGACGCACCTGCACGTCGACGTCATGGTCGACCAGCATCTGGCGCTGTACGCCGGACTGTTGCGGCGTCGGGGTGTACGCCCTGTTCAGGTCGGGTGATCTGCCCGGTCGGGCCCGTGGCGGTCGGAGGCTCGGCCGCCCGTCGCATTATTTCTCCGCGGCCGCGCGCAACGCCCGGTAGAACGCCTCGCGGCGGGGCCGCAGCCGCTCGATCGAGTAGTCCCGGGCCCGGGTCAGGTTGCGTGCCGACATCGCTCGCAGTCGGTCCTCGTCCCGCAGCACCTCGCGCAGGCGGTCGGCCAGCGCGGCGGCGGCGCCCGGGGCGACGAGGTCCTCCGGCGGGAGCAATTCAGGGTTACCGCCCACCGTCGAGGCCACGCAGGGCAACGCGCGCGCCATGGCTTCGACGACCGCCTTGGGCAGACCCTCGGCGCGCGACGGGAGCACGAACAGGTCCGCGTTGTCGAGCAGGCGCCGTACCGGGGCGCCCGGCGGCACCGCCCCGGCGAACTCCACCAGGTCCGCCACGCCCAGCCGGGCCGCCAGCGCCTCGAGCGTCGGCCGGTACTTGCCGTCCCCGACGACGACCAGGCGCACCGGAACCCCGGATCGGCGCAGCCTGGAAACCGCCTCGATCAGTGTGTCGGTGCCCTTGTACAGCTGCTCCAGAGAGCCGACCGTGACCAGCCGTTGATCACCAGCCCGACGTAGGTCGGTGCGCGGCTCGGCAACGAAGGCGTCCGCGCCAAGTTCGACGTTGGAGTAGGTCGCTGTGAATGCCCCTGGTCTGGTCGGGTAGCGCGCCTGTAGCGCGTCGGCCACATAGGCGACGCAGGCCGCGCGCCGACACTCGCGGCGCAACTGCGCGACGAACCAGCGCTGGAACAGCGGACGGAGCGGATGCTGGACCGACCCCGATCCGAACGCGTCCCACGGATCTCCGATCACCTGCACGCCATATGCCTGTCCCCGGCGTTCGAGCACTGAGCACAGCAGCGCGCCGACGGCCGACGGTGCCCGCACGAGGACGGCGTCGCGCGGCGACACCGCCTGCTCGATCGCCCGGCGGATCGCGCCGCGCTGCCGCAGGAACTGTCCCGGGCCGAGGTAATGCGGAAGCGCGCACACCGATACCCCGTCACCGTCGACCTGTGCCATGCCGGGGGTCGCCCGCTCCACCGGCAACACCCGGGCCGCGACGGCGACCTCGTCGAAGACGGACAGGAACGGCTGCCAGAACCGGTACGCGAACGTGCCGGTCGACCACACCCGGCCGTCCGGAGTGCGCTGCAACCGTTCTTCAGTGGTACTCACGAGTCGCACGGTCGTCCTCCGCTTCGTTGCCGGTGCCACCGGCTTAACGAGGCGGCGCGCGACCGGTCGCGCCGGTGTGGGGTTCATCCGGGCCGCGTCGGTGATGCCGGGGCGTTCGTTGAGCCAGCCGGGGCCGCGGCCGGTCGGCTCTGGGACGAGGGGGAGGCGTAGCGAGATGCGCAGCGAGCCGCGGCGGGTCTGTCTGATGATCAATGATCTCGGTCTCGGTGGAGCCGAGAAGCAGGTCGTGCTGCTGGCCGAGGGCTTGCGGACGCGGGGGGTGGAGCCGGTTGTCCTGGTGCTGTTCGATGGCGGCGCCCGGGAGGGGGCGCTGCGGGCTGCTGGGGTGCCGGTGGTCCACCTCGGACTCGCCAGGCGGTCGGCGGGTTGGCGGATGCCGTTCATCGACGCGGTCGCGTTCGCCCGGTTGGTGGGCCACCTGCGCCGGCTCCGGCCCGACGTCTTGCACGTGTTCCTGCTCAACAGCCACCTCCTGGCCGCGCCGGCGGCGTGGCTGGCCCGTGTTCCGGTGCTCGTCGCCGGCCGTCGTAGCCTCGGCGCCTACAAGGAACGCTGGCCGCTGCGGCGAGCCGCCGAGCGGCTGGCGAACCGGGGGACCGCGCTGCTCATCGCGAACGCTGAGGCGGTGGCCGAGGACACCCGGCGCCAGGAAGGTGTGCCCGCAGACAAGGTGACGGTTGTGTACAACGGGTTGCCCGAGCGGGCCTTCCACCCCGCGCCGCCGGCCCACGTGGACACGGACCTACCCGTCGTGCTGTGCGTCGGCAACCTTCGCGCCGTCAAAGGCCACCGATACCTTCTCGACGCCGTGGGCCGGCTGGGCGAGCGCGGTACGCCTTGCACCCTCGTGCTGGTCGGCGAGGGTGCCGAGCGGGCCCCGCTGGAGCGCCAGGCGGCGGAGCTGGGCATTGACGTCCGCTTCCTCGGCGCGCGCACCGACGTCGACCAGCTTCTCGCTCGCGCCGATCTGGTCGTCTCCTCCTCCCTGGCGGAGGGGCTGAGCAACTCGATCATGGAGGCCATGGCCGCCGGCCTGCCGGTCGTCGGCACCGCGGTCGGCGGCACGGGTGAACTGCTGGCCGACGGTCGCGGTGTGCTGGTACCGCCGGCTGACCCGGAGGCACTTGCCACGGCGATCGCCGGCCTGCTCGTCGATCCGGGGTCGGCGCGCCGGACGGGCGCGGCGGCGCGTGCGTGGACCCGGGCCACGCTGCACGTCGACGCGATGGTCGACCGGCACCTGGTGATCTATCGGGACCTCCTACTGTCCCGCCGCCGTCGGGGGTGACCCCGGTGTCCGGGCCTTGAGCCAGTCGGTCGAGGCGATGGTCGAGGAGGCGGAATTCTGGCGGTGGCGTCCTTTGCCGCGACGGGCGGCAGCGTTGCCCGTCAACGCACCCAGCGCCACCCAGAAGGGAGCGGTGACGATGAGGTTGGACAGGGTGTTGGCGAACAGCAGTCCGACCGCGTAGGCGACGACCACCGCGCCGAGGACGGTGTATTCGGGGGTCCGCAGCGCACGCAGCCCCCGCCAGAGGAGGTACGCGAACAGCAGCAGCGCCACGACGCCGGCTTCCACGGCGAGGCGCAGGTAGTCGTTGTGCGTGTTGATGACGACGTGCTGCGGGGAGTGCAGGCCGGCGTACGGCGCGAACATCCCGTAACCGATGCCACGGCCGGGGTTGTCGAGCGCCACGTGCAAGGCGAACCGGGCGGCGTCGGCGCGGATCTCGTTGTTGGTGCTGAGCTCCTCGGTGCTGCGGCCGCCCAGGGCGAACTGCTGCACCACGGTCAGGGCGCCGGTGGCCAGCAGGGTGGCGGCGGCGGCGGCCGCGATCAGCGCCTTCCCCCGGAGTCGTCGCAGGTGGACGACGGCCTGGACGAGCAGGCCGGCGACGACAGCCACCATCGCACCCCGCGAGCGGGTGGCGACCAGCGCGGCCAGGGTCGGCAGCGCAGCCAGCAGCCACAGCGGACGGCGGTCCGTCCAGGCCAGGCCGATGGCCGCGATCGCCGGCACCACCAGCGCGGCGCCGAGATAGTTCGGATTCAGGGTGTCCGACACGAGACGGCCGTCCACGTACAGTCCTCGGACCAGCGCGTACGTCCCCTCGACGGCGCCGGTGAGCGCCACCACCTGGGCGAGACGGCGCGGCGAGGGCGGTGCGGCGAGCGCCGCCGACAGCAGGATCAGGCCTTCCAGCATGCCGATCAGGTCGTACGTGGGAGAGGCGGTCGGGTGCAGGGGGACGGCCGGAAACAGCAGGCTCACGCCGAGCACCACCACGAGTAGCACGATGGCGGCATGTTCCCGCCGTAGCCGTGCCGTTCCCGCGCAGATGTGTACGAGCATGCCGAGCACCAGCGCCGCCAACGCACCTCCGACTGCGGGTGTCGCGGCGTCGGGGAAGACATGGGCGAGCAGGAGTGCCGAGACGACCGGCGCGACCAGCATGGCCGTGACCCCCGGAAGGGTGAACACCACCAGTGGCGCGACGACGGCGAATCCGATCACCGCGAACAGACCGTGCCGGGACAGCAGGTACACGGCCAGCGGAACAGCCAGGGTCGACACTGCCAGAATCGCCGCACGGCGGGACCCTCCGATGAGGTCGGTTGGCCGGTAGGGCTGTTGCCGTTGGGCTGTTCGGCTAGTGGCGGCCACTCTTTGTCTCTTTCCTCGTTGACACTCCGACGCGACGGTGTCGGTGCTTGCCTTTTTGTATAGATACGCGGAGATTGTCCGCGTAGCGACAGAATACGGCCAGGCGCCCGGTTCCGGGTCGCAGGAGAGCCGCGAGTCGGCGAAGTAGAAACACGTCATTGAACTTTCAAGGAGTGCTGCATGCACGGCGGGACAACGCTGGTAACCGGCGGCGCCGGCTTCATCGGTTCGCACCTGGTCGATGCGCTTCTGGCCCGTGGCGAGTCCGTGATCGTGCTTGACGATCTATCGACCGGCCAGTTGTCGAACCTCGACCGAGCGTCCACGAACCCGCGTTTCCGGTTCGTGCGCGGATCAGTGCTCGACGAACTGGTGGTCGACCAGCTTGCGCACGAGTGCGACACGATCGTCCACCTCGCGGCCGCGGTCGGGGTGAAGCTGGTGGTCGACCACCCGCTCAGGTCGCTGCACACGAACATCCGGGGTGCGGAGAACATCATCGAGGCCGCCCACCGGCACGGGTGCAAGATCCTGGTGGCCAGTACGTCGGAGATCTACGGGAAGAACGCCAGCGGTCCGCTGACGGAGAACTCCGACCGGATCCTGGGCAGCCCGAGCATCATGCGCTGGGCCTACAGCACCGCCAAGGTGGTGGACGAGATCCTGGCCACCGCCTACCACCGGGAACTCGGACTGCGGTCGATCGTCGTCCGGTTGTTCAACACCGTCGGCCCGCGCCAGAGCCCGGCGTACGGCATGGTCATCCCCCGCCTGGTGCATCAGGCGTTGGCGGGCCAGCCGCTGACCGTCTACGGGGACGGCCAGCAGACCCGCTGTTTCGCGCACGTCGCCGATGTGGTGGCCGCCCTCGTGGCGCTCCTGGACGAGCCCGCCGCCATCGGCGAGACGTTCAACATCGGTAACAGCGGCGAGATCAGCATCCTCGACCTGGCCAAGCGCGTGATCGAGTACACGGGCAGCCGGTCCGACATCGTGCTCGTGCCCTTCGAGGAGGCGTTCGGCACCGGCTTCGAGGACATGAACCGCCGCGTCCCCGACACCGGCAAGCTGCAGGCGCTGACCGGGTGGATGCCGCTGCGCGACCTCGACGACGCGCTGTACGACATCATCGCCGAGGTCCAGCGCACGTCCGGCTCTCCCTCCCTGCCCGCCGCGGGGCTGGTCTGACCGTGTACACCGCCACCCACGTGGCGCCGGTCGTCACCGCGGCCGGGGCCTCGCTCGTCCTCGCCGCCGGGTTCACCGAGGTGATGCGCCGGTTCGCGCTGCGGTCCGGCCTCACCGACCGGCCCGCAGCGCACAAGCCGCACGCCCGTCCCACCCCGTACCTCGGTGGGGTCGCGGTCGCCGCCGGTGCGCTGCTGACGGCGCTGGTCCTGGTACCGCGCTGGGACACCGGGCTGGTCGCGCTCGCCGTGGGCGGCCTGGTCGTCGCCGTCCTCGGCCTGCTCGACGACGCGTGGACCCTGCCACCGGGGCCCCGGCTCGCGGTCGAGGTAGCGGTCGCGGGACTGTTCGTCACGTCCGGTGCCCGGGTACCCGTCTCCGGTCTGGCCTGGTTCGACGCGGTCCTCACCGCCGGCTGGCTGGTCGTGCTGACGAACTCGTTCAACCTGCTCGACAACACCGATGGCGCCGCGGGCTCGATCGCGACCGGCACGGCGGCGGTGCTGGCCGTGTACGCGCTGGTGAACGGCGAACCCGGGCTGGCCGTCCTGCTCGCCGGGCTGGCCGCGGCGGCGGGTGGCTTCCTGTCGCAGAACTGGCCGCCGGCGCGCATCTTCATGGGCGACGCCGGGTCGCTGTTCCTCGGCTTCACTCTCGCCGGGGCGACGGTGCTACTGACTGACCGCGCCGACGCGCCGGTCGACGGGCCCACCGTCCTGCTGCTGGTCACGTTCATCGCGACGGTGGACACGACGCTGGTCCTCATCTCGCGGCGGGCCGCGGGTCGTCGCTGGCTCGACGGCGGCACCGACCACGTCGCCCACCGGCTGCGTCGGCTCGGCCTGAGCCGCCCGCTGGTGCCGGGCGTCCTGGTCGCCGCGTCGGTGGTGACGTCGGTGTTCGGCATGCTCGTCGTGTCCGACGCGCTGCCCGGGACACCGGTCCTGCTCACCGCGCTGGCCGCCGGTGCGGTCGCGGTCGGGCTGCTCCTGCGGGTACCCGTGTACGGGCCGGCCGCCGGCCAACCGGTCGCCGCTCCCGTCGCCGACGGTGCGACGTTCGTGGACCTGGCCGCCGCCGACGGTGCGACGTTCGTGGACTTGGCCGCCGCCGACGGTGCGACGCTCGTGGACCTGGCCGCCGCCGACGGGGCGACGGTGGTCACCAGGCCGGGCGCAGCCGTCGATCCGGGACGCGCGTGACCTCTGTGAACAGCCAAGCATCGATGTCACCGTCGCCGGCGCCGCCACCGTCGTGGCGCCGGCGGGCGGTGTCCGTTGCCGTGGGCGGAGGAGCCCACGGCACTGTGACTGACGGAAGGACATGGTAGTGACGCGGCCCAACAACGGCTCTCCGTACCAGGCGGCGGGGCAGCAGCCTCCCGCTCCCGGCCGGCGGAACACCGGCGCCACCGGCGCCACCGGTGGTGCCGGTGGCGCATCCGGTCGGCGCGGCGGGAAGCGACCGCGGCCCCGGTGGCAGCGGGTGCTCCTCGTGGTCGGCGCGGTCGCCGCGATCCTCGTCGGCGCTGGGGTCATCACCGCGGTCACGCTGATGAACAGGGTGTCCGGCAACGTCGGTCGCATCGAGGACGCCTTCGCCGGCCTGGACGAGAGCAAGCGCCCGACCAAGCCGGAGGCCACCAAGGACAGCCAGACGTTCCTGCTGCTCGGTTCGGATTCCCGGGACACCGAGCAGACCACCGGCAGCGCCGCCAAGGGGAAGGCGTGGGTGCCGGGCGCGCAGCGCACGGACACCATCATGCTCGTCCACATCCCGGCGAACCACGGCTCCGCACAGGTCATCTCGATCCCTCGGGACTCCTGGGTCGACATCCCGGGCAAGGGCAAGAACAAGATCAATGCCGCCTACTCGCTGGGTGGTCCGAGCCTGCTGATCCAGACCGTCGAGAACCTCACGCAGGTACGCATCGACCACTTCGCCATCGTCGACTTCGCCGGGTTCAAGTCCATCATCGACTCGATCGGCGGCGTGGACGTCGAGATCGCCGAAGACACCGTCGACCTCGAAGGCAACAGGTTCCACAAGGGCATCAACCACCTCGACGGGACCACGGCGCTCGGCTACGTACGTCAGCGGCACGGTCTGGCGGCCGGTGACTTCGACCGGGTCAAGCGCCAGCAGAACCTGATACGGTCCGTCATGACGAAGCTCAGCACCTTCAACCCGGCCAGCGACCCGGTGGGGGCCTACCGTCTCATCGACTCGATGACCAAATCCATCTCGGTCGACGACCAGTTGTCGAACTCCCAGATGCGCGCGTTGGCGTTCGACGTCCCGCAGATCCGTGGCGGTGGCACCACGTTCCTGACCGCTCCGGTGCGAGGGACCGGGATGGAGGGCACGCAGAGCGTCGTCTACCTCAACGCCGACCAGGCCCCGGAGCTGTGGAACGCGGTCCGCAACGACAACGTGGCCGCGTACGCCAGTACCCACAGCAAGGACCTGCTGCCCGCCGTCCCCCGGTAACGACCACCGGACGGTGTCCGGCACGGGTGTCGTGAGCGACGAAGAAGGGGTGGCCCGATGGCGGGCCACCCCTTCTTCCTGTCGTCGTCCGCTCGGCACCCGGCCGAGCTTCGCCCGCTCCTCCGGCGCCGGCCGGAAGTGTCCGCTTCCCTCGCCGACCGGCCTACTGCGCTCTCGCCGAGCCGGCGTCGGGCAGTTGGGGCGCCAGCTTGCCGACGAACCACCGTGCGCCCTGCGGCGTGAAGTGGATGCCGTCGTAGCGCACGACGAGCCCGTCCATGGTCATCGGGCACGTACCGTCCGGGCAGACGGTCCGCTGCATCATCACCAGGTGCATGCCCGGCGTCTCGGCCGCGACCTGTTCGTAGATGTCGTTGACGGCGTCGCCGGTCGGGGTGGACGACGAGGGGAGCCGGCAACTGTTCGTCGCCGGACGAGCCGCCAGGCATGCCTTGGCGTTCCCGGAGTTCGGTAGCACACCTGGCGTTACCAGGGTCGCGCCTGAGGCGGTCACCTGCTCGGCGACGTGGCGCAGTGCGCCGTGCAGCCCGGTGGTCCACTCCGGGGTGAGCGGCTGCACGAGTCGCGAGTCAGGCGTGGCGTACGCGAAGATCTCGAAGTGCGACAGCGCGAAGACCATGGACGGGTGGTACGTGTCCAGCATCCTGCGCAGTCGCTCGTCGGCGTCCGCGGCGCACTGCGTCTCATAGGGCGTCGGCGGCTGGGGCGCGGTCAGGGTGAACGGCAGGCCACCGATGCCGCAGCCCACCTTGGCGGCGAGCACGTAGCCCCAGCCGCGCCGACGAGCCAGGTCGACGAAGCCCGGGTCGAGGGCCATCGCGGTGGAGTCGCCGACGACGGCGAGCACCGGCCGCCCGTGGGGTGCCGGAACCCGCCAGCACATCACGACGTCTTTGCCACATGGCGCCAGGTCCATTCCGATCAGCTGCTGCCGCTGCAGGCCGGTGGTCCAGTTGGTGCTCACGACCACTGATGCGCTCAGGCAGCCCAGGACGACGGGCACGGTGACCGCCAGTCGCAGCGGCGTGCCCACCGCCAACCGCGGCCGCCCACGCCGGATCGGCCGTTCGACCAGGTAGTACGACGCGGTCGCCAGGATGAGGGTCAGGACCGACTCCACCCGGGCGCCGACGGGAAACGCGGGCGCGAAGGTGTGGATGACGTCGGGCGCGAACATGATGACCGGCCAGTGCCACAGGTACAGCCCGTAGGAGATCCTGCCGACCCAGCGGGCCGGGCTGATCGACAGCACGCGGGCCAGCGGCGACTCCGGTGCGCGTTCCACCGCCCAGATCAGGACCGCCATCACCACGGCGATGAGGGTGGCTCCACCGTGGTAATAGAAGCCGACGGTATCGCGGATCACGAAGAGGAACGCGATCGTCGCGGCCGCAGCGAGCGGGCCGAGCAGGTACGCGCTCCGGCTGACCGGTCCGCCCGGTCCGCCCGGCTCGGCGCGGGCGGCGATCCGGCGGACGGCCAGGGCCAGCAGTGCGCCGATGAGGAGTTGCTGGGCCCGGCCGTCGGTGCCGGCGTACGCGCGGGTCGGGTTGTTCGGCTCGTAGAGCATGATCATGGTGATCGCCGAGGCGGTGGCGCCAAGGGCCAACACGGCCGGCATCCACCGGCGGCGCCAGCGCAGCAGTGCCAGCACCAGCAGTGGCCACACGAGGTAGAACTGCTCTTCGATCGCCAGCGACCAGGCATGGCGCAGCGGCGACTGCGCGGCGAACTGGGCGAAGTACGACTGGTCGGCCGCGATCATGTGCCAGTTGGCGTAGTAGAAGATGGTGGCGAGCAGGTCCCCACGGCGCTGTTGCCAGTCGCTGAGCGGCGCCCAGATCCGGACGGCGACGGCCACCGCCACCACCATCAGCAGCAACGCGGGCATGAGCCGGCGGACCCGGCGGGTCCAGAACGCGGCCAGGTTGATGCCACCGGTGCGTGCATGTTCGTCGAGCAGCAGGCCGGTGATCAGGTACCCCGACAGTACGAAGAACAGGTCGACGCCGAGGAAGCCGCCCGGCAGTATCCCGTCGCGCAGGTGGTAGATGATGACGGCGCCGACAGCGACCGCACGCAGGCCGTCCAGGGCCGGCCGGTATCCGGAATGTTCTATTCTTTGCACTGGTATACGGTAAATATTCTTAATGTCCATATTTGCGCGCCACGCGGTAGCGGTGCCGCGTCGATGCGCCGTGCCGTCGTGCCGTGCCCGGATTCGGGTCACCGACCGGGAGAAGCGCTGGTGACGTGCGCTTCTCCCGGCCGGCGGCGGCTGGTGGGAGCTTGCCGGTCAGGCTACCGACGGCCGGCCTTGCGGCGCTGGCGGGCGATGAGAACCGCCGGCAGCGCGAGCATGACGGCGACGAACCAGAAGAGGCCGACGCCGAGCCAGAGGTCGGAATCCGACCGCGACTCCGGGTCGGTGGCGCCGCCGAACGTGGCCAGTCCCGTCACGCACGCGACCAGGCCGGCGACCACGAACAGCACGATCATCACGGTCTTTTCGATGACGCCACCTTTGCGCGCGGTGCGTCCGGCCTGCCGGGTATCCGGCTGCGGGATGGCGTCCGGCCGACGGGCCGGCATGGGTACGGTGACCGACGCGGGTACGGCCGCGTCGATGGGCGCCAGCGCGGCCGGGGTGACGGCGTACAGGGTCGGCTCGATCCGCAGGGACATCCCGTCGTACCCGATGAGCTGGCGGGCGCCGTCCGGCCACGCGAGCTTCGCCGCGCACTGGTCGTACCGCACGGTGGCCACGGCGTCCGGGGCGACGATGCTGACCCCTTCGGGTCCGACGATCAGCTTCTGCGCGATGTCCTCGCGCGACCGGTATCCGGCCCCGCTCACCGCGCGTTCCGACGCCGTCGGTGCCGCCGTGAAGCCGGCCCAGTCCGCCCGGTGGCCCTCGGGCACCATGAGCAGCGCCGCGCCCATCGCCTCGACGGCGACCTCGTGGACGTCCTCGACGGTCACCGCGTGCAGCTGTTCCCGCAGCTCGTCGAGCGAATGGTCCGGCTGGCCGGTGACCAGGTCGACCGCCCGTCCCGGGAGCCGGGCGGCGGCGACGTCGGGGTTGCACATCGCCTCTTCGGCCTTCGTCCGGTAGGCGTCGAGGTCGGACTGGTCGATCCGGCCCACCTTCAGTTTCGCCAGCACGTCGACGAACGCGCCCAGCGCGGCGTCGCGCTTCTCGGGCAGCGCGTCGGCGACCGTCGTGATGGTGGCGAAGTCGTCACCGCGCGGGTCGTACGACGTGCCGATCGTGTACGAGAAACCGCCCTCCTGGCGCAGCGCGCGGAACAGCTCCCGCTCCAGTACCCCGGTGAAGGCCGGGGCGGCCGACCGGCGGCGGACCAGGGAGTCCAGGACGACGGTGGTACGTGTCCCCTGGAAGTACGCCGGGGTCACCGGCAGCGCCGACGAGGGCGCGGGCACCGGCCGGCGCACCCCGTCGGGCAGCGGCAGCCGCAGGCCGGCCGGCACGCCGTCACCGGCGATCCACAGCACGGCGTTCTGCCGGGTGAACCAGGTGTCGACCCAGCGGCGCACGTCGTCGGCGGTGATCTCGGACAGGCCCCACTCCGGGTAGCTGACCAGCCCGTAGTCGCGGGCTCCGTACCGCCACAGCGGCAACCGGTCGTTGACCCCGCCGCTCCGGCTGTTCTCCTCGGTACGCAGGATCTGCTTCTCGGTGTCGAGCCGCTCGAACGGCAGGTTGGTCAGCCCGTCGCACACCCCGGTCAGGAAGGAGACGACGTCGTCTTCGTTGCCTTGCGTGTAGAAATGGGTGACGACCGTGCCGGTGATGCCGTTGTAGTGGTAGTCGGTGAGGCCGTGCCGGTACATCGCCAGGTGCTCGACCAGGTGGGTGATGCCACCGCGGGCGAGGGTCTCGTCGGCCCGGCCGACCCGGAACACCAGGCCGGCCCGCATCGGCCCGGACGTGGGGGCGACCAGCGTGGGTACCCCGTCGACCTCGATCCGGTCGGTCATGCCGCCGCTTCCTTCCTCGCCGGTCACGCCGCTGCCCCCTTCTGCAGCGCCTCGGCGCGGTACCGCTCGAACGCTGGTGCCTCGGTGCCGAGGTAGGCCCACGGGAACCTGCTCGCGAGGTGACCCACCGCGCGGAAATGCACCGCCGCCTCCCGGTACCGGCCGGCGAGGCTGAAGACCGCGGCGAACAGGTTGTGTGCCAGGACCCAGCCGTACGCCGGCCGGAACGACGGGTGCAGCACCGACCGCGAAGCCGCCTCCACCAGTTCCTGCTGTACGGCCGGCTGGCGCAGGTACGCCGCGCCCTCCTTGTCGCTCAGGTCGAGCCAGCGCTCGAGGTGCCCCTCGGCGACCACCGCGGCGCTGAGCGCACCGTCCGGAGCGCTGGTCATGCAGTCCCGCGCGAACGTGTGCATCGCCTCCCAGGAGCCGCTCCACTTCGGGCAGAGTTGCTGGACGACCTGGCGCTGCGCGTCCAGGTTGTGCGGGGCGTACGCGGCTGCCCGGTCGTAGCGGCGGCGGGCCTCGGACTGGCCGAGTTCCAGCCCGCGCGCGGTGGTCAGGCGCAGCGTCCAGGCGGTCACGTTCTCCGGTTCGAGTGCGGTGACCTCGATCAGGATCCGCTCGGCGCGCCGGAGGTACTCGTGGAACGTCGCGAACTGCTGCCGGCTGACGTGCTGAGCCCGCGCACCGGTGCGTACGCCCCAGCCGACATGGATGAGACGGGTGGCCAGCAGGGTACGGGCCAGCGTCGACGCGGTCTCGGTCGCGGCCTGCTGTTCCAGGAACGCGCCGGTGCCGGCGGTCTCCGCGACGACCCACGCGGCGGCGTACTGGAGACCCGGGTCGGCCTGCGTGGCCGGGAGCGAGAAGAAGGCGGCTATCGACGGCCAGTCACCGGCCGTGACGGCGTGGCGGACCTGCGCAACTCGGGGTACGCGGCGGCCGGATCGAAGTCGGGCGGGGGTAGGGAGATGGACACGCGCAAGATCGTACGGTCCATGTCGATCAATATCAGTAGCTATTTGACGCCGACCACCCTGGCCGACCGGAGGAGGCTGCCAAGATCGGCGCAACGTCCGGGAAGTCGTGGTCTCCGGCTGGGGCTGAAGCCACAACTTCCCGGACGTTGCGGCGACCTTGGGGTGCGCGGCCGGGGTGCGGGTCGGTGTCGGGTTGTCGCCCGTCAGGCACCGGACACATGGGCCCGTTTCGGGCCGAGCGCGACTACATTCGCGTATATCGCTAGACCGCGATGTCGGGGCCGCCCTCGAACGCGGCGGCCGAGGAGAGCGGGGTACTGATGGTACGGGGAACGCTGCTCACGACCTGCCTGGCGACCGTGGCCGCGGCGACGCTGGCCGGCTGTGGTGGCTCGGGCGAACCGGCGGCGCCCGGATCGTCGACGCCGCCCGTATCACCGCCGGTGACGGCGTCGGCGCAGCCCCCGGCCGTCGTTCCGGCGAGTGGTCAGCCGTCCGGCGGTCCGGGCGGTGGCTCGTCCACCTGCACCCTCGACCACCTCAACGTCACCCTGGTCCACTCGGGTGCCGCCGCCGGCCACTACGGCTTCGTCCTCGTCTTCCGCCACGACCAGACCCCGACCTGCCGGCTCCAGGGGTACCCGGGTGTGGCGGCCCTCGACGCCCAGGGCGCCCAGGTGGCGCAGGCCCGGCGTACGCCGTCCGGATACCTCGGCGGCCTGGCCGACCCGAACGGGCAGCCGCCGGTCGTCGACCTGGCGCCGGGCGGGGTGGCCTCGGCGCTGGTCGAAGGGACCAACGTGCCGCCCGGCGGCGCGACGAGCTGCCCGCTGTACCAGGGTGTGCTGGTCACCCCGCCCGACGAGACCCACTCGGTGCGGCTGGACGTGGAGGCGAACGGGTGCGGCGGGCTGGACGTGCACCCGGTGGTACCGGGGGAGCGGGGTACCCAGCGGGGCTGACGCGGGTACCGCCGGGCGGCTCAGCCGGTGGGCGGGGACGGTGTCGGGGTGGGTGACGGGGCGGGCGGGGGCGTCGTGTCGCCGGTGTCCGTGACCGGGGTGACCACGGTGACCGTGTTCGAGGACGTCGAGTGGTGGACCCCGCCCTCGTCGTAGGCCGTGACCCAGAGGCGGTACTCCGTGGTGGGCTGGATGCCCGTGCTGATCGTGACGGTGGTGACGTAGCCGACGCGCTGCGACGTGCCGACATCGTTGAACGCCTGGAAGTACGCGACGTCGTAGCCCGCGACCGGGCAGCATCCCGGCGTCGAGGCCGTCCAGCTGAGTGTGACCGTGGTCGAGGTGACGCGGGTGGCGGTCAGGTTGGTGGGCGGTCCGGGCGGGAACGGTGAGGGGTTCGGCGTCGGGGCGTCGGGTGCCGGAGCGAGCGGCGCGGTCGCGCCGGTGTTGGCTGCGGAGGCCGTGGCCGGGAGAGCAGCGGACCCGGTGTCGGCCCGGGCGCCGGTCACGCCGATCGCGGCGGTGAGCGCGATGGCGCCGACGACGGCGGCGGAGAGCGGGAGCCGGAAGCGACGACGCGGGTACGGATTCACGGCTGGCATGCTCCGAGAATGAGGTGACGTATTGATGTGTGTCAAGGAACCCTCGGCGAAGCCGCGGCAAGGAATCCTCGGCGAAGCCGCGGCAAGGAATCCTCGGCGAAGCCGCGGTGCCGTTCGGGTGACGGACCCCTGTCGCACTCACCACCTCGCCCTGCCCGCGTGACTGTTCATTCACTCATGTCGTGTCACGCCGCACACCGGGTATGCATTGGCCCTCCGCGGTTTTCGCGATGGAGGGTGATGGCGACAACCGGTTGGCGGAATGCAATACCGCGGTGGGTACCGGGCGCGGCGGTCGGACGAGCTGAAGGCCCCGGCCGCCGTGCCCTCACTGCGCCGAGGGGAAGGCTGCCGGAGTCGGCCACCTCACGCTGCCCGCCACCCGGGGCGACTCCGGACGGTGGATCGGCGGTTCGGTGGGGCAGTGGGTCAGGCTTGATCCGGCAGACAAGGCCAGTTCGCTGACCACTCCGGGGCCGGGTGGCGTGGCGGGCCGAACGGCCGATCGGCCAGGCCGTTCAGGTCGTGGTTCATGCCCGAGCGACTCCGCCGACACCGGCGAAATCCGAGGGGCCGGCGCGTACATTGTGACGGCGCGGATGCCCAATATGCGGTTTCTCTGCGTAAAAGAGCTGTACATCATCGTTTGAGCGTCCGGCGGGATCGTTTGAGCGCCCCGCGCAGGTCTGCGGATGACGGGGACGGGATTGGGATGAGCCCCATGGCGACGACGGTGGGTACCGCGCTGGCGAACTCCTCGCCGCGATCCGACGTGCTGGCCGTGCCCGCGTGCCCGGATGGTGCGACCGCCCGCGTGGCGACACCGGCCGTGCCGGAGAAGGGAACGACCGCGAAGCGGCTGCTGGTCCTGGCCGTGCTCGCGGCCGGGGTCGGTCTCTTCGTCGTCGCCTCCGCGCGCTGGCAGGGGCAGTTCGACCTCAGGGTCTACCACGGGGCGGTCACCCGCTGGGCGCACGGCGGCGACCTGTACGGATACCTGCTCCAGGGCCAGCAGCGCGCCTACGGCTTCACGTACCCGCCGTTCGCCGCGCTCGTCATGCTCCCGATGGCGGCCGTCCCGTGGACCGTCGCCGCGGCCGTGCTGGCGACGTGCTCGCTCGGGGCGACCATCTTTCTGCTCGCCCGCCTGCTCGATCCGGCGATCCGCAACGGCTGGACGGTGGCCGGCGGCATGATTCTGCTGACGGCGTTCGAGCCGTGGCGGGACACCCTCACTCTGGGACAGATCAACGTCCTGCTGCTGGCCCTGGTGGCGGTGGATCTGCTGGTTCTCCTCGGGCGCTCGCCGCTGGCGGGCGCGTGCGTCGGACTGTGCGCCGCGATCAAACTGACCCCGGCCATTTTCATCCTGTACCTGATCGTCGCCCGCCAGTGGCGCGCTGCCGCCGTGGCGGCCACGACGTGCGCGGCCGCGACAGGATCGACGTGGCTCATCGCGCCCGAGACGTCGGCCGCCTACTGGCACGATGCGCTGTGGCAGACCCAGCGCATCGGTGATCTCGCGTTCGTCTCCAACCAGTCCCTGTCCGGGCTGGTCCATCGCCTGTACCCGGCCGGCCGGGGTACGGCGGTGTGGCTCGCGCTCGCCGCCTGCGTCCTGGCGTTGTGGATGTGGCGCGCCGGACGGGCGGCCGCCGCCGGTGACCACGTGGCCGGGCTCGCGCTCACCGGCACGGCGGCCTGCCTGGTCAGCCCGATCACCTGGCTGCATCACCTGGTCTGGCTGCTGCCGGCGATCGCGGTGCTGGCCAACGCCGCGGTGCAGGCCGACCGGGACAACCGGCCGCCTCGTCACCGACTGCCGTCCCGCCGGTTGTTACTGTCCCGCCAACTGTCGTCTCGCCGGCTACTGTCGTCTCGCCGGCTACTGCCGGCCGGTGCGGCCATGGCGGCCTTCGGTCTGCTGTGCAGCCGGGTGATCTGGTTGTTCACGGGCCATCACACCGGGCTGGGAGTGGTGGGCGCCAACCTCGGCGTACTGCTCGGAGCGGCGCTCCTGCTGTGGTTGCCGACCGGGACCACGACCGCGCGAAGCGCCGGCCGCGACGAGTGCCTCGAGTGACGCAACCTGCCGGCGCACGGTGGCGACCGATGCCGCCGCCGACCCTCCGTCCGATGACGCTCCGTTGGGTGTCTCGTCCGATCTATGTCGACGGCGTAGTGCCACGGACGTGCACGAGTCGGCCGAGAACGGGGATTTCCCGTACCATCCCGGCCGTCAGATGTTCCATGACGATCCCGGCGGGCCGTCGCGCGGGGCCGCACTCGATCACCTCGTCGGGTGTCACGATCACGTCGACGCTGAAGTCGTGTTCGGTTTCCGGTAGGTCATCGTCAATGACCTGAAGCTGATGCACGGTGGTCACGATCGTCGTGTCCGGTCCGATCAGTCCAGCCTCGGTGAGCAGCGCAACTTCGATGTCCGAGTACCCGGCGCCCTTGCCGACCCGTACGCCGCCGCGATTGACGGCCACGCTGCCGCAGACGATGAGGCCAACCGGGCGCATCTCGTCTACCCCGATGGTCAGTGCAGCGCCGGCCGCGCCGGCACCGGTCGCGGCCCTCTCGAACGGTTCAGACAGTTCAGCCGCATCGAGCAGGTAGAACGGCTTCGGGGTGGCGAGCCTTGGCGCCGCCATGTAGAGCAGCTTGCCCTCGCGGAGGGCATTGACGCGTACCGGCAACTGGGCTTTGTCCGGATTGGATTTGATGACCGACGCCGCTCGCCACGGACCCAGGTCAGCGAGCCGGGCGGCTGCCTGGTCAGCTCCCTCAAAGTCCGGGATGTGCCCGAGAACCCCGGGTGGTGCGGCGCCCTCGCGTTCCAGGGCAGTCCAGACATGCTCGCGGGCTGCCTGCTTGGCCTTGTCGATCTTGGTGTCCGGCATGGCGGGCTCCTACGCGGCAGTCATCAACGTCAGAAGCCTATCGTTGACCTCCAGTACCGTCGGTTCGTTGCGCCAGGGCCGCAGCTCCCGGGCAGCGGTGAACACGATGTTGAGGCCGCCTCCTCCGCGCGTCTGCTCGACCACGTCGATTGCTTCATGGAGGCGGGCGGTCGCGCTGTCGATGTCGCGCTGCCGGATGCTCGCCAGCGCCAGGTTGCCGAGCACGATGGCGGTTGCCTTCCGTCGTGACTGGGGAAGCTGCCGGGTCGCGTCGAGAACCAGTTCGGCCTTGTCCGGTCTGCCGAGGGACAGCCAGCACGACCCGACGAGCCGCCCGTGCTGACTCGGGCAGAATAAGGCAGTCGCCGGATCATCCGGCCGAACCCGGCCGAAGTGCGTCTCTGCGGCCGCAAGCGCTTCACCACAGCTCCGAGCCTCGCCGAGCATGGCGTACGCCTCCCCGACGTGGAGCAGAGCGAGGCCGGCGATGACGTGACTGTCGTGTTGACTGGTGACGGCTGCACGGCGGGCGCGTGCCAGGCCAGCGGCAGGGTTGCCCGTTCCGTACAGGGCAAGGTAGCTCTTGCGCAGTTCTGCGTTGGCCTCGGCCACGGTGTTGCGGATCTGCCGGGCGGCGGTGATCGCCTGGTCGAAGTAGCTGGCCGCAACGGTGTGGTCGCGTCGATGGGACGCGTCCCAGACGAGTTGGCCCATCAGAGTCGCAGACTCGGTGACCGCCGCCGTGAGTTCGCGCTTTACCCGGGCGGCGGTGGCATGTTCCCACAGGAAGACGGCTTGCCCGTGGAGTTGACCGGCCTCCGCGAGTAGCAGGGTGGACGGAACATGCTCGTACTGCTCATCGAGGCGTTCCACCTGCTCCCGTAGGTAGGCGACGGAAACGAGATCAACCCTGGTGGGGTGCATGAGGACATAGTGGAGGCGTTCGTTTGGCCGGGACGCCGATTCACCCACGTCGGCCAGCAGCTCGGCAAGTTCCTCGACTGAGAGCTTCAGAGCAGCAGCGAGGCGAGGCCGATGCCACGGCTGCGGATCGGTATCGGCCCGTTCCCACCGAACGACGGTTGAGCGGTCGACACCCACGACGTCGGCCAACCGCTCCTGGCTCAACCCCACGGCCTTGCGCCGCTGGGCCAGGCGGTACCGCCGGAGCGGCGTGATGTATTCCCCCTCGCCATGCCAGCGTGACGGATTCATTCAGCCAGGTCCCGTGATGCAACGCAACAGGGATGCATCAGATCCGCGCAGTTCTCGCAATGGAGAGCGGCGCCTCCGACCGGTTGGCTGGAATCCAGCACCGCGCGGTGAGTACGGGGTGCGGCGGTCGGATGAGCTAAAGGCCCCGGCCGTCGTGCCCTCACCACTCAGAGGGGAGTTGCCATGGACCCGGAAGCCGTGGCCCGGATACGGGCCGCGCACAGTCCCACCGTCACCTGGTGGGGCTGCGCGGTCCAGCTCACCTGCGTGACCTGCCGGGACGCGTACCCGTGCCTGGCCATCGTGGCGCTGGCCGAGCGGCTGCACCCACAACGGGTCAGGCGGTTCCGGTGACCGCGCTGCACTCGCCGATACGGCCACAGTGGATCTGCGTGGGCTGCGGGTACGCCTGGCCGTGCCCGACCCGCCGGGGTCAGCTCGCGGCCGAGTACGACCGGGCGCCGGTCTGCCTGTCGCTGCTCATGTCGGCCCACTTCGTCCAGGCCGCCGCGGACCTGCCCGGCGTACCCGCCGGCGACCTGCGCATGCGGTTCGTCGTCTGGCTGCCCGGTACCCGGTAACGGCGGTGCCCGGCCCGCCGCCCCCGACCCGCCCCGGTCCCGGCGCCGCCCGCCGTCCGTGGTGATTCACGACCCCGGCAACGCTGATGCCGCCGATACGGGTGGGGACGGCCCGGTGGCAGGCGTGGGAGTGCTCAGGCCATGCCCTGGTCATCGCCGGCTTCGTCATGCGGGTCGGCGCGTCGGGACAATCCCGCCACGGCGGTACCGCCGGTCGAGCCGGCCGCGTCTGACATGCCGGGGCGGACCCGACACGGGTCCGCCCCGTCCGTTCCCGTTCAGGTGAGCGTGCAGCTCACCGGGGGTACCTCGTTGGTGACGTTGTTCCAGGACGCGAGGAAGCCGAACGTCGTGGACGCGCCGGGCGCCAGGCTGCCGTTGTAGGTCGTACTGCGGGCGGTGACGGTCGCGGCGTTCTGGGTGAGCGTCACGTTCCACACCTGGCTGACCTGCTGGCCGTTGGCGTATGTGAACGTGGCCGTCCACCTCGACGAGGGGCTGGTCGAGGCGTTCTTCACCGTGACCTCGCCCTGGAAGGCGCCGGCCCACTGGGAGATCACCCGGTAGGCCGCGACGCACCCGGTACCGCTGGGCGGTGGGGTCGTGGACGGCGACGACGTGGGCGTAGGGCGGGACGTGGGAGTGGGGCTCGACGTGGGCGTAGGGCGGGACGTGGGAGTCGGGCTCGACGTCGGCGGCGGTGGGACCACGCCGTCGAGGACCCGCGCGAGCGCCGGGTACCACCGGTCGGCCATCTTCCGGAAGCCGGCGTCGTTCGGGTGTACCCCGTCGCCGGTGTCGGTGGCCGTGTTGAAGCCGGTCCACTGGTCCACCACGACGATCGGCGACCGGGCGGTGGTGAGCCCGGCGGCCCAGCCCGGGATCGCGTTGTTGAGCGCCACCACGCCGGAGGCGCACGGGTTGCAGGCCATCGGGATGATCTGCGCAACGATGATTTTCATGTCGGGGTTGTTGGCCCGCATCTGGCCGACCATCTTCGTGTACGCGGCCAGAATCGTGTCGGTGGGGATGGTGCCGCCCCACAGGTCGTTCGTGCCCAGGTGCATGAGCACGATGTCGGGTTTGGCCGCGTTCAGCCACGGCGGCAGTTGGTTCTGGTCGGCGATGCCGGTGGCGGAGTAGCCGCCGTGGCCCTCGTTGTCACCGTCGTACGAGAACCCGTAGTTGCAGCCGCCGTCGGGGACGCTGCCGACGAAGTCGATGTTGGTGTATCCGGTGGTCTGCAGGCGGTTCCAGAGCAGGGCGCGCCAGCACCCCGGCCCGGCGGTGATGGAGTCGCCGAGCGGCATGATCCTCACCGGTGCGGCAGCGGCCGAGAGCGCGGGCCTGGCCAGCGCGGTCATGATGAACACCAGCGTCACCGTGAGCGCGGCGAGGACGGTGTACAGGGCGGGTCTTCGCGGCATGGTCGGTTCCTCCGTGCGTCGATGAACCTCGGCCGGCCCGTGCCGGGGCTACGGTGGCGGGCCGGCCGAGGTGTCGATGGATGCGGTTACGGGGTCACGGAGAGCAGGTGCGCCCGGTAGCCCTGGCCGTAGGAGTTGGTCGGGGTGCCGTTGTAGTCCTCGATGAGGACGTTGCCGCCGCTGCATCCCCACGGGTTCCAGGTCCAGGCGGTGTAGCCGAGACGGTGCTGGTCGAGCCAGGTCATGAGCTGGTCGATGTAGTCGTGCGCGCAGGTGTCCTGGCCGATCTCACCGGCGTGTACCGGTACCTGCGCGGCGACCGTGGCGATCTGGCTGTCCCAGCAGGACGGGGTGACGCACGCGTTGAAGTTGTACGAGTGCCACGAGGCCACCACGTTGTTGAGGGGGTCTTTCGGCTTGTACGTCAGCCACTGGCTCAGGTCGTTGGTCCAGGTCAGGCCGGGGACCAGGAGTACGTTGCCGGCGCCCGTCGCGCGGACCGCGTCGACCAGGTCCTGCATCCCGGCGACCTCGTAGCTGATGCCGGTACAGGTGCCGCCGTCGCGTAGGCACTTCCACGCGGCGGTCATGTCCGACCAGTTGTTGGACGCGTCCGGGTACGGCTCGTTGAACAGGTCGAACAGGACCGCGTTGTTGCCCTTGAACGTGTTGGCCACGCTAGTCCAGAACTTCGGCGTGTACTCCCTGCTGGGCATCGGCTTCTGGCAGGTCGCGTTGACGTCTGCGCAGGCCGAGATGTTGCCGGTGTACTGCCCGTGGGTCCAGTGCAGGTCGAGGATGGGGTTGATGCCGTTGGACACCAGCAGGTTCACGTAGTCCTTGACCGCCTGCTGGTACTGCGTGCCGCTCGGTGAGCCGAAGGTGCCCAGCCAGCAGTCCTCGTTCAGTGGGACCCGCACCGCGCGGATGTTCCAGGACTTCATCGCGTTGACTGAGGCTTGGTCCACCGGGCCGCTGTCCCACATCCCCTTGCCCTGTACGCACGCGAATTCACCACTTGACCGGTTCACTCCGAGTAGCCGGTAGGCCGCCCCGTTCGCCGTCACCAGCTTGTTGCCGGACACGCGCAACGCTGGCGCGGTGCCGCCGGGCGGTGGACTGGTGGGCGGGGTGGTGGTCGGCGGCGCGGTCGTCGGTGGTGCCGTGGTCGGGCTACCGGTCGGAGGCGTCACCGAGCCCGTACAGGTCACGCCGTTGACGCTGAACGCGGTGGGTACCGGGTTGCTGCCGCTCCACGAGCCGATGAAGCCGACGGACACCGAGGCGTTCGTGGCCACGCTGCCGTTCCAGCTCACGTTCGACGCGGTGACCCGCGTGCCGGACTGCGACCAGGTCGCGTTCCAACCCTGGGTGACGCTCTGGCCGGCGGCGGGGAAGGCGAACTCCAGCTTCCAGGAACTTAACGGGCCGCCCAGGTTGGTGAACGAGACGTCGCCCTGGAAACCGCCCTGCCACTGGCTGACCACTGTGTACTTCACGGAACAGCCGCTGCTGGCGGCGGACGCGGTGGTCACCGCCGCGGCGCTGCCCGCCACCACCAGGCCGGCCGCCGCGGTTGCCACCAGGGCGGCGCGGGATCTCATCGGGATCTCCTCGATCTCATTACGTTCTCCTCATATAACGATGTGCGTCGATGAAATTGCCCCCGATGGTGGCGAACTTAAGCGGTTAAGTCAAGCCCGACTCCGGCGCCGGTGGACGGCCGCTGTGCGTGGGGTGGACCGCCGGGCGCGGGGTGGACCGCCGGGCGCTGGGTCGCCGGGCGCTGGGTCGCCGGGCGTGGGGGTGGGTCGCGCGCCCAAGATCCGCGCAATGTCGCCGACATTGCTGCTATCCCGCGTGAGGTAGCAGCAATGTTCGCGACATTGCGCGGATCTTGGAGCGGCGTTGAGTGGCGCAGGTGGGCGGGGTGGCGGCGCGCCGGGCAGGCCGTGTGTCCGGCGGGCGGGTGGGGTGGCGCGGTGTCCGGCGGGCGCGTGGGGTGGCGCGACCGTCCTACGCTCCGGCCGGTGAAGAGTGAGGCCCAGCTCGATGAACGGATTTCGCCCGCACCGCTGCTGAGAGGGCTGGCGAGAAACCCGGCGTCGCCGATCGACGTCCTGCTCCGGCTCGTGGCGGAATACCCGGAGCAGGTCCGGGACGGGCTGCGGCGCCGCCGTGACATCCCGCCGCCACTGCGGGACGCGATGCTGCGCCATCCGTCGCCCCGGATCCGGGGCGCGTTGGCCACCCATGTTCGGCTCGACCCGGAAACCCGGGCCGTGCTGCTGGCGGACCCGGACTACCTGGTGCGGATGTGGGCGTTCGGCCGTCCCGGCCAGCGACCGGTCCCCGACGCCGTGCTGGTGCGGCTGCTGGCGGAGCTCGACG
The DNA here is from genome assembly GCF_049999945.1 of Planosporangium spinosum. Classification (NCBI taxonomy): domain Bacteria; kingdom Bacillati; phylum Actinomycetota; class Actinomycetes; order Micromonosporales; family Micromonosporaceae; genus Planosporangium; species Planosporangium spinosum. Next base: position 93,651 of record NZ_JBLYUB010000002.1, on the reverse strand, counting down.
ACCCGCCTCCCGGCACGCTGTTCAACCGCGTCGAGCTGCTCAGCGAGTTGTTCCACGCGATGCGGTACGACCGGCACCTGATCGGGCTGGCCGCCGCGCACCCCCGCCCGGGGGTACGCGGGTACGCCGCCGGCTTCCTGGACGTGCTGGACGAGCCGGCCCGCCGGGCGCTGCTCGACGACGAGGCGCCCGAGGTTCGGCAGGCGGTGGCCGCGCACGTCGCGTACCGGCAGCGGGTGATGAAGCCGGCCGACCTACCGGACCAGCAGGGCCACGCCTACTGGCAGGTGCTCCAGCGTCCGCTGTCCCGGGCGCTGGTCGACAAGGTCCTGGCCGGCGGTGACGTGGCGGCGCTCGGTGTGCTCGGTGGCAACCCGACCACCCCGCCGGACGTGGTCGACACGCTGCTGCGCCACGCCGACCCGGCGGTCCGCGGGGGACTCGCCGGGCGCGTCGACCTGACCGATGACCAGCTCGCCCGGCTCGCCGCCGACCCGGCGGTCGAGGTGCGCACCGCGGTCTCCGTCCACCCCGGTCTCGCTGAGTGGCAGCGCGCGGGTATCGACATCGACGTGACGACGGTGCCGGGCGACGGGCACTTCGGCCATGCGGACGTCCCGTGCTCCGGCCGGTACCCCTACGGCTCCCTGCCGGAGCTGGTCGATTCGATCCGGTGGGCCCGTTCGGTCAACCCGCTGCTGCGCCGCCGGGCGGCCCGCGATCCCCGGTTGCCGGCGGAACTGGTCGCGCTGCTCGCCGACGATCCCGATCTCGGGGTACGGGTCCTGCTCGCCCAGCACCATCCGGCCGCGCCACCGGCGCTGCTGCTGCGCTGCTATCTCGAGTACCGCTCGTGCGACCGGTGCGGTCGGGACCAGCTGAGCGAGCTGCCGCAGTTCCCCACCGAGGGGCTGGCCCGCTTCGCCGATGACCCCGATCCGGCGGTACGGCGGTTGGTCGCCCTCGATCCGTACGCCGACCCGACGCTCGTCGACCGGCTCAGCGCCGACCCGGACGCCGTGGTGCGTCAGGCGATGGCGAGCTGTCCGCGCCTGCCGGTACCGCGGATCGTCGTGCTGCTCAATGATCCCGAGCTGGCCGAGGACGCCGCGGCCAACCCGGCCCTGCCGGTCGGGCGGATGCGGCGGATCCTGGGTGGGGACACCGTGGACTGAGCCGGCGCGACCGGGAGGCGCCGCCCCTGAACCCGGTAGGACGCATCACCCGGGTCGATGTCGGGCCGAGGGGCCGTGCTCGCCCCCGGGCTCAGCCGAGGCCGTACGCGGTCAGCGTGGCGTCGAGCGCGGCGCGCTGCGCGTCGGGCGGGTAGCCGTCCGGATCGGCCACGGCGAGGACGGCCGCACCCTCGACCATGGCGACCAGGGCGGTCGCGCTGGTCGCCACCCGCGCCGAGGGCCAGTCGGGCGCGGCGCCCGTGACGAGTCGGATCACGCGGTCGCGCCAGGCGTGGTTGTGGGTGCGGTGGGCCGCGGCGAGTTCGGGGTCGCTGACGGCCGCGGCGAGGAACCCGAGCCAGACCACGGCGTGGGTGCGGCTGTCGGGATCGAGGGCGAGGCTCTGGGCGAGTACCGCCCGCAGCGCGGCGCGCGGGTCGGTGGCGGACGCCTCGCGGGTCTCCATCCGCTGCCGGGTGCGCTCGTGCAGCAACTGTCGGGCGTGCAGCAGCAGCGCCCGCCGGTTGGGGAAGCGGTGCATGACCAGGCCGGTGGTGCAGCCGGCGGCGGCCGCCACGGCGCGGATGGTGAGCCGGTCGAGTCCCTGCTCCGCGAGCACCTCCCAGACCGCCCGGGAGAGTAGCTGTTCCTGGGCGGGGCGGTTGGCCGTACGTGACATGGGCCGCTCCCGGAGGTCGGTTCACCGGTTCGTAACGCTCGTTACTGTAACATCCGTTATCGTAACGGATGTTATGAGCGGGGAGGCGAGCATGGCGGACTGGTTGATCGAGGAGCGCCCCTGGGACGACCCGACGGGTACGGCGCTGCGTGCGGCCCAGCGCGCCGAGCTGGACGAGCGCTACGGCTGTGACGACCACGAGCCGGGGATACCTCCGTCGGCCGCAGACATCGACGTGTTCCTCGTCGCGGTCCATCGGGCTGATGGCAGCGCGCTCGGCTGCGGTGCTCTGCGCCGGCTCGGTGCGTCGGTCGCGGAGATCAAGCGGATGTACGTCGTGCCGGGCGCGCGAGGCACCGGGGTGGCCACCGACATCCTGCGCGCGCTGGAGCGGGCCGCGCTCGTCCGGGGCTGGTCGACCCTCCGGCTGGAGACCGGTACCGCCCAGCCCGAGGCGATCCGCTTCTACGAGCGGGAGGGCTACCGCAGCATCCCGCTGTTCGGCAGCTACGTCGGCTCGCAGGTCTCGGTCTGCTACGAGCGGGCGCTGGCCTGACCGCGGTCTCCGGGCGTCCCGGGGATCGCGGGTCAGGGCCGGTACGGCTCGGTGGCGTAGCGGCTCATCACGTCCAGAATCGCCAGCGGATCGGCCCCTTCGCCGCCCCTGGCCAGCTCTCCCAGCTCCCGGAAGTAGTTGACGTACCGGTCCGGCGTGACCGTACACAGCATCGTGGCCGGCCGGTCCCGGTCGGGGTTGGCGAACGTGTGCGGGGTGCCGATCGGCGCGGTGACCAGGTCGCCGCCGGGTACGTCCAGGTGGTCGGTACCGGAGATGAACCGTACCGTCCCCGACAGCACGAAGAACGTCTCGTCGTGCTCGCGGTGGACGTGCTGCGGCGGCCCGGGGCTGCCGGGGGCGAGGGACACCTCGACGAGACCGAGCCGGTGGCCGGTGTGGCTGCCGTCCTCCAGGACCCGGATGTGCAGCGGCCCGACGGCGATCGTCTCGGCGGTGTCGGGGGTGACCAGGCGTACGCTCATCGTGGGCGCTCCCTTCGGTCGGGTGGTGCCGTACGTCGACCGGATCGCCCCATCGGCTACCCCGCCGTGGACTGGTCAACCCCGGCCCCTGGTCCGGTGCCACCGGGCCGACCAGGATCGGTGGCATGGATACCGATCCCGTCAATGTGACCGACGCGCTGGCGTCCTTCGACGACGTCTACAGCCCCCGGATCGTGGCCCGGGTGAACGACTACGACGTGCGGATCGCCCACACCAGGGGCGAGCACATCTGGCACGTCCACGAGGACACCGACGAGTTCTTCCTGGTCCTCGACGGCCGGTTCGACGTCGCGCTGCGTGACGCCGACGGCGTGGAGACCACGGTGGTGTTGCACAAGGGTGACACGTTCGTGGTGCCGAGGGGCACCGAGCACAAGCCGTCGTCGCCGGGTGGGGAGATCCTCATGTTCGAGCCGTCGGGCACGTCGTCGACGGGAGACCATCATGAGGGCGACCTTCCGGCCCACGTCGACAGCACCACCGGTCACCCGTTGTCCTGACGGATCGTCGCGGGGGCCGCCCCGTACCGGCGAGGCGGCGGCTGACGAGGTCGCCGTCGCGCAGGTGACCGGCCAGCAGTCCCCGCGTCCGCGAGCCGTCGATCAGGCGATCAGGCGATCAGCCAACGTACCCGCCTACAGCCGCTCCGGACCGTCCACCTTGGTCCGGGACCACGTCGTCCTTCGGCTGTTACGTCTGCCCCCTCGACGCGGGATGGTCGGCGGGCTGGACCGGGGCGAGCGCCCGCACGGCTTCCAGGATGACGGCGGGGGTGCGCCCGACCCGGAGCAGGCCAGGTAACCGGATCTGACCCAGGTCGAACCGCCACCCATGGCACCGCAGGTGACCGGCCGCCCGGCCCGTACCTTCGCGCAGTAGCCCTTGCTCATGATCCGCGCAATGTCGCAAACATTGCTGCTACACCGTCGGCGGATAACAGCAATGTCCGCGACATTGCGCGGATCATGAGCGCCGCCGGGTCGGCCGGGGGCACTGGGTCGGCCGGGTCAGCCGAGGCGGGCCGCCACCGCCGCCCGCAGTTCGGGTAGCCGGTCGTGGAGCAGTCCCGGGCACTGGGTGTTGTTGAAGTCCTTGTGGCCGTAGATCTCGGTGGCTGGGATGCCGTACTGCTGGCAGGTGAACGCGCAGAACGCGATCAGGCTGTTCCACAGCGCGGCCGGCGGCTGCACGTCGAGGTAGGTGCCGTCGTTCTCGATACCGATGGCCTGGTTGTTCTGGCCGACGCAGTGCGCACCCTGGACCATGGTCTGGCCGTGCAGTAGCGCGTACAGGCTGCCGTGGCGGCCTTCGGTCAGATAGCCGCCGCGGCTGTTGGTGAAGTGCTGCCCGGAGTCGCCCCACCCGTTGGTGTCCATGTGCAGGTTCTGGATCTCCCGGGCGTTGGCGAACGCCCGCGCCTGGCTGTAGTCGGTGGTGTTCGGGAACGCCGTGTGGTGAATGATGATCTTGTTGGGGCGGTTCTGGAGTACCGTGATGTTCGTCGGCGGCCGGGCGCCCCAGGCGGCGCAACTGGCGATGGTGGGCTGGTCCACCGCCGCGAGCGTCGTCGGGGCTGTCGGGGTCGACGCTGACGGGGGTGTCAGTGCCGGATCCGGCGGTACGGCGAGAGCCGGCCGGGCGGCGAGTGGCGCCGCGGATGCGGCGCCGAGGGCGACTGCACCGCGCAGGACCGCGCGGCGGGACAGGGGGGTGGGCATCTGACCTCCGGGGCGGGGAAGAGAGATCCATTGATGCATACCGATGACTCCGCCGGCAAGGTGTCCCGAAAGTTTTTTACCGTACCGGTGGCTGGCGGGGAAATTGTTGCCGGATGCGGACCCGGTGAACAGCACGATTCTTGACACAAATCCCACCAACGTGCACCGGTGCCCACCGGTTCGCACGTCTGTTCGCCATCGACCTCCGGCGTCCTCGCCGCGGGTCGGCTGCGGGTGGTCTCCGTCGGGCCGTCTTCGGCTCGACGAAGGCCGCACAGCCGCACGGGGCGTGGCTTGTTTGGGCTCCACGCAGGATCACGCGGATGTTCCGATCGTTGGCGCCGGGCCGCGTCGTGATCTGCTCGCGCCGAACCGATCGACGGCGGTCGTCAAGCGGTTGCCGGGGTACTTACCGGATGAGGTCGAGGCCGGTCAGGTCGGCGGAGAGGGCCCAGAGGTGGGCGGCCGCACCGCCTTCTGCCGGTCCGTCGTCGCAGATGCGGCAGTCGGCGCAGTACTCGCCGCCCCGCCCGTCGAGCTGGGGTGAGGCGGCGGCCCAGACCAGGGTCGCCGCGCCCTGCTCCGGGCTCTTGAACAGCCCCGGCACCGGATTGCCGTCGGCGTCGACCCAGCCGGCGGCGACCATCTCGTCGACCGTGAGGTGCCGTTGCAGGGCGGTGCGGATCCAGCCCGGGTTGACGGAGAAGGCCCGGACCCCGTGCGCGCGTCCGAGTCGGTCGAGATGGCGGGCGAACAGGATGTTCGCGAGCTTGGACTGGGCATACGCGGCCCACCGGTCGTAGCCCCGGGAAAACTGCACGTCGTCCCATCGGATACGCCAGGACGGGTCGTACCCGGAGGAGACCGAGACGACGCGGGCCGTACCGGCGGCCGTGAGGGCGGGCCACAGCAGGTGGGTCAGCGCGTAGTGGCCGAGGTGGTTGGTGGCGAACTGCGCCTCCCAGCCGGGTCCCACCCGCGTTTCCGGGCAGGCCATGATCCCGGCGTTGGCGATCAGGATGTCGAGGGTGGGGTGGCTGTGCAGGAACCGCTCGGCGAACACCCGGACGGAGCCCTGGTCGGCGAGGTCGAGCCGGTCGACCTCGACCCTCTCCACGCCGGCGAGGGCCCGCTGCGCCGGCTCGGGCCGGCGGGCCGGCACGACGACCCGCGCTCCGGCGCGGGCGAGTGCGCGGGTGGCCGCGAGGCCCAGGCCGGAGTAGCCGCCGGTGACCACCACGGTCCGGTCGCTGAGGTCGGCGCCGGCGAGAACATCGTCGGCGGTGCTGGCGGCGCCGAAGGTACTGACATGTATGCCTGTGATCGGGTGACCGTTCATGCCACGGACGCTAGGTGCTGGAGCGCGGTCCAGGTCAACCGGTCGGGACAGGATGGCGGGAACGTGCACCGGCGGCGGCGCCGCCCGCCCGACGAGGTCGGTGCCGGCTACCCGCTGGGTGGGTCAGTCGGCGCTGACCAGGGCGGTGGTGTCGGCGCGGGCGGTGGGCAGGCCGAGCGTGACGTCGAGGCCCAGGATGCCGAGGATCCGGGCGGCGAAGGCGCTGACAGCGGTCAGTCGTAACCGCACACCGACCTGGTGGCTGATGCGCTGGGCGACCACGAGGGTGCCGATGCCGGTGGAGTCGACGAAGCTCAGGCCGCGAAGGTCGAGCCCGATCGCGGTGAGACCGCCCCGGTTGAGCAGGGCGGTGATCGCCGTCCGCAACTGGTCGGCGGTCGCGCAGTCGAGCTCGCCGTTGACGGCCAAGACGACCTCGCCGGAGCCGACCTCTTCGATCTTGATGCGCAGTTCGGGCTGCTTCGTGGGGACTGCGATGTCCATAGTTCGGCGATCTTAGTCAGGCGACCGGCTAACGGTCGATAGCCGAACGGTGGAGTAACGGTGGCGGGCGCCCGCCGGATCCGGGTGGCGGGCGCTCCGCGCCCGGAGGCCGGCTACCGCCGGTCGAGCAGGTTTGCCACCCGGGCCCGGAGGTCGGCTACCGCCGGTCGAGCGGGTCGCCGCGGCTCGCGCCGTCGAGGCTGCCGAAGACCCGCAACCGCGAGGTCAGCCCGCGTCCGTGCATCGCTTGGAAGATCGGTTCTCGCGGCGCGGCGAACCGCAGCTCCACCCCGGCCACCGTCGACGCCCGGTCGCACGCGTCGAGCATCGACAACCCGGCCGAGTCGCACGCCGCGACCTCGCTGAGGTCGATCACCAGGGCTGGCCGGTCGCCGGCCAGGAGGCGAGCCACCTCGGGCTCCACCGACAGCACCGTGTCCTCGCACAATCCGCCGGCCAGCGCGAGGACGGGGGCTCCGTGGGCCTCGTATGTCGACCAGGTCAGGTCCATGGGGGAACGGTACCCACTCAAATCGTCACTGCACTAGGTAACGCTCACTTAGCGGAACGTATAACGCCCCTGTCCGTTCGTTTGGATCGCGGATAGGGCGTACGGTGGATGCCGCCGGACGCAGCGGGAGGAAGACGAACAAACGTATGATAGATGCGATGATCTACACCCGCCGGGCTCCCGACGGCAGTGTCCTGGTCGAAATCCGCGGTGAGATCGACGTCCAGAGTTCCACCCGGCTGCGCGACATCCTCGTCGACACCGCCACCCGGCTCATGCCGGCCCAGATCATGGTCGACCTGCGGCACGTGACGTTCATCGACTCGACCGGGATCGGCGCGCTGGCCGCCGGCCGCAACGCGGCGTACCGGCGGCACGTGGGCTTCGCCGTCCGCAACGCCACCGGCATGGTGGCCGCCCAACTGCGCCAGACCGGCCTGGACGGCGCGCTGGCCGCCGACGCCGCGCGCCGGGCCGGACCCTCCGGGCCGGTCGCCCCGTCCGCACATTGACCACCTCCGGTACGGTCGGTGCCGGCCGGCCCCGGGGGCCCGCCGGCTGGCCGGCAGCCGGCAGCCGGAAACCGAGGCCACCGTGGACCGCCGGAGGGTGGAACCCTCACCGGGGGTCGCCGGGCAGCGGGGCGCTCACCGGGGGCCGGTGGACCCCGGGGCGGACACCGGCGCCACGGCCAGGCCGGCGACGTCGGCGCCCCGGCTGCGCAGCGACCGACTGATCCGGTCGTAGGCGGCCTGGTAGACGGCGCGCTGCGGGGCCGGGGTGGCCGGATCGGCCAGGACCCGCGCCAACTCCACAATGTGGATCTTCGGCGTGAGTTCGACCCAGGTCGGCAGCGCCTCCGCCCTGGTCACCCGCCAGTGGCCCGGAGTGGCCTCGGTGAAGGTGAACCGGGGCATCACGCCCTCCCGGCTGGCGTCGATCGGATCCTCGTGGCGGGCCACCTCGTTGCCCATCCCGTACGCCACCCACTCCCCGTCGATCTGCTCGAACGGCTGTACCACGTGCGCGTGGCAGCCGAGGATCAGGTCGATCTCCGGCGCGGCGAGCAGTTGCCGGGCCCAGCGCTGCTGGTCGGCATCGGCGTCCACCTGGTACTCGGTACCCCAGTGCAGCGACACCACGACGATCTGCGCGCCGGCCGCCCGCGCCCGCCGCGCCTCCGCGATGATCGCTTCCGGGTCGATGAGGTTGGCGATCCACTCCTGCCCCGCCGGGCGGTCCAGGCCGTTGAAGCCGAAGGTGTACGACAGTTGCGCCACCCCCACGCCATGTACCGGCACGATGTTCGGGGTCTGCTGTGCCGCGGCGTCCCGGTAGCTGCCGGCGTGGCGCAGCCCGGCGGCGTCCAGTGCGTCCACGGTGCGGAACACGCCCTCCGCCCCGGCGTCGAGGGTGTGGTTGGACGCGGTCGAACAGGTGTCGAACCCGGCGTCCTTGATGGCGGCGGTGACCTGTGGCGGCACGTTGAACGCCGGGTACCCGGAGAACGGCCCACCGGGCGCGCCCACCGGCGTCTCCAGGTGGCAGACCGCCAGGTCGGCGGCTGACACGTCGGGCTTGACGTCGGCGAACACCGGTGCGAAGTCGTAGCCGGACCGCCCCTGGGCCCGCGCGTCCGCCGCCGCCTGCTCCCACAGTGGAGGGTGCAGCAGCACGTCCCCGGCGCCCAGCACGGTCAGCGTGCGGGGCGCCGGGGACGTGCCGGCGGGCGGCGTCGGGCGCGTCGCGGCCCGGGGGCCGTGCGGGGCGGCGGAACGGCCCAGCACCGCCCGTACCCCGAGTGCGGCGAGCACCGCGACCAGCGCCGCGGCGACCAGAACGGTGGTACGGGTCCGGCTGCGGGTCACCCGAGCACTGTCGCCCATCCGTACGCCGCCGGCAAGGCGGCGGGCCGGTTACCCGGCGACGGATCGTCGCCGGGTAACCGGCGCCCGCGTCCCTGGCCGCTAAGCCTGGCCGGTGCCGTCGTCACCCCAGCTCAGGGCCTGCCCGCCCGCGGTCACCGCCAGGCTCCGCGAGCCGGCACCGGCGATCGCGGCGAGCGTGGCGCCGGCCGGCAGCGCGACCGGTACCGGTACGCTGCTCAATCCGCCGGCGCTGCCGTTGCCGAGCTGACCGGCGCTGTTGAGGCCCCAGGCGAGGGCCTGCCCACCCGCGGTCACCGCCAGGGTGTGCGCGTCGCCGGCGGCGACGGCGGTGACCGTGGTGCCGGCCGGCAGCAACACCGACTCCGGCGCGTTCCTGATCCCGCCGGCGCTGCCGTTGCCGAGCTGGCCGGCGCCGTTGTCGCCCCAGGCGAGGACCTGCCCGGCGGACGTCACCGCCAGGCTGTGCGTACCGCCGGCGGCGACGGCGGTGACAGTGGTGCCGGCCGGGAACAGCGCCGACACCGACAGTGGCACGCTGCTGTTGCCGCCGGTGGTGCCCTTGCCCAACTGGCCGACGCCGTTGCTTCCCCAGGACAGGACCTGTCCGCCTGCGGTCATCGCCAGACTGTGGCCGTCGCCGGCGGCGACGGCGGTGACGACGGCTTCGGGAGCCAGCGCCACCGGTACGGGTACGGTGCTGTTTTCGCCGGTGGTGCCGTTGCCGAGCTGGCCGGCGCCGTTGAGGCCCCAGGCGAGGACCTGTCCGTCTGTGGTGACGGCGAGGCTGTGGCCGTTGCCGGCGGCGACGGCGGTGATGGTGGTTCCGGTCGGCAGCGCCACCGGTACGGGTACGGTGCTGTTTTCGCCGGTGGTGCCGTTGCCGAGCTGGCCGACGCTGTTGAGGCCCCAGGCGAGGATCTGTCCGCCTGTGGTGACGGCGAGGCTGTGGCCGTTGCCGGCGGCGACGGCGGTGACGGTGGTTCCGGTCGGCAGGCTGACCGGTACCGGTTCGGTGCTGCTGCCGCCGGTGGTGCCGTTGCCGAGCTGGCCGACGCTGTTGTCGCCCCAGGCGAGGACCTGTCCGCCTGAGGTCACCATCAGGCTGTGGAGGCCGCCCCCCGCGACGGTGGTGACCGTGGTACCGGCCGGTGCCGACACCGGCACCGGCGTCGTACTCTGTGCGGCCGTGCCGTTGCGCACCCGGGCGGATGTGGTTACCGCGGCCGGTGCCGGGTCACCGGACCACGCTGCCGAGGCCGGAGATGCCGCTCCGGCGGCCAGGGTCGCGGCGAGCGCCGCCGACATGGCCGCGAACGCCGTGGTGACCAGCCGTGGGAACCGGTGCTGAGGCCCGTGGCCGGGCCGGCGGAGAACAGCTGAATCGGGTCGGTGGTTGGTATTCACTTATCCCCCTTTGGGAAAATCACCCACAATGAACCCCTTTCTGGTGAACTGCCTACAAGGGAACATACGGCACTTTTGATCGCAAGCCTTGCCGGCGCCGTGGGCGGCACGCCCCACCGGGAGTCGTTCTCCGAACGCGTCGGTGTCGGAAGAGGTGGTGGGCGTCGAAAGGGGCCGCGACGGTTACCGCCGCGGCCCCTTTCGAAAGACGGTTCATCCGGTTACGCGGCCGGCTTGGGGAGCAGGCAGCCCGACACGTTCAGGTCGACGGTGTTGGCGGCGGTCAGGCAGGTGGTGAACCAGTACGTCTGCTGGCCGTAGCTCTGCCCCTTGGTGGCCGTGGTGTTGCCGTTCTGGTCGACCTCGCAGGGGTTGTTCAGCGTGCACATCTCGCCGTTGTCGTTGACGGTGTTGTTGATGCCGATGACCTCACCGGTGGCCGTGCTGACGATCGGGGAGCCGGACGTGCCGTGGATCGTCGTGCAGCCGGTGTTGTACCGGATGGAGTCCTGGAACGTCCAGCTCGCCTCCCGCAGGGTCGGCACGAACCCGTTGATCGAGCACTGCCAGACCTGCTTCCAGTACCCGGACGGGATGAACATGCTGGTGCCGCTGGTCGGGTGGCTGGCGGAGATGGTCTTGGCCGAGAGTCCGGTGGCCGACTGGATCGACCGGTAGGTCTGGGTGAGCCGGTACAGCGAGACGTCGGTGCGGGTCATCGTGGCGTACAGCAGGCGGTCGGCGGTGACGGTCGCGACGGCGCGGCCGGAGGCGTTCAGCAGCGAGCCGGTGCGGCTGCTGGCCCGGTTGACCAGGACGGTACCGGCGGCCGGCATGCCGCCCTCGTAGCAGTGGCCGTTGGTCAGCATCATCGCCCGGTCGGTGTCGACGGACCGGGGGAAGCGCACCAGCGTGGCGGAGCAGTTGTTGAGCTTGATGGTCGCGGTGAGGTCGGCCGCGACGGCCAGGGCGGGGCGGGCCGGTGCGCCCGTGTCGGCCGACGCCGGCGTGACGCTGGCCGACGCCGGAGCGGCGGTGGCCAGGACGACCGCCGTGGCCAGTCCGGACAGGACCAGGGTTCCTCGAAGGAGGGTGCGGGGGACGGGCATGAGTGGGCTCCAGATGGGTCGCGGGGTGGCCGGAGCCCGAATTATTAGTGGGCGGCTATGTCCGTTCCAAGGACTAATAGACAAATGGCAATATGGCAAGGGTCGCCGGTAGGGTGCGGCGGCGGTCGGGGTGTCGCGGCCCGGTGGGAGTGGCCAGCGGTTCGAGCGTCCATGATGGAGTCATCCTGGCGCGGCCGTCGGGATCCGCCTCGATTGAACTGATTCTCATCCCTCGATCTGTGCGCGAGGGTTGTGGGCGGCCGGTGCGGACGGAAACATGCGCCTCGTGAGCGGCGGCTCACCCGCCGCCGCCCCGAGGAAGAGGAGATACCTGTGCTCCGATTCATGCTCAGCGCTCGGCAGGCGGGCGCACTGGTGGCGGGCGGCGCCCTGGTGCTCGCCGCCGCCGCGCCCGCACACGCCGCGTCGCCCGGGCCGGACAGACGGTCCGCGGCGGCCGGCGCGGCCACGGACCCGGCCAAGCTCGCCGGCAAGCTGGCCGGCGCGGTCAAGGTGGACGACATCAACCGCCATCTCGTCGCGCTGCAACGGATCGCCACGATGAACGGCGGCACCCGCGCGGCCAGCACCCCGGGGCACCTGGCCTCGGCGCAGTACATTGCGGACCGGTTGACCGCCGCCGGCTACGCCGTAAAGATCCAGGAGTTCCAGTTCCCGTTCGAGCAGACGCTCGCGGAGCAGGGCCGCGAGGTGAGCCCCACCGCGCGGACCCTGAACCCCCACGTCATGCGCTACTCGCCGAACACCCCGGTCGGCGGCGTCACCGCCGCGCTGACCGCGCTGCCCGGCCTCGCCGCCGACGCCACCCCCGGATGTGAGGCCGGTGACTTCACCGGTACGTACACCGGCACCATCGTGCTCATCCAGCGCGGCGCCTGCACATTCCAGCAGAAGCATGACAACGCCGCGGCCGCGGGCGCGATCGGGGTTCTGGTCTACAACAACGCCGAGAGCCCGACCGAGGCGCTGAGCGGGCGGCTCACCGACGACACCAGCGGTCGCATCCCGATCGGTGGCCTGACCCGGGCCGAGGGTGAGACACTCGCCGCCGACGTGGCCGCCGGCCCGGTGACGGTCAGCCTGGAACTGCGGGTGCAGCGTGAGACCCGGACCACCCGCAACGTCATCGCCGAGACGCGGACCGGCCGCGCCGACAACGTCGTCATGTCCGGTGCGCACCTCGACAGCGTCCTGGAAGGACCGGGCATCAACGACAACGGCTCCGGCTCGGCCGCCCAGCTCGAGATCGCGCTGCGGTTGGCGAACGAGAAGGTACGCAACAAGGTCCGCTTCGCCTGGTGGTCGGCGGAGGAGTTCGGGCTGCTCGGCTCGGCGCACTACGTGTCGCAGCTGACCTTCGAACAGCAGCTCGACATCGCGCTGTACCTCAACTTCGACATGGTGGCCTCGCCGAACTACGGCCGGTTCATCTATGACGGCGACGACTCCGACGCAGAGGGCGCCGGGCCGGGGCCGTACGGCTCCGCGCAGATCGAGGACGTCTTCGAGGGGTACTTCGACGGCAAGGGCCTGGCGCACGAGGGGACCGACTTCACCGGTCGCTCGGACTACGGCGCGTTCATCGCGGCCGCCATCCCGGCTGGTGGTCTGTTCACCGGCGCGGAAGGGCGCAAGACCGCCGAGCAGGCGGCCCGCTACGGCGGTACGGCCGGCGAGCCGTACGACGCGTGCTACCACCAGGCATGTGACACCCTGGGCAACGTCAACCGGACCGTACTGGCCCAGAACGCGGGCGCCATGGCCTGGGCGATCGGGACGTTCGCCACGGACACGTCCACGGTCAACGGCAACGGCAGCGCCGTGGCCAGGCAGAGCCGCCGGCAGGCCGCGACGTCCGCGACGCTCACCGCGGCGCGGGTACCCGCCGGGGCGCACGAGCACGACGACGCCGCCTGAGCGGGGAGGGGGTCGGCGCTCCGGGCCGGCCCCTCCCCGCTCTCCTGTGCTCGCCCCGGCTGCCCCCTGATCACGAAGGGTTCGCGGCTCCAGCCCCGCAGAGTCTTCATGATCATGGGAGCTGGCGTACCCGCGTATCCATATCTGCTCCTCAGCCGAGGCACAGCCGGCGCACAGCGACGCCGGCGAACGTGGTGATGAGCCTGCGGGGACGGACCCGCGCCGGGGCTGAAGGAGCCACATCCATGACCAGTAATGAAACGGACGCGACGACCTCCCGGGACCTGCCCGTGGTGCCGCCGGCCGGGAGCGTCCCCGTGCCGCCACCCGGCGGATACCAGCCGCCGGTCTCGGTCCAGCCGCCGGTCCCGGTGCAGCCACCGGTCCCGGGGCAGCCACCGGTGTCGGTGCAGCCGCCGGCCGAGGGGCCGTCGCTGACACCGCCGGAGCAGCCGGCGCCGGCGGGCAAGCAGCCCTGGTCGCGGCGGCGGACGCTCGCCGTGGGCGCCGGTGCGGTCGTCCTCGCCGCAGCCGTCACCGCCGGTGTCGCCGTGGCGGCGGGTGACTCCTCGGATACCGGCACCGTCGCCGGCCAGCGGCAGGACGGTCAGGTCGGTGGACCGGGCCAGGACGGCCAGTTCGGCGGCCCGGGCGGACCGGGGCCCGACGGCGACGGGGGCCAGTTCGGCGGCCCCCGAGGCGACCGCGCCGGTGTCGGCGCGGGCCTGCTCGGCGCCCTGCACGGGCAGTTCGTCGTCGCCGACGGCAGCGGCGGCTACACCACCGCCGAGATCCAGACCGGCCAGGTCACCGCGGCCAGCGCCACCTCGATCACGGTGGCCAGCCCGGACGGCTACACGCGCAGCTACACGGTCGGTTCGTCGACCGTCGTCAACGGCGGCGACTCGGTCAGTCAGGTGGCGACCGGGCACTCCGTCAGCGTGCAGGCCACCGTGTCGGGCCAGACCGCCACCGCCACGCAGATCGTCGACCGCAGCATCCAGCAGCAGTCGGGTACCCAGCAGCAGCCCGGAATCCAGTCGGGTACCGGTACGACCACCAGTTGACCCGAGGCCCGGGGGTGCCGCGCGGTTCACAGCCGGCCCACAGCGCCGCCACAACCGCGGCATACCCGCGACGACCAGGGTGGCGACATGACGACAGCGATCCGTCCCACCCCACCGGACCCCCTCCGGGAACCGCCTGCCGACACCGGTACGCCCGCGCCGCCGTCGGTACCGTACCGGCGCGACCTGCCGGCCCGGGTGCGGCGACTGGTCCGAGGGCCGGCGGCCGACCCGGTCTGGGTCCGGCCGGCGGCCGCGGCGCTGCTGGTCGCCACCGGTGTGCTGTACCTGGTCGGGCTGGGCGCCTCCGGCTGGGCGAACGCCTTCTACGCGGCGGCGGCGCAGGCCGGTGCGTCGGGTGGAAAGGCAATGTTCTTCGGCTCGTTCGACCCGGCCAACTTCATCACCGTCGACAAGACCCCGGCCGCGCTGTGGGTGACCGGCCTGTCGGTACGGCTGTTCGGGCTCAGCTCGTGGAGCATCCTGGTACCGCAGGCGCTCGAAGGGGTCGCCGCCGTCGCGCTGCTGTACGCGACGGTACGCCGCTGGTCCGGCGCCGCCGCGGGCGTGCTGGCCGGCGCGGTCCTGGCGACCACCCCGGTCGCGGTCCTGATGTTCCGGTTCAACAACCCGGACGCGTTGCTGGTGCTGCTGCTGGTGGCCGGGGCGTACGGGGTGGTGCGGGCGATCGAGCGGGCGGGTACCGGTTGGTTGTTGTTCGCCGGGGTGTGCGTGGGGTTCGGGTTCCTGACGAAGATGTTGCAGGCGTTCCTGGTGGTGCCGGCGTTCGCGCTGGTGTACCTGGTGGCCGCGCCGGCGGGGTTGGGGCGGCGGCTGTGGCAGCTGGTGGCGGCCGGCGGCGCGGTGGTCGTGTCGGCCGGCTGGTGGGTCGCGATCGTCGAACTGTGGCCGGCGGAGTCCCGGCCGTACATCGGCGGTTCCCAGCACAACAGCATCCTGGAGCTCACCCTCGGCTACAACGGATTCGGCCGGCTCACCGGCGACGAGACCGGCAGCGTGGGCGGCGGCCGGGGTTGGGGCACCACCGGCTGGACCCGGCTGCTGTCGGGCGAGATCGGCGGTCAGGCCGGCTGGTTGCTGCCCGCGGCAGCGGTCCTGCTGGCCGCCGGGCTGTGGCTGACCCGTCGGGCGCCGCGTACCGACCGCCTGCGGGCGGCGCTGCTGCTGTGGGGCGGCTGGCTGGTCGTCACGGCCGGCGTCTTCAGCGTCATGCGGGGCATCTTCCACGCGTACTACACGGTCGCGCTCGCTCCCGCCATCGCCGCGCTCATCGGTACCGGTACCGCGGCGTTGTGGCGGCGACGCGACCGGCTGGCCGCCACGGGTACGCTCGCCGCCTGCTGCGCGGGGACCGCCGCCTGGTCGTACGTCCTGCTGGACCGCAGCCCGACCTGGTACCCGTGGCTGCGGGTCGCCGTCCTGGTCACCGGGCTGGCCGCCGCCGGCATGCTGCTGGTCGCGAACCGGCTGCCGCGGGTCGCGGCGGCGGGCGTGGCGGGAGCCGCGCTGGTCGCCGGGCTGGCCGGGCCGGTCGGGTACGCCGTGCAGACCGCGAGCGTGGCGCATACCGGAGCGATCCCGGCGGCCGGGCCGGCGACGCTCGGCGGCGGGCCGGGCGGCTTCGGCGGTCCCGGCGGTCCCGGCGGCTTCGCCGTACCGGGAGCCGGCGGGCGGGGTCAGGGCGGCCGGTTCGGCGCCGGTGGCATCGGCGGGCTGCTTCGCGGGTCCACCCCGACGCCCGCCCTGGTCGCGCTGCTGCGGACCGACAGCGCATCGTACCCCTGGGCGGCGGCCGTCGTCGGCGCCAACAACGCCGCCGGCTACCAGCTCGCCACCGGCAGCCCGGTGATGGCCATCGGCGGATTCAACGGCAGCGACCCGGCCCCGACGCTGGCCCAGTTCCAGCGCTACGTCGACCAGAAGAAGGTGCACTACTTCGTGGGCGGCGCCCCGATGCCCAGTGACAGCGGCAGCGACGCCGCGCAGCAGGTCGCCGACTGGGTCGCCGGGCACTTCACCGCCGTCACCGTCGGCGGTACCACCGTGTACGACCTGACGAAACCGTCCGGCGGGAACTGAGCCTCCTGCCCGCCGCGCGTGGCCGGCTCCCCGGATGTCCGGGGAGCCGGCCACGTTCACAGGTGGCGCACAGCACGACCATAAAGCGCGTACAGGTCGCCAGTGGATCGTCTCCGTCCATGGCCACTTCGACGCTCCTGCCGGGCTCCGACGACCAGCCCGTCGACTCGTCCCGTCCGATCCGCCGTGCTCGCCCGGTGCTCGACGTGGTGATCCCCGTCTACAACGAACAAACCGACCTGGAGCCGTGCGTACGCCGGCTGCACGCCTACCTCGCCGCGCACTTCCCGTACCCGTTCCACCTCACGATCGCCGACAACGCCAGCACCGACGGCACGCTCGAGATCGCCCGCCGGCTCGACGCCGAGATCCCCGAGGTCTCCTGCGTGCACCTGGCCCAGAAGGGCCGCGGCCGGGCGCTGCGGGCGGTGTGGTCGGCGTCGTCCGCGCCGGTACTGGCCTACATGGACGTCGACCTGTCGACCGACCTGGCCGCGCTGCTGCCGCTCGTCGCGCCGCTGATCTCCGGACACTCGGACCTCGCCATCGGCACCCGGCTGTCGCGCGGCGCCCGGGTCGTGCGCGGAGCCAAGCGGCAGATCATCTCCCGCGGCTACAACCTGCTGCTGCGCGGTACGCTCGCCGCTCGGTTCTCCGACGCGCAGTGCGGGTTCAAGGCGATCCGCGCCGAGGTGGCCGAACAGCTGCTCCCGCTGGTCGAGGACACCGGCTGGTTCTTCGACACCGAGCTGCTCATCCTTGCCGAACGCGGTGGGCTGCGCATCCACGAGGTACCCGTGGACTGGACCGACGACCCGGACAGCCGCGTCGACATCGTGTCGACGGCCGTCGCCGACCTCAAGGGCATCGCCCGGCTGGGCCGGGCCCTGCTGACCGGCAGCCTGCCGATCGGGCAGCTGCGCCGGCAGTTCGGGCGCCATCCGCTGGAGGCGACCACCCCGGGCGTACCGGTGGGTCTGCCCGCCCAGCTCGTCCGCTTCGCCGGTATCGGCGTCGCCAGCACCCTCGCGTACGTGCTGCTGTACGCCGTGCTGCGCACCGCCGTCGGCGCGCAGCCGGCCAACCTGGTCGCCCTGCTGGTGACGGCGGTGGCCAACACCGCCGCCAACCGTCGCCTGACCTTCGGCGTCACCGGCCGCGACGGTGCCGGCCGCCATCAGGCGCAGGGCCTCGTCGTCTTCGCGTTCGGGTTGGCCCTGACCAGTGGCAGCCTGGCCGTCCTGCACGCCGTCGCCGATCCCGGCCGGCTGCTCGAGCTGGCGGTGCTGGTCCTGGCCAACCTCGCCGCCACCGTCCTGCGCTTCCTGCTGCTGCGCGCCTGGGTGTTCCGCCCGCGTCGCGGCACGGGCATCCGCTGACCTCGCGGCACCGCGGCGATCCGCCGTACCGCGGACGCCGCCGACCCCGTCACCACGTTGAAGGAGATCGCTGTGACCACCGTGACCGTGCCTACCTCGGCCGAGCCCGACGCCGGCCCGCCCCGAACAGCCGGGCGCCGGGCGTTCCCGTCCGCGGTGCGACGGCTGCTGCGCGGCCCGGTCGACGAGGCCGCCTGGATCCGTCCGGTACTGCTGCTCGGGCTCGCCGCCACGGCCGTGCTGTACCTGTGGAACCTGGGGGCCTCGGGTTACGCCAACAGCTTCTACGCCGCCGCCGCGCAGGCCGGCTCGCTGAGCGGGAAGGCGATGTTCTTCGGCTCGTTCGACCCGGGCAACCTCATCACCGTCGACAAGCCGCCCGCCGCGCTGTGGGTGATGGCGCTCTCCGGGCGGATCTTCGGCTTCTCCGGCTGGAGCATGCTCGCCCCGCAGGCGCTCGAAGGGGTCGCCGCCGTCGCGCTGCTGTACGCGACGGTGCGCCGCTGGTCGGGCCCGGTGGCGGGGCTGCTCGCCGCCGCCGGCCTCGCCCTGACCCCGGTGGCCGCGCTGATGTTCCGGTTCAACAACCCGGACGCGTTGCTGGTGCTGCTGCTGGTGGCCGGGGCGTACGGGGTGGTGCGGGCGATCGAGCGGGCGGGTACCGGTTGGTTGTTGTTCGCCGGGGTGTGCGTGGGGTTCGGGTTCCTGACGAAGATGTTGCAGGCGTTCCTGGTGGTGCCGGCGTTCGCGCTGGTGTACCTGGTGGCCGCGCCGGCGGGGTTGGGGCGGCGGCTGTGGCAGCTGGTGGCGGCCGGCGGCGCGGTGGTCGTGTCGGCCGGCTGGTGGGTCGCGATCGTCGAACTGTGGCCGGCGGAGTCCCGGCCGTACATCGGCGGTTCGACCACTAACAGCGTGCTGGAGCTGGCGTTCGGCTACAACGGTCTGGGCCGGATCTTCGGCGGTGCGGGCGGGCCGGGCGGTGGACCGACCGGCGGCCGGCTGCCCGGCGGTGGCGAACTGCCGGGCGGCGGGCTGCTGCCCGGGGGCGAACTGCCGGGCGGCGGGCAGTTTCCGGGCGGGGGCGGCATGGGTGGTGGCATGGGCGGCGGGTTCGGCGGCGCCACCGGCATCACCCGGATGTTCGACTCGGCGTTCGGTACCGGGATCTCGTGGCTGCTGCCCGCCGCGCTGATCGCCCTCGCCGCCGGGCTGTGGCTGACCCGCCGGGCGCCGCGCACCGACCGTACCCGCGCGGCCCTGCTGCTGTGGGGCGGCTGGCTGCTGGTGACCGGCCTGGTCTTCAGCTACATGCAGGGCATCGTCCACCCGTACTACGCCGTCGCTCTCGCCCCGTCGATCGCCGCCCTGGTCGCCGTCGGCGGCCGGGAACTGTGGCGGCAGCGCGGGAGCACGGCGTGCCGGGTCGTCCTCGCGGCCATGGTCACGGTGACCGGGCTGTGGAGCTACGTGCTGCTGGGCCGCACGCCGACCTGGTACCCGGCGCTGCGCTACGCCATAGTGTTCGTCGCCGTCCTGGCGGCGGTCGGCCTGGTGGTGGGCGTGCGGATGGCGCGGCGGATCGCCGCGGTGGCCGTTGCCGCGGCCGTCGTCGCCGGCGGCGCCGGATCGGCGGTGTACGCGGCCGTCACCGCGGCCACCCCGCACGGCGGGTCGATCCCCACCGTGGGTCCCTCCGGCACCGGGTTCGATGGTGCCTCCGGCACCGGGTTCGGCGGTCCCGGCGGCTCCGGCGGTCCCGGCGGCTCCGGTCGCTCCGGTGGCACGGGCGGCCCCGGCGGCGAGCGGGTCGACGCGGCGCTCACCGCCTTGCTGCGGGCCACCACCGGCCGCTGGGCGGCCGCGACCACGGGCTCGCAGAGCGCCGCGCCGTTGCAACTGGCCAGCGGAAAGGCCGTGATGTCCATCGGCGGGTTCAACGGTGGTGACCCGGCGCCTACCCTCGCCGAGTTCCAGCGGTACGTCGCCGCCGGGCAGGTCCGCTACTTCGTCGCGGGTGGCATGGGCGGCGGGCGGGGCGGCCGCGCCGGTAGCAGCGAGATCACCACCTGGGTCCGGTCCCACTTCGCGGCCACCACCGTCGGCGGTCAGACCGTGTACGACCTGTCGGCACCGGTCGCGTCCGAGTGAGTGGACGACCGCGCCGCGCCGCACCGCCGTACACGGGCGGCGCGGCGCGGCGGGGGCGTTATCCCTGGTCAGCGGTGCTGCGAACGTGATCCGGATCGCACAGGAGTCTCACAGGAACCACCAACGTGCCGCACAGGGTGTGGTCGGATGATGATGGCATGGCAATCATCGACAGCACTCCCGGTGGCGATCCGCGGACCGCGCCGATGGGCGGTACGGCCCGGCCGGAGCTGCGCCGGGCCGACGGCCAGCCGGTCCGCGTCCTGGTCGTCGACGACGAGGCCACCCTGGCCGAGCTGCTGTCGATGGCGCTGCGCCTGGAGGGCTGGGAGATCCGCACCGCCGGGGACGGGTTCACCGCCGTGCAGACGGCCGCCGCGTTCCAGCCCGACGTGGTGGTGCTCGACATCATGCTGCCCGACATGAACGGGCTGGAGGTGCTGCGGCGGCTGCGGGTCCAGAACCCCGAGATCCCGGTGCTGTTCCTGACCGCCAAGGACGCGGTGGAGGACCGGATCGTCGGGTTGACCGCCGGAGGTGACGACTACGTCACCAAGCCGTTCAGCCTGGAGGAGGTGGTGGCCCGGCTGCGCGGCCTGCTGCGGCGCACCGCCCTGGCGGCCCGGACCAACGACACGGTACTGACGGTCGGCGACCTCACCCTCGACGAGGACAGCCACGAGGTGCACCGGGCGGGCGAGCTGATCACCTTGACCGCCACCGAGTACGAGTTGCTGCGGTTCCTCATGCGCAACCCGAAGCGGGTGCTCAGCAAGGCCCAGATTCTCGACCGGGTCTGGAACTACGACTTCGGCGGCCAGGCCAACGTGGTCGAGCTGTACATCTCGTACCTGCGCAAGAAGATCGACGCCGGTCGGGCACCGATGATTCACACGATGCGGGGAGCCGGCTATGTCCTCAAGCCCGCCGGGTGACCTTCCGAACCCGCCGGGTGACCGCCCACGCCCACCGGCCGATCCGGCGCCGACCCGGTGGCGGTGGTGGCGGCCGGCGACCTGGACGCTGCGCGCCCAGCTCATCGCCGCGCTGGTCGGGCTGGTCGCCGTGGTCAGCGTGATGATCGGGGTGGGGACGACCCAGGCGGTGTACCGTTTCCAGGTCGCCCAGATCGACCAGCAGCTCAACGATGCGGCGAACCGGATGTCGTCGGCGTTCCGTGACCACCGGGGGCGGCTCCCGGCCGACCAGCCGCGGCCCGGTCAGCCGCCGGACGACCAGCTGCCGCCAGACCATCTGACCGACGAACCGGGCCAGGGCGCCGGCACCCTCCTCGCGCACATCGTCGACGGCGAGGTCGGGGACGCCGGCCGGAGAGAGATCGACACGAACATCCGCCGGGACCTGCCGGTCGCCGAGTATCCGGTCCTCACCAGCCTGCCGGTCGACGGCCGGCCGTACACCCGCAACCTGGGGGACTTCGGCGATTACCGGCTCGTCGCCGTCCACGCCGCCGACAACGACGTACTCATCACCGGGCGGCCGCTGGCCGACGTGTACATGTTCCGGTACTGGCTCGTCGCGATGGAGACCGCGATCGCGATCGGCGCGGCGCTGATCGCGGCGGGGCTCGGCACGATGATCGTGCGGCGTACCCTGCGTCCGCTGAACCGGGTCGCCGCCACCGCCGCCCGGGTGGCCGAGCTGCCCCTGGACCGGGGCGAGGTCGCGCTATCGGTCCGGGTGCCCGACATCGATCCGCGTACCGAGGTCGGCCGGGTCGGCGCGGCGCTCAACCGGATGCTCGGCCACGTCGCGGCGGCGCTCGCCGCCCGGCAAGCGAGCGAGACCAGGGTCCGGCACTTCGTCGCCGATGCCAGCCACGAGCTGCGTACCCCGTTGGCCGCCATCCGCGGCTACGCCGAGTTGACCGGGCGGTTCCGCGACTCCGTCCCGCCCGACGTCGCGTACGCGCTTGCCCGGGTGCACTCCGAGACCACGCGGATGACCACCCTCGTCGAGGACCTGTTGCTGCTGGCCCGCCTCGACTCCGGCCGCCCGCTGGAGCGGGAACAGGTCGACCTGACCCGGCTCGTGATCGACGCGGTCAGCGACGCCCACGTGGCCGCCCGCGACCA
Organism: Planosporangium spinosum; assembly: GCF_049999945.1. Taxonomy (NCBI): domain Bacteria; kingdom Bacillati; phylum Actinomycetota; class Actinomycetes; order Micromonosporales; family Micromonosporaceae; genus Planosporangium; species Planosporangium spinosum. Next base: position 71,533 of record NZ_JBLYUB010000002.1, on the reverse strand, counting down.
CACCTGGCGGCTCGACCTGCCCGACGAGCCGGTCACGGTGCCCGGCGACCCGGCCCGGCTGCACCAGGTCCTGGCCAACCTGCTGGCCAATGCCCGTACCCACACGCCACCGGGTACGACGGTCGTCACCAGCCTGACCGCAACCGGTGACGAGGTCACCGTCACCGTCGTCGACGACGGCCCCGGAATCCCCGCCGACCTGCTGCCCGAGGTGTTCGACCGGTTCGCCCGGGGCGACAGTTCGCGGTCACGGGCCGCCGGCAGCACGGGGTTGGGGCTGGCGATCGTGGCCGCCGTCGTGGAGGCCCACCACGGCCGCGTCGAGGTGGCGAGCCGGCCCGGGCGGACCGCGTTCACCGTCCGCCTGCCGTGCCGGGACGCGGTGGCCGGCGAGGCACAGCCGGTGTCGCGTTAGCCCCGGTCGCGGAGCGAGGCCAGGCGGACGGCGACCCCGTCGAGCAGCCGCTGCAGCCCGTACTCGAACACCGCGTCGATGTCGTAGTCGAACTGCTGGCGGACCAGGTAGCCCAGGGCCGGGAACCGGCCGGAGGCGAGCAGTTCCCGCAGGCCCGGACCCTGCGTCTCGATCCACTCGTCGGCGGTCATCCCGGTGTCCTGCTCGGCCTGCGCCTCGGACTGGAGGCCGAGCGCCACGCCGCGGACGTGGCCGAAGAGGGTCAGATGGACGTTCATCATGTCGTCCACGCCCAGCCCCTGCCCGCGCAGCGCGGACAGGCTCCACTCGGCGTAGGTCATCAGATGGGGCAGGAGCTGCGGGCGGGTCATCGACAGCACCTCGGCCGCCCAGGGGTGCCGGCGAAAGACCGTCCACATCAGACGCGCGGCGGTCTCCAGCCGCTCCCGCCAGTCGGACGGCGGCCGTGCCTGCAACGGCTCCTCGGCGAAGACCGCGTCGGTCATGAGCAGCAGCAACTCGTCCTTGCCCGGTACGTGCCGGTACAGCGACATGGTCGCCACGCCGAGGTCGGTGGCCACCCGCCGCATGGACAGCGCAGCAAGCCCGTCGGCGTCGGCGACCGCGACCGCGGCACGGACGATCCGGTCGCGGCTGAGGTCGTACCCGCGGGGCGGGGCGGCCGGGCCGCCGGGCGTCGCCGTCCGCCCGGCCACGGGCGGGAGGGGCCGTCCGACCGCGCCGGTGCCGGGCCGGGCGACGACCGTGCCCGCCCCGGAGCGGGTGACGACCAGGCCCTCGTCGCGCAGCACGGCGATGACCTTGGTGGCGGTCGCCATCGCGACGCCCCACTCCCGGGTGATCCGCCGGGTGGACGGCACCCGGTCGCCGGGGCGCAGCTCGCCGCGCGCGATGCGGTCGCGGATCTCGGCGACGATGCGGAGGTAGGGCGCTGGGCCGTCCATGGCTCTCCCGGTGCACTAGTGCGCTGGTGCGGTTGACGCCTGTCCTGGGCTGGGCCGGTGCCAGGCTCAATGCCCGCGCTCCGTACTAGTGCGCTAGGCGTACCACGACCACTCGGGTACACAGTACGCGCAGTGCTCGTACATCGTACGCAGGATCGAGGAGGCATGATGAGCAACGGCACCGTCCTGATCTCCGGCGCGGGGATCGCCGGGCTCGCGCTGGCGCACTGGCTGCGCCGGCACGGATTCACCCCGACCGTGGTGGAGCGGGCGCCCGCGCTGCGCTCCGGAGGCCAGGCCGTCGACATCCGCGGCGCCGCCCGTGACGTCGTGACCCGGATGGGGCTCATGGATTCCATCCGCGCCCACCACACCGGCACGCACGGCATCGCCTACCTGGACGGACACGGCAGGCGCGTCGCCACCCTGGGCGGTGACCTGTTCGGGGACTCCGGCGGCATCGTCGCCGAGATCGAGATCCTGCGCGGCGACCTGGTGCGGATCCTGTACGAGGCGGCCGGCGACGTCGAGTACCTGTTCGGCGACGTCATCACCGGGCTCACCGAGGACGGCGACGGCGTCACGGCGACGTTCCGGGACGCGCCGGCCCGCTCGTTCGACCTGGTGGTCGGCGCCGACGGGCTACGGTCCGGGGTGCGCGCGCTGGCCTTCGGTCCGGAGCCGGCGTACGTGCGCGACCTCGGGTACTACAACGCCTTCTTCGCCGCCCGTACCCGGCTGCGCCTGGACGGCTGGGAACTGCTGTACAACCTGCCCGCCGGCAACGGCGTCGGCGGCCGGGCCGTGCTGCTGTACCCGATCGGCGACGGCGGCGAGGTCCGGGTGCTGCTGGCGTTCAGCGCGCCGGAGCTGTCGCTCGACCGCGCCGACGTCGACGGGCAGAAGGACCTGCTGGCCCGGGCGTACGCCGACGCCGGCTGGGAGCTGCCCGGGCTGCTGGAACAGCTCCGGCACACCGACGACCTGTACGTCGACCGGGCCGGCGAGGTGCGGGTCGACCGCTGGTCCCAGGGTCGGGCGGTGCTGCTGGGCGACGCCGCGTTCGGCGGGTCGCTCGGCATGGGTACGAGCATGGCGCTGGTCGGCGCCTACGTGCTCGCCGGTGAACTGGCCGCGGCCGGCGGCGACCACGCACGGGCGTTCGCCGCGTACGAGTCGGGGCTGCGCGGGTACGTCGGCGCCAACCAGAAGCGCCCGCCGGGCGGGATCAACGGCCTCGCCCCGCGTACCCGGCGCGGCATCTGGGTGCGCAACCAGTTCACCCGCCTGCTGCCGCACCTGCCGGGCAAGGGCGCCCTGATGGGCGGCATCCAGAAGTCGGCGAACGCGGTCACCCTCGCCGACTACGGCTTGCCGGGCTGACCCGGGGTGACGGGCGGGAGGTACCGGTCCAGCAGGTCGTTGCGGAACGTGCCGGCCGGGTCGTGCCGGCCGCGCAGGTCGGCGAAGTCCGGCATCCGCTTGTACCGGCCGCGGACGACCTCCGGGGCGATGGTGAAGATCTTGCCCCAGTGCGGTCGGGCTTCCAGCGGCGCTAGCCGCTCCTCGAGCGCGGCCACCACCGGCAGCACCGCCCCGGCGTCCTTGACCCAGGTGAAGTGCAGCGCCAGGCTGTCGCGCCGGTAGCTCGGGCTCAACCAGAGGTCGTCCGCCGCGACGGTACGGATCTCCGAGATCTGCAGGACGGGCGCGACCCGGTCCCGGATGCCGTCCACGGCGTCGAGGGCGGCCGGCGCCAGGTCACGGGGTACGAAGAACTCCGACTGCAACTCCTCGCCGCTGCTCGGGGTGAAGTCCAGCCGGAAGTGCGGCAGCCGCTCGTGCCACGGTCCGGGCCCGCCGAGCTGCGGCGTGCAGTTGACCGGCGGCAGGCCGGGTACGGGGTGGCGCGGGCCGTCCGCCAGGGTCGCGCCCAGCCACCGCTCCGGCGGCGCCGTGGCGTCCGCGTCGCCGACCCGGCGCTTGAGCCACACCTGGTTGACCCGCAGAGCCGACCAGTCGGTGAACACGCTCACGCTGTACCCGCTGGCGAAGATCTCGGCCCAGTGCCGTCGTAGCCGGTCGTCGGGGAGGTCGTCGTAGACGTACTGCGCGACGTCGAAGGTCGGGACCACGTCGAGGGTCACCGCCGTGACGACGCCGAGCGCGCCGAGAGCGACGACCGAGCCGGACAGCCGGTCGGGGTCGGAGTCGCGGCTCACCGTGACGACGTCCCCGCCGGCGGTGACGAGGTCGAGCGCGGCCACGGCCGTGGCGAGGTTGCCGTTGCGGTCGCCCGAGCCGTGGGTGGCGGTCGCGCAGGCGCCCGCGACCGAGATGTGCGGCAGCGACGCCAGGTTGTGCAGGGCGTAGCCGGCGCCGTGCAGGTACGTGGCCAGCTCGCCGTACCGGACGCCGGCCGCGACCGTGACGGTGCCGCGCGCGGGGTCGAGGTCCATCACCGGTGGGAGCCCGGCCAGCGAGATCAGGTCACCGGTGGTGTCGGCGAGCCGGTTGAAGGCGTGGCCGGTGCCCAGCGCCCGTACCCGCGTACTCCCGGCGACCAGGTCGCGCAGTTCGGCCAGTGAGGACGGCCGGTGGATCCGCCGCGCGCGGAAGGTGACGTTGCCCGCCCAGTTGGTGACCGGTCCGGTCATCCATCGCCTCCGTCCGTGGTTTCATCGACCAGGATCACATGCAGCCGTCGCGGCCCGTGTACCCCCTCGACCCGGTTGAGTTCGATGTCGCTGGTGGCCGACGGGCCGGAGATGAACGTCAGTGGCCGGGTCGGGGCCAGCCGGCGGATCGCGGCCGGTACCCCGCCGACGACCTGGTCGGCGGCGACCACGCAGACGTGGTGGTCGGGCACGAGGGTGAGCGCCCGCCGGCCCTGTCCGGTACCGCCGTCGAGCACGATCGTGCCGGTCAGTGCGACGGCGACCGCGCAGCCGGTCAGGACCGCGTCGGAACCGTCCAGGTCGGCCAGGCTCAACGGCTGCGGGCCGTCGGTCAGGACCGTCTCCCGGTACCCCGCCAGCCAGTCCGCCGGCAGGTCGGCCGGGACGACGAGGCGCCCGACGCCGGCCAGCGCCGCGCCGACCGCCTCGGTGAGGGTGTCCGGCGCGCAGCGGGTCACCTCGGCCCGGTAGTCGACCAGCCGGTCGACGAACGTCGCCAGCAGTTCGGCGCCGTCGAGGTCGTCGGCGACCCGATAGTCGCGCGGCACCGGCGGCACCGGCGGCACCGGCGGCGCCGTCGGCGCCGGTCCGAGCGCGGTACGCAGCCGACTCAGGATCTCCTCACGCGCGTTCACCGACTTCGCTCCCTCCACCAGTCCCGGAACGACTCGTTCACCGGCAGCGGCGCGTCGCGGCTCAACGTCCACGCCGACATCGGCCAGGGCAGCCGGCGGACGGTACGGCGGCGCAGCGCCGTGGCCACCGGTACGCTGCCCCGGCGGGCGGCCCGCAGCGCGCGGGCGTACCGGCGCCGGTCGCCCATCACCCAGCTCATCGCCTGCATCGCGGCCCGCTCGGCGGACGGTGCGTCCCGATGGGCGTCGACGGTGCGCTGTCGCAGGTGGACCAGGACCTCGGGGATGTTGATCCGGACCGGGCAGACGTCGTAGCAGGCGCCGCAGAGGGTGGACGCGTACGGGAGGGTGTTGGCCGACGGGCTGGCGTCGATCCCGGTCATCTGCGGCGACAGGATCGCCCCGATCGGGCCGGGGTAGACCGACTCGTAGGCGTGCCCGCCCACCCGCTCGTACACCGGGCACACGTTCAGGCAGGCCGAGCAGCGGATGCAGTGCAGCGCCTGGCGGCCGACCGGGTCGGCGAGCGTGGCCGAGCGGCCGTTGTCGACGAGGACGATGTGGACGTTCTGCGGGCCGTCGCCGGGCGTGACCCCGGTCCACATCGAGGTGTACGGGTTCATCCGCTCACCGGTCGACGAACGGGGCAGCAGTTGCAGGAAGACCTCCAGGTCACCGAAGCCGGGCAGCAGCTTCTCGACGCCCACCACCGAGATCAGCGTCCGTGGCAGGGTCAGGCACATCCGGCCGTTGCCCTCGGACTCGACCACGACGAGCGTGCCGGTCTCGGCGACGGCGAAGTTGGCGCCGGAGACGGCGACCGTGGACGACAGGAACTTGCGGCGCAGGTGGAGGCGGGCCGCCTCGGCCAGGGCCCGCGGGTCGTCGGTGAGGTCGGGCGGCGCGTCGTTCATGCGGGCGGCGAAGATCTCGCGGATCTGGTGGCGGTTGTAGTGGATCGCCGGGACCAGGATGTGCGACGGCTCGTCGTCGGCGAGCTGCACGATCAGCTCGGCGAGGTCGGTCTCGGTGGCCGTGATGCCGGCGCGCTCCAGCGCGGAGTTCAGCTCGATCTCCTGGGTGGCCATCGACTTGACCTTGACGACCTCGTCGGCACCGGCCTCGCGTACCAGCCGGGCGACGACGGCGCAGGCCTCGGCCGCGTCGCGGGCCCAGTGCACGACCGCGCCGGCGGCGGTGGCGGCCGACTCGAACTGGACCAGCAGTTCGGGCAGGCGCGCCAGCACGTCGGCCTTGATCGCGCTACCGGCCAGCCGCAGCTGCTCCCAGTCGGGCAGCTCGGCGACGACCCGGGCCCGCTTGTCACGGATGGTATGGGTCGCCCGGCGCAGGTTGGCGCGCAGTTGGGCGTTGGTCAGCTCGGGGCGGGCGGCGTCGGGGAACGGCAGCGGACCGGAGAGGTGGCCCCGGCCCGTGGGGATGGCGGTGGCTCTGCTGGTCGGGGTGCTCACGACTCACCTCCGAGAATCTCGGCGTAGTGCATGACGCGTACCGGGGAGCCCATGCGGGACAGGCCCCCGCCGATGTGCGCCAGGCACGAGTTGTCGGCGGCCGCGACCACGTCGGCGGTGGTCTGCTGGATCGCGGCGCACTTGTCCAGGAGCATCGCGGTGGACACCTCGGCGTTTTTCATCGCGAACGTGCCGCCGAAGCCGCAGCACTCCTCGGCGCCGGCCAGCGGGACCAGTTCCAGGTCCCGGACCGCGCGCAGCAGCCGCAGCGGCCGGTCGCCCAGGCGAAGCATGCGCAGGCCGTGGCAGGTCGGGTGGTAGGTGACCAGGTGGGGGAAGGTGGCGCCCACGTCGGTGACGCCGAGCACGTCGATGAGCAGTTCGGACAGCTCGTACGTGCGGGCCGCGACCGACGCGGCGTCGGGTACCAGCCGGGGGTAGGACTCCCGTACCATCGCCGCGCACGAACCGCTCGGTGCCACCACCGCGTCGTAGCCGTCGAAGGTCCGGATGAACCGGCGTACCAGCGGCAGCGCCTCGTCGCGGTACCCGGAGTTGGCGTGCATCTGCCCGCAGCAGGTCTGTGCCTCGGGGAAGTCGACCCGGTGACCGAGCCGTTCCAGGATCCGGACGACCGCCTTCCCGGTGTCCGGGTACAGCAGGTCGTTGACGCAGGTGACGAAGAGCGCGATCCGCACGGCTACCTCCTTGCGGTGGCGGGCCGGCGCCGGAAGCGTGGTCTGCCCGCGACCCGTCGTGGTCACTACTGTCCGGTGCCGCCCGAGGTATGTGGGTGGTCGGCGAACGCCCGGCGGTGGCGGTCCCGGGCGGCTTCCAGGTGGTCGCGCATCGCCTCGGCGGCGGCCTCCGGCGAGCCGGCCGCGATCGCCGCCACGATCCGCCGGTGCTCGTCCCCACTGACGCGCAGGTGCGCGGCGGGGAAGTGGAGGCGATGCAGGTGCAGGTGCGAGTGCAGTCGCACGATCGCGGCGTGCAGCAGTCCGTTGCCACCGGCCTCGGCGATCCGGTCGTGGAAGGCGGCGTCCTGCGCGGTGAACGCGGCGTGGCCGGCGTACCCCTCCCCGGAGAGGCGCTCGGGCAGGTCCGCCTCCTTGGCGAGGACCCCGACGTCGAGGTCCTCGCCGGCGGCCAGTCGGGCGGCGGCGCGCCCGGCCGCCCGGCACTCCAGCAGCAGCCGCATCTCGAACAGGTCCTCGAACTCGGCGCGGGTCAGCAGCGGGGCGGTGCTGTACCCGGCCATGGCCCGCTTGCGGACCAGACCCTCGGACTCCAGCCGGGCGAGCGCCTCCCGGATCGGAGTGGGGGAGACGGCCAGGTCGCGGGCCAGGGCGTCGATCGTGACCCGCTCACCGGGCGGGATCACGTGATCCATGATCAGCGACTTCACGGCCTCGTACACGTCGTCGGTGAGCGTGAGGCGGCGAAGCGGACGCATTCGTAGATCATATAGGATCTACGGCCCCGCCGGCGGGTGTGCCGACCCGCCGGCCGGCCGGCGCGTCCGCCTACCGGCCGGGTGCGGTCGACAGGCTCGGCGCCTGGGCCGGTACCGCTCCCCGCTCGTAGAAGACCTCGTCGAGGGCGACCGTTGCCGCGCCGAGGAGGCCGACGTGCTGGCCCAGCGTGGACGGCTCGATCACGACCTGGTGGCGCAGCACCGAACAGACCTTGGCCTGGGTCGAGGCGAGGACCGTACGCAGGACCTCCTTCGGCGCGGTGGCGAGGATGCCGCCCAGCGCGACCCGGGTCGGACTGAACACGTTGACGTTGAGCGCGATCGCCATGCTCAGGTGCTCGGAGAACTCGGCGAGCAGGGCGGAGGCGCGGCCACAGCCGGCGTGGGCCGCCGCGTCCAGCGCGTCAAGGGGCGCCGGGTACCGGCGGTCGGCCTGCGCGAGCACGGGGCTGTGGTCGGCAGCCCGGGCGACCCGGGCCCGCAGGTACGGCTCGGACAGCATGACCTCCAGGCAGCCGACCGAGCCGCACACGCAGCGCGGCCCGTCGGCGGCCACCTGGTGGTGGCCCAGTTCGGAGACGCCGTGGGCGCCCTGGCGGAACGGGCGGCCGTCCACCACGAACCCGAAGCCGACCCCCTCGCCGACGTGCACGTACAGCAGGTTCTCCGCCCGCTGCCCGAGCCCGTGCAGGGCCTCGGCCGCGGCCATGGCGCGAACGTTGTAGTCGACCACGGCCGGCGTGCCGAACGCCTGCTCCAGTCGGTCGGCGATGTCGACGTCGCGCCAGCCGAGCGCCAGCGACAGCACGCACCGTCGCCGCCCGGCGTCGACCGGGCCGGGTACCCCGACGCCGACGGCGACCAGCGTGCGCCCGGCCGCCTTGACGATCGGGTCGGCGGCGGCGACGGCGACGTCGATGACCCGCTGCGCGGACGCGCCACGCTCGAACGGGGCCCGGGTGGCGTGGGTGACCAGGCCGGACAGGTCGGTCAGGCCGACCCGGACCTCGTCGATGCCGATGTCGATGCCGAGGAAGACGTACTCCTCCCGGGACAGCGTCACCACGGCCGGGCGGGGGCCGCGGCGCGGGGAGCGCACCCGGGGGACCGACTCCGTCAGGTACCCCTCGCCGGACAGGTCGGTGACGATCGACGCGACCGTCGGGATGCTCAGCCCGGTCCGGGCGGCGATCTCCCGCCGCGACAGTGGGCCCTGCTCGGCGAGCAGTCTGAGCAGCAGGCCTCGGTTGTGCGCACGTACGTCTTCCGGCAGCCAAGAGCGTCGGTGCACCCCGGGGCCCCCTCACGGTCGGCGTGGTCAGAACGCGAGCACTGTAGCGGTAGCGATACGGAGCGTGGAACTCCGTGCTGGATAACGGCACGTGAATCCGTGCAATAGAAATTCCGCGCAATGGAAAACTCCATCATGGACAATGTCCGGTCCGGCACCTACCGTCGCGCCCGTGAGCCTGCTCGGTCCGGCACCCACCGCCGCGCCCGAAGGTCCGTCCGGTATGCCGCGCGACGGCCCCTCGCCCGGCCCTTTCCGGCGTGGAAATCACTGTTCTGTATTTCCATCTTTCGATACTTTCGCGGATGTGACCAAACCTGGGGCGGTGGTCCGGCCAACACGTCGCGCCGCTCGCCGCCCCGCAACGGGAGGGAGTCCCGATAGTGCGGCGAGCACTGGTGGCAGTCATGACCGTCCTCGCGGTCGCGCTGGCCGGCACCCCGGCGAGCGCGGCCATCCGTCCCCACGCCGGGCCGACACCGGGCAGCGCCGGCGGCGGCGACAGCTACTATCCTGACTACGGCAACGGCGGGTACGACGTGTCGCACTACGACGTGCGGCTGCGGTACTGGCCGGAGACCGACAAGCTGAGCGGCACCACCACCGTCCTGGCCCGGGCCACGCAGGACCTGTCCCAGTTCAACCTCGACTTCGCGCTGGCCGTCAGCTCGGTGCGGGTCAACGGCTGGCCGGCCGCGTTCAGCCGCGAGGGCGCCCACGAGCTGGTGGTCAAGCCGGCCCGCCCGGTACTCAGCGGGCAACCGCTCACCGTCGTGGTCCAGTACGCCGACACCCCGTCGGCGGTCAGGGTCAACGGGTTCACCTCGTGGACGCGTACCGCCGACGGCGCGCTCGCCGTGGGTGAGCCGGAGATCGCCTGGTGGTGGTTCCCGAGCAACGACCACCCGACCGACAAGGCGACCTTCGACGTCTCGGTGCTCGTACCCGATGGCACCCAGGTCGTCAGCAACGGCGTGATGCCCCGCCCGGCCATCCGGGAACTGCCCGGCTGGAGCCGCTGGTACTGGCGCTCGGTCAAGCCGATGGCGACCTACCTGGCGTTCCTCGCGATCGGGCACTACGAGATCCGCACCGACACGTCGGTCGACGGGCAGCCGGTGATCAACGCGTACGCCCAGGACCTCGGCGAGTACGGTGGCGCCGCACGCGCCAGCGTCGAGCGGACCGCCGAGGTGGTCGACTGGGAGAGCACCGTGTTCGGCCCGTACCCGTTCGAGGCGCGCGGCGGCGTCGTCGCCCCGTACAACAGCATGGGGTACGCCCTGGAGGACCAGACCCGGCCGATGTACGACGGCCGGTTCTGGCGGAACGGCTCGAACATGTACGTGGTGGTGCACGAGAACGCCCACCAGTGGTTCGGCGACTCCGTGTCGCTGGCGGACTGGCGCAACATCTGGCTGCACGAGGGCTTCGCCAGCTACGCGGAGTGGCTGTGGTCGGAGGCCCAGGGTGAGGGTACGGCGCAGGAGCTGTTCGACTTCACCTACGCCTACTACCCGGCCGACGACCCGTTCTGGCAGGTGAAACCGGGTGATCCGGGGCCGCAGAACCAGTTCCACGGCGCCGTGTACGACCGGGGTGCGATGGCGCTGCACCAGCTACGGCTGGCCGTCGGTGACGACGTGTTCTTCCGCATCCTGCGCGAGTGGACCGCCAGCCACCGGTACGGCAACGCCACGATCGGGCAGTTCCAGGCCCTCGCCGAGAAGACCTCGGGCAAGGACCTGGCCGGGCTGTTCACGACCTGGCTGTTCACGGCCGGCCGGCCGGAGCTGGGTGGGGCGGCGACCATGGCGGCCCGGGCGGTTCCCACGCAGCCGAAGTCGTGGCAGAAGATCGAGGAGACCCACCAGGTGCTGCGGCACTGAGCCGTCACCATCGTCACAAGGTGCGGGACGTTGCGGTCATGGCACGGGACTGAGACCACAACGTCCCGCACCTTGTGACGATCAAGGCGGTACGGGCAGCCGGCGATCAGCCCAGCGGGGTGCCGAAGTCCTGGGTCCACAGCGGAGTGCGGCCCTGGTACGCGAGCCCGACACCGATGTTGGTGTACCGGCAGTTGAGGATGTTCGCGCGGTGACCCGGGCTGTTCATCCACGCCTGCATGACGCTGGTCGCATCGGACTGGCCCTTGGCGATGTTCTCGCCGACGGCCGACCACCGGTATCCGGCGTTGGTCACGCGGGTGCCGACGCTGACCCCCTCCGGGGTGTCGTGGGCGAAGTAATCGCGGGCGGCCATGTCGGCCGAGTGGTCGCGGGCCGCGGTCGCCAGCCGAGAGTCGACCGACAGCGGGTCGCAGCCGGCCTTGGCCCGCTCCTGGTTGACCAGCATCACCACGGCAGCCTCCGCGTCGACGTCGGCGGAGGCCGGCGTACCGGCCGGGGCGGCCGCCCGTACGGTCGCCGGCGGTGCCGGTGCCGGGGCGGTGCCGCCGGCGCCGGCCCGGCGGGTCGGCGTGGTGGCGGCGGGCGCCGGACGGGTGACGGTGGGCTGGGCGGTCGGGGACGCGCCGGGCGCCGCCTCCAGGCCCGCGCGGCCGGCCAGCGCCGGATCGGCCGCCTGGGTCGCGCTCGACACGCCGGTGTCGATGGCGGTGGTGGGCGCCGGGTCGGTCCGGTCCGCGGCGACCTTCGTGGTCCGCTCCCCGGCGCCGCCGACGACGAGCACGCCGATCGCCGAGGACAGGCCGACGGCGACCGCGGCGGTCGCCGCGACGACCGCCGGGCGTAGCGCCCGGCGCCGGGGCGACGGATCGCGCGGTGGCCGGTCGGCCGGCCCGAGGGGCTCGGCGTCGAGGATCTGCGGGGGCTTCGTGGGGGGCGTGTGCAATGCACAACCTCCGAGGGAACCGGTCACGGACCGCACGAGCCTAGATCCGGTACGGCCGCGCCGGGACGTCCGCTGGCGCGAACTTAACCGCCGCCTAATCGAGACTTATAAGTAGTCGTGGTCGGGGTGCTCCGCCGCTGACCCGGGGCACCGCTCCGGTCGGGGTGCTCCGCCGCGACCGCCACCGGCGGGAGGTCGGCGGTCGCGGCGGAGCGGGAGGTCCGCCGGCCGCCACGCGCGTCGGCAGGTGCGCGCGTGGCGGCCGCGGACGGCCAGGTGGCGCGGCGGGTCAGGCGCCCAGGTGGTGCGGCGGGTCAGGCTCCCGGCGCGGGCGGGTTGGCCGGCGCGCCGGCAGCCTTCTTGCCCTGAGGGGTGACCGCGAACCACACGTTGCCCAGGCCGTGCCCCTTGGCCTCACCCGGTGCCGCGTCACCGGAGTACCGGTAGACCGGCCAGCCGCCGATGGTCACCTGCCGGGTGGCGTCCTCGGTCCGCGCCACGGTCCCGATGGCGGCCTGGTCGAAGCCCTCCACACGGAGGTCGCCGGTGTGCATGACCGGCGGCCACTTCATCCAGCAGTCCTCCATGCAGTTGCTCTTCGGGGGCTTGGCGGTGTCCTTGTCGTACCGGTACAGCGTGTAGCCGTCGCCGTCGACGACCACCTCGCCCACGCCCGCCACGTTCTGCACGCGCAGCACCATGGTGCCCTGAATGTTGGCGGGCGGCAGCGGGCTCGCCGGGGCGGCGGTCCGGACCGGGTCGGCGGAAGAGCACGCCGTGGCGGACAGGATGGTGGCCAGCGCCACGCCCACCAGGGTCACTCGGCGCACTTCGCAGGCTCCTTCGTCGGGTCGGTGTGTCGGTTTCGTCGGGTCGGTGTGTCGGTCAAAGGTACGCGTGGGCGACGGGGATCGGTTCACGGGTGTCGACGGTCGGTTCGGCCCGGCCACCGACGGCGGTCGGCCCGACCGGCCCGCCGACCGCGCCGCCCGGCCGGTGATCGTGCCACCCGATCGGAGCCGGTTCAAGCCCTCGACCGGCCCGCCGTTGCCAGCCATCCACCATGGACGACGCCGGCGACGGCCACCTCGACGGTGGGCGCGAGCCGGCAAAACGGACGGAGAGTGGCGTCGGTGGGAGGCGCCGGGAAAGTCGTCGCGATTTTGTTGAGCCGGCGGCGCCATCCATCCGTATCACCGGGCGGTAGCCACGCGGTATACGGAGGTGATGGCGGTGGTCCTCGTGATCCCGGCGGTCGCGGTGCGCCCGGTCGGCCAGTACCGGCACTGATGGGTCGACGTGCGACGCGCGACAGCCACGAGGGCGGCGTCCCGGACGTGGCCGCGCGCGGTGAGGAACTGGTCCGGTCGCTGTACGCCGAGCACGCCGAGGGGCTGCTGCTGTTCGTGCTGCGGCTGACCGGAGGTGACCGGCAGCGGGCCGAGGACGTGGTCCAGGAGACCCTGCTGCGGGCGTGGCGGCACGCGCACGAGCTGGCGGCCAGTAGGCATGCGTCGATGCGTCCCTGGCTCGTCGCGGTGGCGCGGCGCATCGTCATCGACGGGTATCGCAGCCGCAAGGCGCGGCCCCCGGAGACCGACGACGCGCCGCTGGCGACGGTCGCGACGGCCGACGAGACCGATCGGGTGCTGCAACTGCTGGTGCTCACGGACGCCCTGCGGTCGCTGAGCGCGGCCCACCGCGAGGTGGTGTTCGAGACGTACTTCCGCGGTCGCACGGTGCAGGAGGCCGCCGAGGTGCTCGGCCTGCCCGTCGGCACGGTCAAGTCAAGGGTCTACTACGCCCTCCGGGCGTTACGGATCGCGCTGGAGGAACAGGGAGTGACGGCATGATGATGCCGGAGGACGTCCACCGGGACGTCGGCGCCTATGCGCTGGGTGTACTCGACCCGCGTGACCGGGCGCGCTTCGAGAAGCACCTGACGGTGTGTCGCTCGTGTCCACGGGAGTTGGAGGAGCTGTCGTCCGTGGCCGCGCTCCTGTCGCGGGTCACCGCCGACGAACTGACCTTCGCGGAGCACTCCGTACGCAAGCCTCGCCAGGTCGACGCGCTGCTGCTGGCGGTACGGGACGAGCGTCGCCGCACCGCGGTGCGGCAGGCGTACACGCTGGCCGCATGCCTGGTGCTGATCGTGGCCGGCGCCGTCGTGGCGGTGAGCGTCGGCCTCGGCGGCCGGGGACTGCCCGGGGTGCCGGCGCTGTCGCCGGTGGCGCAGAAGTTGCACGCCGCCGACCCCGCCACCGGGGCCGAGGCCACGGTGCAGCTGGAGGCCAAGCGCTGGGGCTCCCAGGTCACCCTGCAGATGACCCACGTCAACGGGCCGGTGACGTGCCGGCTCGTCGCGGTCTCCCGGGCCGGCGCCAACGAGGTCGTCATGGGGTGGAGCGTGCCGCCGACCGGGTACGGCACGGCGCAGCAGCCGGATCCGCTCGTTCTGCACGGCGGGACGGGACTGCAACCCGACGACGTGTCCCGGTTCGAGGTCCGGACGACCAACGGCACCCTGCTGGTGAGCGTTTCGCGGTGACCGTCGGATCACTCGATGATCACGGTGAGTGGGATCCACTGTGGTCCGTAAAACCTCGTGAAAGTCGATCATAAGTCGTCCTTAAGTGACTGTCCGGTAAGCGAATCAGGCTCTAGTTTTTCCATGGGCGGCGGGCCCGGTCACCGGACCCTGCCGTCGCGGTACCCTTCACGACGAAGCCAGGGATTGGTGGGAATGTTCGAGCCGCGGTTCGCACGGTTCTGCTCCAGGCTGGCGCTCCTCGTGACCGCCGGGTTCGCAGCGTGGGTGACCGCGCCGACCACGGTGGCGGTCGCGGCGCCGGCAGCTCCACCCGCCGAGGCACCGGCCCTGCCGGCCGCGGCGCCGGCCGGTCCGCTCGCCGTGGCGCCGGCCGGTCCGCTCGCCGTGGCGCCCGACCCGTTCGGCGGTGCCATACCCGGCGACGTCAGCGACGGCAAGGGCCTGCTGCCGCCGGCGAACAACCAGCCCGGCTCCGGGGCGGTCGTCGAGACCGCGCTGCCCGGCGCGGGCGCCACCCAGACCCGTTTCGGCGTGCTCGACGACGTCGACCGGCTGTTCCTGGTCAAGGTGCGCCAGGCCGGCCTGTGGGAGCGCCCCGTCGGCACGATGGCCCAGCAGCAGGCCGGCAACGCCAGGGTCAAGGAGGTCGGCGGGATCCTCGCCTCCGACCACGCGGCGCTCGACGAGGAGGTCCGCTTCGTCGCCAAGCAGCTCAACGTCGCCCTGCCCGACCAGCCGTCGGCCGAGCAGCAGGCATGGATGCGTGAGATCGCCGTGGCGCAGGGCCACGACTTCGACGTGACCGCCGTGAAGTGGCTGCGATTCGCGCACGGCGGCGTCTTCTCGGCCATCGCGTCGGTACGCGCCAACACCCGCAACGAGATGATGCGGCTGTTCGCCGAGCGCGCCAACCTGATGGTCAACAAGCACATGTCGCTGCTGGAGAGTACCGGCCTGGTGCAGTTCGACGCGCTGCCGCACGCCGCGATCGGCGCGCCCGCCGTCGCCCTGGCCGCGGCGACCACGCCGACGCCCAAGGACTCGAACTTCCTCCGGACCCCGGTCGTCGCGCTCCTGATCGTGGCCGGGCTGCTGGCGGCGGTCAGCGTCCGCCGCGTGGTCCGGGGCGGCAACTGACCACCGGACCACCGTCCCCCACCACCCCTACCGAGGAAAGAGAGGTCGGCCCTCGTGCTTGCCGCCGATGCCCATTGTGCGGTTACGATCGCCGCTGACTGCAGCGCGGCGCAGAGCGTGCACCTGGTGGCGCACACGGCCGGATTCATTTCGTACACACTGCTGTGGTTCACCGTCATCTGGGGCATGATGCTCGGCCGCGGTTGGGCGATGACCCGGTTCAAGCACTCCAACCTGTACGCCACGCACATGACCCTGGCGTTGATCGCCATGACGCTCGGCTGGGGCCACGCGTTCATCCAGTTGGCGAACCCGATCGGCACCGTGCACCTGATCGACGAGTTCGTGCCGTTCGCCAACGGCCGGGACCCGATCGGTATCGGCGTCGGCGTGATCGCGACGGAGATCATGACCGCGCTGCTGATCTCCATCCCGTTGCAGAAGAAGCTGGGCTACAGCCGGTGGCGCGCCCTGCACTCGCTGGCGTACGCGTCGTTCACCCTGCTGGCCGGGCACGTCCTGCTGTCCGGATCGCACGTCGGCCCGCTGTTCGTCAAGGTCCCCGTCCTGCTGATGTGGCTGAGCACGGTGGTGCTGTGGCTGGGGGTGTCCAATTGGGCGCTCAAGCAGAAGCGCGAGGTGACCGACCGGGCCATCAACCGGCTGCGGGGCCAGACCGCCGAGGTCGCCGTCGACGCCGCCAAGTGCGCCCGGTTCGGGTTCTGTGAACAGGAGGCGCCAGCGATCTTCGAACTCCGCGCCGACGGCCGGCTGGGCTACAAGTCGACGATCCCGCCGGAGGACATCGAGGCGGTGTCCCGGGCGGTCAAGGTCTGCCCGGCGCGGGCTATCCGGATGAACCGGGCCGGGTCCCGGGTGTACATGCCGAAGAACGAAATCGTGGAGACGTCCGGCGAGCGGCCGCAGGAGACGCTGGCCAACGTGACCGGGCTTCACCGCCGTGGAGGTAAGTGACGCATGCGTCGCGCAAGGCAATCGATGGCGTACGGCTGGTCGGACCGCATCCTGGTCATTGGCGGTGGGCCGGCAGGGATGGCGGCCACCGAGGAGCTGCGCCGGCAGGGCTTCAGCGGCAACATCACGCTGCTGTGCGACGAGCCGGACGCCCCGTACGACCGGCCGGCGTGCTCCAAGAGCCTGCTGACCGGGCACGCCCGGCCGCAGGACGTGCGGATGCCGATCGACGGCGAGCTCGAGGTGCAGTGGATGCACGGGCGCCGGGCCGTCGAGGTGGACATGCGCCGCCGGTCGGTACTGACCCAGACCGACGAGGAGTTCGCGTTCGACGGTCTGGTGATCGCGAGCGGTAGCTACGCCTCACTGCCCAAGGGCTGGCCCGACGGCCCCGGCATGCACGTCCTGCACACCGTCGACGAAGCCTGGCAGCTGCGCCAGGACCTGCGACACGCCGAGCGGGTCGCGATCGTCGGCGGCGGTATCACCGGCTGCGAGACCGCCTGCGCGGTGCGCGAGTTGGCACGCGAGGCCGTACTCATCGACCCGAAGCCGTACGTGATGGGCCGCGCCGTCGGGGAGCCGATCGGATACCTGATCGCGGAGGAGCACCGCCGCGCCGGCGTCGAGATGCGCCTGGGGCGCCGGGTTAAGGAGGTGGAGCGGCTGCGCGGACGCTGGCGGCTCAGCCTCGACGACGGCTCGCAGGTCACCGCCGACGTCGTGGTCGCGACGCTCGGGGAGAAGCCCGACACCGACTTCCTCGAAGGTACCGGCATCGACACCTCCCGGGGCATTCTCTGCGACGAGACCCTGCGCGTCGTCGGTGCCGAGGGTGTCGTCGCCGCGGGCGCCGCGGTGCGCTGGCCCAACCTCCTCTACAGCGCCGAGCCGATGATGGTCGGGCAGTGGATCGCCGCCGTCGAGATGGGGCACGCCGCCGCACGGGCGCTGCTCGCCGGCGACCGCGAGGTACCCCCGGTCGGCATCGTGCCGCGGTACTGGACGCTGCAGAACGGCCTGCGCGTCATGGTCGCCGGGGACTTCAAGCCGACCGACCACATCGTGATGACCGAGATGCGCCCGGGCCGCAAGGACACCGCCCGGGCCGGGGTCATGGCCAGCTACTACCGCGACGACGAGCTGGTCGGACTGATCGCGGTGAACGCCGCCCGCGCGTTCACCGAGACCACCCGGGCCATGCTCATCGACACCCCGGTCCGGGTCCAGCCGCAGCCGCAGAGCGAGACGGAGCGCACCGGTACCCGGTCGCAGCGCCGCCTGGCAGCGGTCAGCTGACCCGGGGGCGCCGCCAACCGGCGGCGACGGGCTGAACACACAGACGACAGGCGCCGCGGACCATGCAGGTTCGCGGCGCCTGTCGGTACCGGTTTCCGGTTCGCGGCGCCTGTCGGTACCGGTTTCCGGTTCGCGGCGCCGATCGGTACCGGTCTCCGGTCCGCCTGTCGGCGACACGTCGGCCGTCCGGCTTGTGACCGGGCGACGAAAAGCGAGCGGTCGGGGCACAATCGATGGAAGCGTGGCTGAGCGCCGCCCGCGTCACCGGCTGGAAGGCTGACCATCATGACGTTCACGCACCGGATCGGCGCGGAGGGACCCGAACTCGTCATCGCCCTGTACGGGGAGATGGATCTGCGGGTGTCAGAGGCCTTCGAGGCGACGGTGCACCGGATCCTCGCCGAGCGCCGGCCGCGCGTACTCCAGCTCGACCTGGCCGGCCTGGACTTCCTCGACTCCACCGGGGTCAGTGTGATCGTCCGGCTGTGGCGGCTGTCCCGCCGAGAACACTGCTCGCTGCGGC
The DNA here is from genome assembly GCF_049999945.1 of Planosporangium spinosum. NCBI lineage: Bacteria > Bacillati > Actinomycetota > Actinomycetes > Micromonosporales > Micromonosporaceae > Planosporangium > Planosporangium spinosum. The sequence continues at coordinate 53,259 of NZ_JBLYUB010000002.1, read as the reverse complement.
TGGTCAACTCCAACGGGATGGTGCGTCACGTTCTGGAGGTCACGGGCGCGCTCACCCTGGTGGGGGAGGTGCCGTCCGCGGAGGCGGCGCCGGGCGTGACCTCGTGACCACTCCCATTCCCCCATGATCGTGGAGGATCCTCCGTGCAGGGCCGCGGAGAATCCTCCACGATCATGGGGAAGTGCGGCTGACCGGGCCAGGGGGCGGGTGACCCGGCCAGCCGCGGTCTTCTGACCGGCGGTGGCCTTCCAGCCGGCCGCACGTCCGGTCAGCGGCGGACCGGACGCCGGGTGGCGTCGTCAACCGGCGGCTGCGGCAGGACCGGCTTCGAACCCGGCAGCTTGATCTTGATCGCGCGGGCCGGGCAGACCTTCACCGCCATGATCGCCGCGTCTACGTGCTCGGCTGGCACCGACGGCTTGTAGTCGATCCGGTCCCCGACGAGCTTGAAGACCTCCGGTGCTTCCTGCTCGCAGAAGGCGAAGCGCATGCACTTACCTGGGTTGACCTCGACCTCGGCCTTGTCCGGACGGGTCACGCCGGGGAACGGGCGGCGCGGCTTGGCGGCCGCGCGGGACAGTTCCTCGTCGTCGAGGTCGTCGGCGGTGCGCAGCCGCCGGGCCTTGCGCGGCGGCTGGACCTCCTCCGGCTCCGGCAGCAGGTCGTCGTCGCGGAGCCGGCGGTCCTCACGTGGCAGGTCGTCGTCGCGGAGCCGGCGGGGCTCGCGTGGCAGGTCGTCGTCGCGGAGCCGGCGGTCGTCGGCGATGCGGCCGTTGTCGCGGGGGAGGTCGTCGTCGAGCCGGTCGTCGTCGCGCAGTCGGCGGGGGCCGCGGGTGAGATCCTCGCGGGGCAGGTCGTCGTCGCGGGGCAGGTCGTCGTCGCGCAGTCGGCGGGGCTCGCGTGGCGGGTCGTCGTCGCGTAGCCGGGCGGCACGGCGGGGCCGTTCGTCGTCGTTCCAGCGCACGTCGTCGTCCCAGCGTGCGGGGCGAGCGTCTTCGCGTGGGCCGGCCGTGCGCCGTGCCGGACGACGGTCGTAGTCGTCGTCGTAGCGGTCGTCGTACCCGTCGTCGTAACGGTCATCGTCCCAGTCCGGTCGGTCCGCCTGGTTGCGGCGCCACAGCTTCCAGCCGATGACGGCCAGCCACAGGACGACGGTGATGAGCGTCAGCGAGACGATCGGGTCTGACAGCACGGTGGGATCGGCCTCCCGTCTGGACATGCGCGGTACGCGGGCGCAGCGGCCACGGCCGGGCGGCCGGATCCACGCTGGACAAAGGTACGTCGGCGGGGTCGGCGCCGAGAAGGTACTTAAGACGGACTTACGGCGGTTTTCATCGGCTGCCCGTTCACCGGGGTTCGCGGGGGACGAACGTGAACATCCGGGCGCCCGACTCCAGTGGCCGGGGATGATCGGTGAACCGGTGCACCCCCACGCCGAAACCCTCGTCCGGACCCGACAGCCACTCCCGCGCGAAGCCGTGTTCGGCGAACCAGTCACAGAGGCGCGGTACGAGGTCCGGCGGCCGGCGGTGCCGGGTCCAGATCACGGTGCCGCCGGTGGCACAGAGTTGGCTGGCGTACCCGACGGTCGCCCGGATGTCCGCGTCGCTGATGTTGCCGAAGATTCCGCACATCAGCACCAGGTCCGCGGGCACCGCGTCGGCGTACTGGTCGGTGAGGGACGCGTCACCCACCCGGATCTCGACCGACCGGAGTCCGGCCGCCTCGGCGGTCCGCCGGGCGATCGCGGCGTTGCGCGGATCGAGTTCGACCAGTAGCGCGGTCACGTCGTCGCGGCGGGGATGGCCGGCCAGGACGTCGAGGAGGTCACGGCCCTGACCGGCGCACAGACTGACCACCCGCAGCGGGCCGGGCGGGCTGGTGTCCAGGGCCTCGGCGATGCGGGCACGGACCGCGGCGAGCCGGCGCGCCAGGGTGGAGCCGGGTGTGTCGTAGCCGTCGTGCCAGCCGTACCAGTCCCGTTTCCCGGTTGCCTCGGTCACGACGGCAGCCTAGTACGGCGGTGTGACAACCACGGCCTCCTCAGACCTTTCCGTACGGTCTGACCGGCGGCCACAGGGTTCGCCGGCGCGTACCCCGCTTCCACCGGAGTACCGGTCATCGGCGGTCGCCGTGAAACGGTGCCAGGAACCCTGGTCAGCACGTCGGACGCCGGCCGGGCGGCTCCACCCCGTCGTTCCCGGCGGCGAGCAGCGCGCGGACGACCGGCAGCGCGCGCTCCCGGTCGGCGGGTACGAGCCCGATCCGGGTCCGGCGGTCGAGCAGGTCATCGGAGTCGAGGGCGCCCTCGTGGCGCACCGCCCACAGCAGTTCCGCGCCGGTCACCGGTACGCCGTCGGCGATCGGCCGCAGCAACGCCGGATCGGCGTCGGCGAGGGCGGCGACCGCGCCGGCCTCGGCGCCGTACCGGGCCACCAGCAGGGACCGTACACCGGCCGGCAGCGCGTCGCCGGCCGGTACACCGGTCGCCGTACCGGCGCCGACCAACGGCAGGTGCGCGGTCCGGCAGGGCCCGGCCCGCAACCGGCCCACGGCCACCGCGGCGTCGACGGCGTCGCGTGCCATCCGCCGGTACGTGGTCAGCTTCCCGCCCACCACCGTGACCAGGCCGTCGGGCGAGACGCGTACGGTGTGCCGGCGGGACAGGTCGGCGGTGCGCGTGGCCGGACCGGCCAGCAACGGGCGCAGCCCGGCGAAGGCGCCGATGACGTCGTCGGGGCCGACCGGGCTGTCCAGGGCCGTGCCGAGGACGTCGAGCAGGAACTCGACGTCGGCGGGCGGGGGTTCGGGCACGTCCGGAACTCCGCCGGTGATCGGTTCGTCGGTGAGCCCGACGTACACCCGGCCGTCGGGCTGGGGCAGGACCAGCGCGAACCGGCTGCGGGCGCCCGGGATCGGTACGGTCAGCGCCGCGGCCGGGTGGCCGAGCCGGTGCGCGGGAAGGACAAGGTGGGTACCGCGGGAGGGGCGCAGCGTCACCGAGGGGTCGAGCTGGTCGGCCCACACGCCGGTCGCGTTGACCACGGTCCGGGCCCGGATCGTGAAGCGCCGGCCGGTGCGGGTGTCGACCGCGTCGACCGTGCCGGGCAGGGGGCGCAGGATCCGGCAGCGGGTGAGGATGGTGGCACCGTGGCCGGCCGCGGTGCGGGCCAGCGCGACGACGAGCCGCGCGTCGTCGACGAGCTGGCCGTCCCAGTGCAGCAGGCCGCCGCGCAGGTCGCGGGTGCGTACGGCGGGGAACAGCCGCCGTGTCTCGGCGCCGCTGATGCGCCGGCTCGGCGGCAGGGCGGCCCGGGGCGTACCGGCGGCGGCGCGCAGCGCGTCACCGGCGGCCAGGCCGAGCCGGGTGAGGGCCGCGTCGGCGCGGCCGAGTTCGCCGGTCAGCGGCAGCACGATGGGCAGTGGCCGGACCAGGTGCGGTGCGGTCCGTTCGAGCAGGATGCCGCGTTCGACCGCGCTCTCGTAGGCCAGCCCCACCGCGCCCGAGGCCAGGTAGCGCAGGCCACCGTGGACCAGCTTGGAACTCCACCGGGACGTGCCGTACGCCAGGTCGTGCGCGTCGACCGCGGCGACCGACAGGCCGCGGCTGGCGGCGTCGAGCGCCACCCCGGCTCCGGTCACGCCGAGACCGATCACGAGAACGTCCACCGGGTGCCCGTCGGCCAGTTCAGCCAGCTCACGGGCGCGGCGCCGGGCCGACAGCGAGGTGTTCACGGTGCCAGGTACCGGTCGAGGAGCAGGTGGAGCTGACCGTCGAGGTCGGTCTCGTCGTACCCGTCGGTCATCGTCTGTGCCGAGAGCACGAAGCCCTGTGCCGTGAGGAGCATGCCGCGGGCGAGCAGTCCGGGGTCGCCGGGCCGGATCGAGCCGTCGGCGGTTCCGTGGCCGATCGCGGCGGTCAGCATCTCGAGCATCTGGTCCTGGCTGCGCCCGCGCCGGTCGACCAGGTAGGGCAGGAGGATCTCGGGATCGAGCTCGACGATGCGGCGGAACACGGGGTGGTGCCGCAGCGTGCCGGCGGCCGCGACGAACGCGGCGACGAGCGGCTGCCGCGCGGTGCCGCCAACCGGCTCGGCGCTCCCGGCCTCGGCGGCGGCGAGCGCGGCGCGGGTGATCGCCCCCCATTCCCGGGTCATCAGGTCGGCGACCAGCGCGGTCATGTCCGGCCAGCGCCGGTAGATCGTCATGCGCGACACGCCGGCGCGGCGGGCGACGTCGGTGAGAGTGGTGCGGCGCAGGCCGACGGCCAGGATCACCGCCCGTGCCGCGTCGAGCAGGGTGTCCTCCTCGGTGCGGCTTGCCGCGTTGTTACGACTGGACGTCATGTGTCACAGTGTAACCTATGGATGGATCGAATGCGGTGTACCGCTGGGGCGATCCGGGCCGCGCGGTCACGTTGCCCGACGGCGTCCGGGCCCTACTGGCGTCGGTGCTGGGGGTGCGCGCGCCGCGCCCACCGGTACCGGTCGTCACGCCGCCGCCGAGCCGGCTGCCTGACGCGGCCCGGGCGGCGCTCGACGCGGTCTGCGGCCGGGTGCGTACCGACGACGCGGTTCGCGTCGGCCACGCCGCCGGGATGTCCACCGTGGACCTGCTGCGGCTGCGGGCCGGTGACGCGGCGGACGCCCCCGACGCGGTGGTGGAGCCGGCCGACCACGACGAGGTCGTCGCCGTGCTGAGGGCCTGTGCGGCCAACCGGATCGCCGTCGTCGTGTACGGAGGCGGTACGTCGGTGGTGGGTGGCCTGCGGGCGCGCCGGGAGGGGTACGCCGGTCTGGTCGCCGTCGACCTGCGGCGGCTCGACCGGCTCGTCGCCGTCGACCCGGTCTCCCGGACCGCCACCTTCGACGCCGGGGTACGGGCGCCACGCGCGGAGGAGCTGCTCGCCGCGCACGGCTTCACGCTCGGGCACTTCCCGCAGTCGTACGAGTACGCGACGATCGGCGGGTTCGCGGCCACCCGGTCGAGCGGGCAGGCGTCGGCCGGCTACGGCCGCTTCGACCAGATGGTCGTGGCCTTGAGGGTCGCCACCGCCGGCGGCACACTGCACCTGGGCCGGGCCCCGCACGCCGCGGCCGGCCCGGACCTGCGCCAGCTCTTCCTGGGCTCGGAGGGTGCCTTCGGCGTCATCACCGAGGTGACCGTGCAGGTCCGGCCGGTCCCGCCGGTCCGGCGGTACCTGGGCTGGCGGCTGCCGGACTTCGCCGCCGCGGGTGACGCGATGCGCATCCTGGCCCAGGACGGCCCGCTGCCCGCCGTGCTCCGCTGCTCCGACGAGGCCGAGACGGCGATCGGTGCGGCCGCCGCGGGTGGCGAGGGGCCCGGCGGGTGTCTCATGATCACCGGCCTTGAAGGTGCGGCCGGCCGGGTCGCCGCGACCGAGTCCGCGCTCGCCGACCGGCTGGCCGAGCTGGGTGGGCAGCCGTTGGGAGCCGGTCCCGGGCGGGCCTGGTCGGGTGACCGGTTCGGCGCGCCGTACCTGCGCGACGCGCTGCTCGACGCCGGCGCCCTGGTCGAGACGGTGGAGACGGCGACGTTCTGGAGCGCGCTGCCCGCCACCTACGCGGCGGTACGGGACGCGCTCACCGCCGCGCTCGCCGACCAGGGCACGCCGCCGCTGGTCATGTGCCACATCTCGCACGTGTACCCGAGCGGGGCGTCGCTGTACTTCACGGTCGTCGCCGCGCAGTCGGGCGACCCGGTGGCGCAGTGGACGGCCGCGAAGGCGGCGGCCGGCGCCGCCATCGCGGCAGCGGGGGCCACGATCAGCCACCACCACGGGATCGGCCGCGACCATCTGCCGTGGTACGGCGAGGAGATCGGCCCGTGGGCGACGGCGGCGCTGCGCGGCGTCAAGCGCGTGCTCGATCCGGAGCACATCCTCAACCCGGGCATCCTGCTCGACTGACGGCGTTCATCGCTCATGGCAGGTGTCGCCGGCTCCCTCCGTCACGTCGGCACCTGAGCAGGCACTGATGAAGACCGCCTGAAACCTGGCATAAGAAACCCTTAGGTCCGCGCCGCGCGCTGGAGCGACCGGGGCGGATCTGCTTCAGTGTGGTCACGGAGCGCTTCTGCCAACTATCGCGTTCCGGAACCAACCGGGCGGCTATCGGCGACCGCCCTCGCCGGTACGCCCCCGGTGCCTGTCGGCAGCGGGCGTTGGTGGTCGACGCCCGCCGCACCAGCGGTGAGTGCGGCAGGCGCCGCCCGGCGTGGATCCCGTTCACGCCCGGTACCGGCGCTGCTCCCCGCAGTCGCCTGACCGCGCAGGCACGCCCCTGCCCCGGGGAACCGGGCGCGCACGCGACCGAAGGTGACTCGGGTCCTTCGGCCGCGTGCGCGCCCCGTCAGCGTCCCTGCCGGACCTCGACCGGGATGCCGAGAGCCCGCAGCCGCGGTGCCACCTCGGTCATCATCACCGTCATGTCGTCGACGACCGCGTCGTTGTCGTGGTTGAAGAAGTCGAACCAGAGCATGAGCCGGTCGTGCGGGTCGAACCGGTCGGCGATCTGTTCGGCCACGTCGGCGGGGTTGCCGACGAGGGCGTTGTCGGCGGCGTCGGCGACCTTCGCCGGGTCGACGGTGCCGGTCATCGCCCGCCAGTACGCCTCCAGCGTCGCGCGCGCCCGCTCCCGGGCCTCGGCGCGCTGCCGCTCGGGCACGAGCCCCGGCCGGCCGTCGACGAACACGAACGTGGTGCGGGGCAGGTACTCGCGCCGCCACGGGCCGCCGGCCGGATGGTACGCCGCGCGCATCCGCTCGTGCGTGCGCTCGATGACCTCGGCCGGCGTGATGCTCAGGTTGAACACCCGCACCGGAGCGAACCGATTGAGGTGCGCCTGGAGGTCCGGGTCGTGCGAGCCGAGGACGAGCTGTAGCAGCTCCCGGCGCGGCTGCGTCGGCACGATCCGGGTGACCTCGAACTCCCAACGGCGCGGCACGGTCAGCGCGTCGGCGCCGGGAACGCCGGCCACGTCGCGTACCCGGTCCCACTGATCCGGCTGCCGGAAGTGCTCCGGGCGCAGTACGAACTCCGGCACGTCGGCGCTGCTGAGTTCCTCGCCGGCGAGCAGGCGGACGAAGACCTCCGCCGCCTCCCACATGACCGCGTTCTTGACCTGTGGCCACGCGAGCCGCTCCCACTCCGTACGGGGGCCGACGCCGGTGAGCTGGTTGACGTAGTCGAAGCGGCCGGCGGCGAATCCGATGTGGAGGGCGCGTCGCTCCGCCGGGTCGAGCCCGTGCCAGCTCAGCGCCGTGGCGACCCGCTCGGCGGCGGCGAGCGGCCCACCGTTGCAGATGATGTTCATGATCGCCGAGCCGACGTCGAGCTGGCGGGTCCGCGCGAACACCCGGGGGGCGAGCTGGCAGATGTCGGCGTTGAGGCCGATCTCGCCCTCCCAGTGCGGCAGCACGGGCCGGTGGTGCCGCTTCTGGGACTCGATGCTGTAGTGGCTCTCGGCCACCCACACCGTGCCGTACCCGAGCGCGTCGGCCGCCTCGCACTGGACGAGAAAGTTGCGCAGCAGGGTGGCTTCGGGCGGGAGGACTCCCCGTGCCGGGGTCGGCGCGATGCTGCAGAAGAGGTCGAACTGCACGGTCGGCTCCTCGAGCGGCGAGGCAACCATGATAGTGGTCGCTTCGCGGCCGCGTGGCCCCGTCGCGTCGGGGTGGGCGTCACCTCGGACGGCGCGGGCGTCAGGCCGCCGGTGCCGGCGACGGGAGCGGAGCGCCGTTCTCCACCACGTTGTCGAAGACCAGATGGTCGACGTACTCGACGACGTCGGGCGCGGTGGTCGTACCGAAGTTGACGTCGCGGAGCGTGACCCGGTCGATGTGGTCGTCGGCGTACCCGCGGAGGTTGAGCCCCTGGGCGGCCGACTCGACGATCAGGTTGCTGACGTTGAGGTCGCTGACCACCGGGTTGAACCCGTGGCCGGGGCCCTCCTCGTAGTAGAAGTTGACGTCGATGACCGCCTTGCCGACCACGCCGACCACGATGTCGCGGGCGTGGAAGCCGGTGATGAACCCGCCGCGTACCGAGTTGGTCTTGAAGCGCAGGGCGATGTCGAGGTTCGGGCTGGACATGTGGCAGTTGCGCACGAACACGTTGCGGATGCCGCCGGACATCTCGCTGCCGAGCGTCACGCCGCCGTGGCCGTCGCGCATCTGGCAGTTCTCGATCAGCAGGTCCTCGCTCGGTACGTTCACCCGCCGGCCGTCGGCGTTGCGTCCGGACTTGATCGCGATGCAGTCGTCGCCGGTGTCGAACGTGCAGCCCCGGATGACCACCAACCGGCAACTCTCCGGGTCGCACCCGTCGTTGTTGGGGCCGTGGGAGTTGACCGTGACGTCCTGGACCAGGACGTTCTCGCACAGCGTCGGGTGGATCTCCCACATTGGAGAGTTGACGATGGTGACGCCCTCGACGAGGACGTTCCGGCAGCGGTACGGCTGGATGAACGACGACCGCAGGTAGCCGCCGTCGCCGAAGACCCGCTGCTCCACCGGTACGCCCTGCTCGGCCATCGCGAGCAGGCGGGCCCGCGCGTCGTTCTGGTTCGGGTCGCCGGGCTTCCAGCCGTAGGCGGCGTTGCCCTTCCACGGCCACCAGTGCTGGTTGTCGGCCTGCCCGTCGAGGATGCCGGTGCCGGTGACGGCGATGTTCTCCTGGTCGAGCGCGTAGACCAGCGGGGAGTAGTTGTACAGTTCGACGCCCTCGAAGCGGGTGAGCACCGCCGGAAGGTAGCGGCCCGGGTCGGTGCTGAAGCGCAGTCGGGCCTTGTCGGTGAGGTGCAGGTCGACGTGGCTGAGCAGGTGTATCGGGCCGGTCAGGAAGTCGCCGGTGGGTACGAGCACGTGCCCACCGCCGGCGTCGTGGCAGGTCCGGACCGCGCGCCGGATGGCCTCCGTGCAGTCGGTGACCCCGTCGCCGACCGCGCCGAACCGGGTGATGTCGAAGTACCGGTTGGGAAAGTACGGCCGGCGCACCCGCGCCTTGATGTATCCCGCCCGTAGCCAGGCGTGGTCGGGCGTGGCCGGCGGGTGGCCCGGACCGGCCGGTGACGCCTGGGCGTCCAGCTCGGCGGCCAGTTGGGTCGCCGTGATGCCGGCGCCGACCGTACCGGTGAGCCTCAGGAAGTCCCGCCGTGAGCGCACCGCGATCACCTTTCGCGCTGGATACGGCGCCGGGGTGGCGCACGAGTGCGTCCCGGATCCTACGGAAGCGCTTCCATGAATTCAACTTTAGCGATGTCTTGCGGTTCCGCGGATCTGGTCGAGGACGGTCAGTGCGTGGGTCGTGCTGCCGGCGGTCCCCGGGCTGCTGCGGGTACGCCGCGTCGAGGTCGGTTGACCGGGGAGGAACCGGCGGTCAGTCCCACCAGAAGTACCACCGGTGGGTGGGTACCTGGTGCTGCGCGACGCGGTGCGGCTCTCCGACGAACTGGTCGAGGTCGTCGCAGTACGCGAACTGCTCGACCGCCACCCGGGCGACGTCATGCGGGTCGGTCGGAGGCGTGGCGACGACCAGCCCGAGCGCCACGACCCCCAGGTAGCGGACGTCCGCCCCGAAGCGCTGCTGCCAGCTCCGCAGTACCCCGACGTGGTCGGTGACGGTGAGCCGGTCGTGCTCCTTCGACGCGTACCAGTCGTTGACGTGCGGGGCGCCCAGCAGGGCCGGTAGTTCGTAGCCGGCGCGGGCGGGCACCAGGCACAACCAGTCCGGATCGGCGCTGGTGCCGGCGATCTCACCGTACGGGCGCCACGGCGCCGACGGCGGATCGGAGGTGAGCAGCGTCAGCGTCCGGTCGACGTCGAACAGGCCCAGCCGGTACGCGGTCAGCTCCCCGTCCGGCGGCTCGTACCGTGAAGCCCCGGCGCGGTGGGCGGCGATCAGCTCGTCGACCACCTCGGACGGTGGTACGGCGAGGGCGCTGCTCAACCGCTGCGGAGCGCCGGGCGCCCCGGCGCTCCGCAACGCCCACTGCTCGGGGCTTTCCTTGCTGAAGAACGGCCACAATCCGGTACGGGGATGCTGAGCGCGCATCATTTCCCAGGTTCGTGGCTGAGCGGCGTCGACGCGGGCGCCGAACACCGGCACCCCGTCCACGGTGGCGGCCGTGGTCAGGCTGGCCGGGGCCAGTCCGACCGAGACCAGCAGGTCGCGGGCACGTGCCGTGATGGCGCGGCCGGCGGCGCCGAGGACAGCGGCTTGCTTCCGGGTGTTGTCGGGAACGGCAGACATGGCACGACGGTAGGTGACACGGCCCCGGTAACCGCAACGTAACCACGTACGCTAGGCCGGTGGCCAGGACCGATGTGCCGTTACCGCCGTTCGGTCCGGTCTGTCCGATGAGCGCGTTCCGGCCTGTCCGATGAGCGCGTTCCCGATCCAGATAGGCGGCACGTGGACCGCGATGATCACGTTGTGCCGTGCGGGTGGCCCGCGGTGGTTCGGCGTCCTGCCGCGTCACCCGCGTCCGATCAGCGCGAAGTGCTGGTCACCGGCGGGCTTGGATTCCTGGGCCGCGCCGTCACCCTCGATCTCCTCGCCGCCGGCCACCGGGTCACGGTCCTCACCCGGGGGCGCCCGGACGCCGTGCCGGCCGGGGGCTCCACCGCCATCGACGGCGACCTCCGCGACCCGGCCCGCATCCGTGACATCGTCGCCGAGGGCGGCTTCGACGCGGTCGTCCACCTCGCCGCGCTCATCCAGCCCCGGGAGTCGTTCGCCGATCCGCTCACGTACTACGACGTCAACGTCGCCGGTACGCTCAATCTGCTGCGGGCGCTCGACGAGGCCCGGACCTCGGTCCCCGCGCCACGGCTGGTGTTCGCCTCGACGTACCTCGTCTACGGCACCGGGCGCGTCGGCACGCTGAGCGAGGACATGCCGCCCCGTCCGGAGAGCCCGTACGCCGCGTCGAAGATCTGCGCCGAGCAGGTGATCGCCGCGTACGCCGCCACCGGCGCGATCGGCGCGGTGACGTTGCGGTGCTTCAACGTCGCCGGTGCGGTGGACGGGATCGCCGACACCGATTCCACCCGCATCATCCCGAACGTCTTCCGCGCGCTCACCGGGGAGCAGCCGTACGTCACGCTGAACGGCGACGGTACGACGGTCCGCGACTTCGTCCACGTCCTGGACGTGGCGGAGGCGGTGCGGTCGGCGTTGACCACCGTGACGGCGGGGGAGTACCGCGTCTACAACGTCGGCAGCGGCGCCGGTACCAGCATGGCGGAGATCGTGGCGGCGGCCGAGGCGGTGACGGGTCGTCGCGTCGAGGTCCGGAAGGCACCCGCGCGGCCGGAGCCGCCGGTGCTCACGGCCGACACCAACCGCATACGGGCGGATCTCGGCTGGCGGCCGGGCCGGTCGTCCCTCCAGCAGATCATGGGCGACGTGTGGAGCGTGTGGCCGCACTGAACCCCGAGTCCGCAGGAATCGCGCGCCGACTACTACCGCCACCACCAGGGTCGCCGATCCGGCCGGTCGGGGTCACGGCCTACTGGGATCCGCGGTTGTGGCCGGGCAGGGACGAGCTGTGCGCGATCGAGGTCGGATTCATGTGGCTCGCGACGTCGGCCCAAGGTACGGGGCTGAATGTCGAGTCCAAGTTCCTGCTGTTCCGTCATGCGTTCGACGTGTGGGGTGTGGCCCGGGTCGATCTGAAGACGGACGCGCGGAACAGCCACTCGCGTGCGGCGATCGAGGGTCTCGGCGCGCGGTGTGAAGGCGTGCTGCGAAACTGGTCGCAGTCCTGGGTACCTGGAGAGGACGGCCGGCTCCGTTACTCCGCGATGTACTCGATCATCGCCACGGAGTGGCCGGACTGCCGGGTCAGGCTGGAGGAGCGGTTGGCCTCCATATGGGAGAGCCATGGGGTGGGCGCGGGACTGTCCCCGTGACGCCGCGACGACCACCGTCCCGGCGGTCGTCGTCTGTCTGGTCATTGACGGGATGCGCGTCATCGACGGGATGCGCCCGGAGAGCCAACGGCACGGCGGTCATTATCAGGACCCGCCCGGTCGATTTGCGCCCATATTCGGCAGTCGCGAGCGGTCAGACGAGGTCGCGGTGGTAGTAGAACATCGGCTCGGCCGCTCCCGGCTCGGTGTTGGTGAAGCCGTGCGCCTCGTAGAAGCGGCGGGCGTCGGTGTCCTCGCCGTCGACGTTGATCTCCAGTGTCTCGGCGCCACGCTCCCGGGCCAGGCGACATGCGGCTTCCAGCATGGCGTGCCCGAACCGCTGTCCACGCAGGTCCGGCCGCACGTAGAGCTCGTCCAGAGCCGCGACCGGGCCCTCGTACCAGACGTTGGACCGGAACGACATGACTGCGACGCCGACGGCCGGCTCACCGGCGAGCAGGGCCACGAGGTGGTCTCCGGCGAGCAGCCGCCGGAGACGTACCGTGAGCACCGCCGGCCCCGGTGACGGCCAGTCGAACTCGCGGTTGAAGGCGTCCAGCAGGTCGGCCACGACGGCCGCGTCGGCGACCGTCGCCCGCCGTACCGGATGGTCGTGTTCAGGGGTGGTCATCAGGTTCCTTCCGTGGATACTCCGGCCTTCAGGCCGGATAGGAAACGCCCACTCCTGCGGAGCAGGGCAGGGAAAGCCGATCCGCCGCCAGGGCGGATCGGCGTCCACCCGCGTGGGGCCGCGAGGGTCATCGTTGGCTTGCTAGGTTGTGGGCCATGGCCAGGACGGTGAAGCGGGCGTTCAGGTTCCGCTTCTACCCGACCGACGCGCAGGCCGCGGAGCTGGCGCGTACGTTCGGCTGCGTCCGCAAGGTCTACAACCTGGCCCTGGCCGCCCGCACCGAGGCATGGACGCGGCGGCGGGAGCGGGTCAACTACCACGCCACCTCGGCGATGCTGACCGCGTGGAAGAAGACCGAGGAACTGGCGTTCCTGGGCGACGTCTCCGCCGTCCCTCTGCAGCAGACGCTGCGCCACCTTCAGGTGGCGTTTGCGAACTTCTTCGCCGGCCGGGCTCGGTATCCTCGGTTCAAGTCGAGGAAGAAGTCGCGCCGCTCGGCGGAGTACACCACCAGCGCGTTCCGCTTCCGCGACGGCACGCTCACCCTGGCCAAGATGGCCGAACCCCTGGCGATCGTGTGGTCGCGTCCGCTGCCCGAGGGTGCGACCCCGTCCACGGTGACCGTGTCGCAGGACGCGGCCGGGCGCTGGTTCGTGTCGCTGAGGTGCGAGGACACCGTCGCGTCGGCCCCGGCCACCACGGCGGCGGTCGGTATCGACGCCGGCCTGGACAGGCTGCTGACCCTGTCGTCCGGGGAGAAGATCGCCAACCCGCGGCACGAACGCGCCGACCGGGCCCGACTCGCCCGCGCCCAGCGGGAGCTGGCCCGCAAGGACAAGGGCTCGGCCAACCGGGCCAAGGCCCGGCGCACGGTCGCCCGGATCCACGCCCGGATCACCGACCGGCGCCGCGACCTGCTGCACAAGCTGACCACTCGACTCGTGCGTGACAACCAAACGCTCGTGATCGAGGACCTGACCGTGCGCAACATGGTCAAAAACCACCGCCTCGCCCGCGCCATCAGCGACGCGGCCTGGCGACAGTTCCGCGAGTTGCTGGAGTACAAGGCCGACTGGTACGGCCGCACCCTGGTCGTGATCGACCGGTGGTACCCGTCCAGCAAGCTCTGCTCCGCCTGCGGAGCACTCGCGGAGACGATGCCGCTGGGCGTGCGGGAATGGACGTGCCCATGCGGCACCGTCCACGATCGCGACGTCAACGCGGCCCGCAACATCCTGGCCGCCGGGCTGGCGGTGACGGCCTGGGGAGCCGGTGTAAGACCTCAACGGGAGTCCTCCCGGACGGGGCGGTCGGCGGTGAAGCAGGAAAACCCGAGGGCGACCACGGGAATCCCCGCTCCTTAGGGCGGGGAGGATGTCAAGGACCGCACTCTAGGCCGAGCCATTCGCCATCGACGACCGGTTTGCGAACGCCTCGACACCGCGTGATCCGGTCACGGCCCGCCACTCGCCTGCGGGTACTACTGCGCGCGGCATGCCGACGGTCCGAGTCGACGACATCACCATGTACTACGAGATCCACGGAGCGGGGGCGCCGCTCGTCCTGATCGGCGGCCTGGGCGCGGACCTCACTCTGCTCACCCCGATCACCGACGAGTTGGCCCGGCACCGTCGGGTGATCGTGTTCGACAACCGTGGAGCCGGACGTACCGACCAACCGGACCGCCCGTATTCGATCGAGTTGATGACCCGGGACACGGTAGGTCTGATGGATGCCCTGTCCATTGATCGGGCGGACATCCTCGGGATCTCCATGGGTGGGCGGATCGCGCTGGAACTCACCCTCACCCACCCCTCCCGAGTGCGCAGGCTTGTCCTGGTCAGCACCTCCGCGGCGGGCCGGGGGAAGGTACACATGTCCTGGCCAATGCGCCTGATGTGGCTGTTGCAGTGGATCCCCGGGATGCACGGCAGGTACCCGCAGCCCGGGTACGCGCATCGCCGCCAGCGCGAAGCGGCCGTCCGGTACGACGCCACGGCGCGACTGGACCAGATCAACGTCCCCACGCTGATCCTGCACGGGCGGCGCGACAGGTCTCTCCCCCTGTCCATGGCCGAACAGCTGCACAACGGCATCGCCGGCTCGCGGCTACAGGTGTTCCGAGGCGGACACATGTTCTGCTCCCTGACCGAGCGGCACGTCTTCCTCACGCGGGTCGACGAGTTCCTGACCGGGACGACCAGGAACTGATCGACGCCGAGGAGCCGCTGCGGCTGCTCCAGGCCCTCCTCGATGCCGCGGGCGGTCAGGCCGAGAGGGCGGCCTGAACGAAGGGCGCGTCGGTGGTGAGCGGGTCGTGTGCGTCGAGGCCGTTCTGCCAGAGCACGATGCACCGGCCCGCCGTGGTGCGCATCGCGACCGTCGAGTAGCCCGGCATGCCGCCGGGGTGGCCGTACGCGACCGGGCCGTTGCCGAAGTCGTACCGCACGATGCCCAGTCCCCGTGACCGGTGCTCGTCGACGACCTCCTCGCAGTCGATCATTCGGGCGAGGTCGTCGGCGGCCAGCAGGGTACCGCCGAGCAGCCCGTCCAGGAAGGCGGTGAGGTCCCCGGCGGTCGCCACGATCGCCCCGGCGGTCCAGGACTCGGACGGTGAGATCGTCGTGCACTCCACGTAGGGCGAGGTGGCGCCGTCCCGCAGGTACCCGGTCGCGTGCGGGCCGCGCAGGTACGGATCCACGGTGGGGAACGTGGTGTCGTGGAGGCCCAGCGGCTTGACGATCCGTTGCCACAGTTGCGCCTCCACCCGCTGCCCGGTCGCCTTCTCGACGATCATTCCGAGCAGCACGTAGTCGGTGTTGCTGTACCGGAACCCGGTGTCCGGGGCGAGGCGGTCGGGGCTCGTCAACGCCGCGGCGACGAGCTGTTCGGGCGACCAGTAGCGGTCCAGCGCCCGCAGGTCCCGTGGGTCACCGAAGACCGCATCCACGTAGTCCGGCAGGCCGGAGCGCATGCGCAGCAGCATCTCCACGGTGATGGCCGCGCCGTCGGGTACGGCGTCGGGGAGCCAGCGCTGTACCGGGTCGGCCAGCGAGACAGCGCCCTCGGCGACCAGTTGGAGCACGACCGTGGCCAGGTAGACCTTGGTCACGCTACCCACCCGGAAGCGGTCCCGAGCCTCGATCGGCCGGGGACGCCGGAGGTCGGCCACGCCGACCGACCCCTCGAACACCACCCGACCGCCCTCGGTGATCAGACCGAAGAGCCCTGGACCGTGGTCCTGTCCGGTACGGGCGAGGGCCTCCCGGAGGGCCGCGCCATCCACTGCCATCCCGGCAATCTAGCGGACGTGATCAATGCACGTCCGGTCGCGCGCCTACGCCAGGCAGCGGATCGGGCCGCCGTGGAAGGCGACCATCTCACCCCACACCGTGGCCAGGTCCAGCGTCGCGCCGACCGGCTGGCCGTCGAGTTCGCGGTACGCCCGGTGCAGGTTGCCGATCAGCCGTTCCCGCTCCTGCCAGCCGTCGAACCGGCTCGCCCCGGCCCGGCGGGCCGCCTCCAGCGGGCCCAGTCCGGCCGCGTGCCCGTCCCGGGCGAGCCGGTCGACGTACGCGGCGTACCCGTCGAGGTCGTCGAGTAGCCGGACCACCTCGTCACCGCGGCAGACCGGCCCGTGGCCGGGCACCAGGATCTCGGGTTGCAGGGCACGTACCGCGGCGAGGGCCTTCGGGTAGCCGGACACGCTTCCTTCGGCGAGGAACGGCTGCCCGCCGGCGAACGCGATGTCCCCGGCGAACAGGATCCGCTGCTCGGGTAGCCAGACCACGACGTCGCTGCGGGTGTGCGCCGGTCCGACGTGGTGCAGTTCGACGGTCCGCCCACCCAGGTGCAGGGTCATCGAGGTGGTGAACGTGACGTCGGGCGGGCGCAGCTCGATGCGGCCGTAGTCCGGGCCGGCGAACAGGTGCGCGGCGAGCAGGCCGGCGGTGAGGACGTCCTCGCGGCAGGTGACGTGCCCGATGATCGGGGTCTGCGCGGGCATCAGCCAGTTGCCGAAGGTGTGGTCGCCGTGGTGGTGGGTGTTCACCAGCGCCCGCGGGGTGGCGGTGCTGACCCGCGCGACGTGGGAGAGCAGGGCCCGGTTGCGGGCTTCGGTGGAGGTGGTGTCGACGAGGACGAGGTCGCCATCGTCACCGGTCACGATCCCGGTGTTGTTGAGCATCCAGGACCCGTCGGGCTGGACGTAGGCGTAGACGCCGGTGGCGAGCTCGACCAGTTCGGGTGCGGCCACCCGGGGCTCGGCGGGCATCGGTTGTCCTCTCGGTCGCGGGCGGGCCCGTCCCGGCGGCCGGTGCAGCGGCCCCGGCTCGGCGCACCCCCTGAGATTCTGCCCGCCGACGCATCCCGGCGTCAGGCCCTTCCGGTGCGGTCCTCAGTCGGTTACGGCCCGCCCCTGCCGCCGGTGGCGCAGCACCGAGGCGGCCAGCGCGACGGCGGTACCGACCACCGCGTAGACCGTGATCACCGCGACCGGCCGGGTGATGTCGTGGCCGCCGAAGTAGACCACCCGGCGTACCGCCTCGGTGCCCGCTCCGTTGGGCAGGCCCGAGCTGATCACCCGCCAGAACGTCGGCAGCATGGCCGGCTGGTACGCGCCGCCGGCGCTGGGGTTGCCGAGGACGACGAACAGCAGGACGGTCAGGCCGATCCCGATGACGCCGAACAGGGACTGGAACGCCATCGTGACGGTGGCCGCCGCCAGGACCAGGAGCGTGCCGATGCCCCACAGGGCGAGCAGGTGTCCGTCGAGCGCGCCGAGCACCGGGCCGACGATCACGGCGCCGCCCAGGCCGGACACCACCGCGTACGGGACCACGGCGGCCAGCCGGATCACGGCCCGGTGCAGGTTCGCCGGCCGGGCGCCCTTGGCCACACCGAGCAGGGCGGCGACCAGGTACCCGCCCACGATCCAGCCGATGACCAGATAGAACCCGGTCAGGCCACGCCCGTCGCCGGTCTGAAGGGGTACCACGTCGGTGACCGTGACGGTGCGGTGCTGGCCGGCGTCGACCGCGGTGACGACCTGTTCGACGGCGCCGGCGATTGACGTGCCGGCGCCGGTCGCGACCAGCAGCGTGTCCGTGCTACCACGGGGGTCGACGACCAACGCGGCCGCCGTCGTGCCCTCCTGGATCCGGCGGCGGGCGGTGTCGGCGTCGGACACGGCGACCGCGTGGACCGGTTGGCCGTCGATGGCGTTGAGCCGGTCGACCGTCGTGCCGGTGACCTGGGCGGGCGCCACGACCGCGAGGTCGATGCGGTGCGGCTTCGGGTGATGGAAGGCCCCGACGTACGACAGGATGAAGCCCAGTTGCAGCAGCAGGACGCCGACGACGATCCCCACGGTGCGCAGCGGTACCGCGTCCCGCAGTTCGTCGACGAACCGCGGGGCGGCTGCCGGCTCGCTCGGTGCCTCGTGTCGGCCGTGGTGGTGATCCAGGGTCATCGTTGCTCCATCCGCGCTGGTGAGCTGCCTCAACCCACGATACGATTATGTATCGAATACAAAAACGTATCGAGATGGAGATCACGATGACGGTCAGTGGAACATCCGGTGACCACGAGTCCCGTCCGGCGCGGGTGACCCGCCGCCGCGCCGAGACCCGGCAGCGGCTGCTCGACGCGGCCTTCGAGGTCTTCGCCGCGCGCGGCTTCGGCCGCGCCACGGTCGAGGAGGTGTGCGAGGCGGCCGGCTACAGCCGGGGCGCCTTCTACTCCAACTTCGACACCATGGACGAGCTGTTCTTCGCGCTGTACGAGCAGCGCACCGCCGCGGTGGTAGCCGTGATCGAACAGACCCTCGGCGATCCGGGAATGGCCACCGGCGCGGGGGACCTGGCCGGGGCGGTCGACCGGATCCTCGCCACCCTGGGCGCCGACAGCCGGTGGTACGCGGTGAACGCCGAGTTCACCGCGCACGCGCTGCGCCACCCCGAGGTCGCCGCCGCGCTGGCCCGGCACCGCCGCGCGGTCCGCGAGGCGCTGGTACCGATCCTGACCGCCGCGGCGGCGGGCCTGGACCTGCCACCCGCCGCCGCCACGCCGGACCTGCTGGCGCGCACCATCGTCGCCGTCCACGACGGTTCGCTCGCGCAGGTCCTCATCGAGCCCGACGCGGCCGACCTGCGCACCTGGCAGCGTGACCTGTTGCTGGGTGCGGTCCTCGGCGACCCGTCCCAGGTCCGACCGGGGGCCTAGCCGCGGAGCGCGGCCATGCGGGGTGGCGCGCCGCGGGAGTGGCCGCCCGCCGACGGCCCGCTCCCGGCCACCCGTCGGTCAGGTCACCGGGTCGGCCGGCAGTCGGCGTCGCCCGGCGATCCCGAGGTCCGGCCGGTGGTACCAGGCCAGCTCCGCATCACCCTCCAGCCAGCACAGCAGGACCGGCTCGCCGTCGAGGTCGGCCGGGAAGTCGACCAGCAACGGCGCCAGTCCCTTCAGCTCCGCGCCGGTCTGCTGCACCGCCGTCATCAGCTCGTCGAGCCGCGCCTCGGCGGCCTTCCATTCCGGCAGGCCGCCCAGCCGGGTCGGTGGGCCGCCGACGGCCAGCGCCGCGGCCAGCTCGGCGGCGTCGGCGCGCACGGCGACCAGCTCGTCGAGTACCGGCCGCAGCCGGGCCAGCTCCTGCCGCGCCTCGGCCAGCGTGAACAACCCCATGGCGACAGCCTGCCACTGGCGCGGTCGCGGTCGGCGGGCGGTGGGTTTCAACCGTCCGTCACCGGTCAGGTCGGGTGCGGGCGCCGGAGAGAGCGGTAGTTGGACGGGAGGTCGTCATGACACGGGACGAGGTCACGCGGGCCGTGGTCGCCGCCAGGCTGGAACGGGGGCTGGCCTGGCAGGCGCTCGCGGGCGCGATCGGCAAGCCGGTGGTGTGGACGGTGGCGGCGCTGCTCGGCCAGCACCCTCTCGATCCGGCGGACGCCGAGATCATCGTGACGACGCTGGGGCTGCCGGCGCAGGCCGTACCGGTGCTGACGGCGGTACCGATGCGCGGTGCGCTGCCGACGGCCGTGCCGACCGACCCCACGATCTACCGCCTGTACGAGGTGCTCCAGGTCTACGGACCCGCCCTCAAGGAGATCATCCACGAGCGGTTCGGCGACGGCATCATGAGTGCGATCAACTTCGGCGTCTCGGTCGACCGGCGCGAGGATCCGGCCGGCGACCGCGTCGTGATCACATTGGACGGCAAGTTCCTGCGGTACGAGTGGCCGTCGCGGTGACCGGGGGTGCCCCGCCACGCATTGGTGTGTACCGCTCGGTCGGCGGGGTGCGGCATGATGAGCCGGTGACGAAATGGGAGTACGCGCGACTGGAGTACAAGGCGACCGGGGAGTTCGGCACCGACCGGTTCATGGACTGGGACGCCATCTTCCACTACCCGGGCGGCGCCCAGCGATGGGGCACCGACGAGCGCTTCGACGACCTGCGCCATCTCAACCGGGCCGGCGCCGCCGGCTGGCAGGCGTACGATCGCGCGGCGCTGATGGTCGGTCAGCCGCTGCGCCTGCACGCGGTCACCTACTCGCTGCGGCGGCCGGTGGCGGAGTAGCGTCCGGACGGCCCCGCCGCGGCGGGGTACGCGGACGCCGGCGCCATCCCGACCGCGCCGGTCAGCCTGTTCCGTCAGCGGGACTTCGCTGCGCAGCTAGTGGGAGCCCACATAGCCGTTGAGCCATGCCTTGATGTCATCAAGGGCTGCCTGCGCCATGGGGGTCGGGTGAGCGGTGAAGCCGTGAGGCGAGCCGGGGTAGCAGCGGAGATCGACTTCGACTCCGGCCGCTGACAGCCGCGCGGCCATGGCCAGGTTGTCCTGGAGCAGGATGTCGGCATCTCCGACAACGATGAGGACAGGAGGCAGGTCCGCAAGGTCGGCGTAGATCGGGGACAGGTCGGGATGCGTGCGGTCGGACGCGGCCCCGGCGTAGGCATCGAGGAAATACTCGTCGGCGATCAGGCGGCCCGCGGGTGTCTGTGCGCTCAGGTCGTAGGTTCCGAACTGCAGCACGGCGGCATCGACTGCGGAGATCCCCCGATCGCGCAGGCGGAGAAGCGTGGTGACCGCGAGCGTCGCGCCGGCCGAGAAGCCCACGATGGCGAGCTTGGTTGCGCCGAACCGGGCCGCTGCCTTGTCGGCGAGCCAGACAGCCGCGGTTTCGCAGTCCTCGGGTGCGGCCGGCCACGGGTGCTCAGGGGCCAGCCGGTAGTCCACGCTCGCGATCGCAATGCCGAGCGCGTCCGCAAGCTCCCGGTTGCGGATGTCGCTGGAAGCGGCCGATCCCAGGTAGAAGCCGCCGCCGTGGATCTCGAGGAGGACGCCCGTTGCTGGCCTGCCCACAGGGGCGTGGATCCGCAGCGGGACGCTACGGCCGTCGACGCTGACGAGCTCCTCCACGGCCGGCGGTTGCGACGGGGCGGCCTCGATGAGATCGGCTCGGACAGCGCGAAGCTCCTCCCAGCTGCTGGGGCCACGCCCGGCCGGGCGATTCGCGTAGAAGGCGCGGGAACCTTCGACAAGAGGCAGCAGGCGCGGGTCGATCAGCTGGGTGAGTCCGAGTTTCATCCAGACGGACATTACGAGCAGGGCGAGGGTGGACCGTACCGGGGAGCTGGCGGCACCGACCGTGTGACCGGGCCGACGCGGTCGATACCTCAGGTCGGGGGCCCGGCCGTCGATGGTGGAGCGTCGACCGCCCGTAGGACGGCCGTCGGAGTGGTGACGTTGCTGGCCGGGCAGGGAGGACGTGGGGGCGGTGAACGGGTCGGGCGACGGGCTGGACCGGGCCGAGCGACGGAGGACGCTCGCCGCGGCGACCGCGGACGCGATCGTCCCGTGCGCGTTCGGCCTGTCGGTGCTGTTCGCCTTCGGCGCCGTCATCTGGCTGGGCTACGCGGCGCTGCCCTGGGCCTCCGTCGACGCGTCGGTGAACGCCGTGGCGAGTCTGCTGTTCCTGGGCCTCGCGGTGTGGTGCCGCCGGAACCCGATGCCCGAGCGTTGGGCGCACCCGGTCGCCGCCGGCAGCTACGTCGTCGTCCTCGGGATCGCCGCGCTGCCGCTGCTCCAGCAGCGCCGTGCCCTCGACACCGTGAACATCATCCTGGCGGTGATCGGCGCGGGCGTGTTCATCCGGTCCCTGCCGTGGCTGCTCGTCCTGGTCCTGGGGTCGGCCGCGGGGTGGGTCGCGGTGGCCGTGCAGGCACCCGCCAGCGCCGGCTTCGCCGACTTCGGGTACGGGATGCTGATGGCCTGCGTCACCTCCGTGGTGGTCAACGTCGTCCTCCGGCGCACCACCCTGCGCCTGGAGGCGGCACGCGCCGAGCTGCGCCGGCTGGCCGACCTGGACCCGGTGACCGAGCTGTACAACCGGCGCGGCTTTCTCGCCGTCGCCGAGCGCCTGCGCGACCGGGCCGACCGTACCGGCCGGCCGCTCGTCGTGCTGTGCGTGGACGTCGACCGCATGAAACTCATCAACGACCGGTTCGGCCACGCCGCCGGGGACGCCGCGATCCGCGAGACGGCTGCGCTGCTGCGCCAGGCCCTGCGCCACGGCGACCCGATCGGGCGGATGGGCGGCGACGAGTTCAGCGCGGTCCTGCCCGACCTCGACGACCCCGCGCCCGTCGTGGCCCGGCTGCGCGAACTGCTCCGGCGGGCCGGCCGTACCCGGACCGGCGGCCACGACCTGACGCTCAGCATCGGATTCGTCGGCTACGACCCGCGCCGACCCTGCTCGCTCGACGAGCTGCTGCACCGGGCGGACCTCGCGATGTACGCCGAGAAGTCCGTCCACCGCGACCACGGCAGCCGGCCCCTCTTGCCCTGATCCAGTAGGAAACGCCGGGTGGTAGCCCTCCTCTTCCTTCATGATCATGGCGCGACACCGGTACCCGCCGCGGGCGGGGTACTAGTGTCGGGGCCCATGGTGACCCGTCGATACCGCCCGCCGTGGCGCACGCCCGGTGCGCCACGGCGCCCGGTCGGAACCCCGCGCCGGTCCATGGTCGCCACGCCGCGCCGGCGCCTGGTCGCCGGGCTGGTCGCGGCGGCCGTCGCGGTGGCCGCCGCCACGGTGGTGGGCGTGGTCGCCGGGGGGACCGGCGCGGACCGGCACGTCGCGCGCTTCGCCACGCCGGCGCCGTCGGACCAACCGAACAGCTCGGCCCTGGCCGTACCGGCGTCGCCGTCGGTGACCCCGCCCGCGCGCGACGGCCTGCTCATCGGCATCGGCGACGAGGCCGACCGGGCGAGCGGGTTCGCGCTGACCCGGCAGGCCCCGGTGCGGATGCTCACCAGCTGGTACAACCGGCCGGAGGATCTCGGCGACTTCATGGCGGGCTGGCGCACCACCTGGGTGCCGAGGCTGTACGCACAGGGGTACGCGCTGCACCTGGTGGTGTGGTCGGGTGACGCCGAGGGGCCGGTGAGCACGAAGTACGGGGCGGCTTGCGGGCGGCGGTACCCGCTGTCGACCGGGTTCCTCGACGACATCCGCCGGGTCGCGCAGGTCTTCGCCGGTCCGCGGACCGGGCCGCCGCTGTACGTCACGCTGTTCACCGAGTTCTCCACGTACCCCTGTGTGGACAACGAGTGGTCCGGTGACCCGCGGGCGACCGCCTACTACCTGGCGCTGAAGGACCAGTACCGCGCGGCATACGACATCTTCCACCGGGTGGCCGCGAACGCGCGGGTCTCCCTGGGGTTCGGCGGCTGGCTGGCGACCTACGACTACCCCGCCAAGGGTGGTGGTCGTAGCCTGCTCAACCACTTCACCGACCTGATGGCGGCGTCGGACTTCCAGAGTTTCCAGGCGATGGACGACAACGGTGGCAACCCCGACCAGATCCGCGCCATGACGAAGATCCTCGGCCGGTACGGGCCGGTCATGGTGGCGCACTACAAGCCGGACAACGGTAGCCGCGCGATGTTCGCCGCCGAGGTGCGGCAGATCTTCACCGACGCGTACCTGCGCGACGTCATCCGCGACGGCCTGTTCGCGATGAGTTTCATGACCAACGACGACCTGGCCGCCGACCCGACGACGTTCCGGTTCGTCAGGGACGCCGTGGCCCGGTACGGCCGGGACCACTGACCCGGGGGAGGCCACCGGATGGTCATCGGCACCACCCACCTGGAGATCACCGCGACCGTCCCGGGGCCGGCGGCGGCGGTACGGGACTGGTTCTGCGACATCACCAACCTGACCCACGTGCATCCGCTCGTCGTCGGCGTGCGGCGGCAGCGGCAGACCGTCGAGAGTGGCACCACGGTCACCGACTACCTGGTGACCGACCGGATGGCGGTCGCCGGCCGGCGGGTACGGTTCACGTACCGGGTGCGGGTGTCGGCACCCGCGCAGGGTCCGGTGCGCATGTTGGCCCGCCAGTTCCCGATGATCCGGCTGGACAACGAGCTGTCGTTCACGCCCGCCGACGGCGGCACCCTGATCCGCGAGCGGTTGACCGTGCACGCCCCCCGGCCGCTGCTGCGCTTCGTCGCCGCTGAGGCCGAGCGGGCGCACCGCCGGATGTACACCGCCATGGGCGGCCTGTTCGGGTCCGACCCGGCCTGAGGGCCGACCCGGCTGGGCGTGGACCCGGCCGGAGGGGGCGACCCGGGCCGTGGGCCGGTTCTGACGGACAACCGACACCCATCCGGCCGTCGGACGACTGGCCCGCATGTAGCACACCTGCTATCTTCTGGCATACCTGTTGTACGGGGAGGTACAGGTCTATGACAACGGTGGGGGAGTTGCCGGCACCGGCCAGGGGCGCTCGACCGGCGGACGAGGATCTCGTGCTCGACGTGCGGGACCTGAGGATGAGGTACGGGGCGACCGACGTCCTGACCGGGGTGACGTTCACGGCGCGGCGCGGCGAGGTAGTGGCGCTGCTCGGGCCCAACGGCGCTGGTAAGACCACGACGATCGAGATTCTCGAGGGCTTCCGGATGCGGTCGGCCGGCGACGTCGCCGTGCTCGGCGTGGACCCGGGGCGCGGCGGCGAGCGGTGGCGCGCCCGGCTCGGCGTGGTGCTGCAGTCCTGGCGTGACCATGGCAAGTGGCGGGTCCGGGAACTGCTGGCGCACCTTGGTTCCTACTACGCCGCCCACTCCACCTACGGCATCCGCCGCCCCTGGGACGTCGACGAGCTGGTCGCCGAGGTGGGGCTGACCGCGCACGCCGACCGGAGGGTCGCCCAGCTCTCCGGCGGGCAGCGGCGCCGGCTCGACGTCGCGATCGGCATCGTGGGCCGACCGGAGTTGTTGTTCCTCGACGAGCCCACGGTCGGGTTCGACCCGGCGGCCCGGCGCGAGTTCCACGACCTGGTGCACCGGCTGGCCGACGACGACACCACGATCCTGCTCACCACCCACGACCTCGACGAGGCGGAGAAGCTGGCGGACCGGATCCTGGTGCTGGCCGGCGGGCGGGTCATCGCCGACGGCTCCGCCGACGAGCTGTCCCGGCGGGTCGCGGCCGAGGCCGAGGTCCGCTGGACCTGCGACGGCGGGCGGTTCGTGCACTCCACCACCGACGCCACCCGGTTCGTGCGGGAGCTGTTCCGGCAGTACGGCGATGCCATCGGTGACCTGGAGGTGCGCCGAGCCAGCCTGGAGGACACCTACATGGCCCTGGTGCGCGATTTCGAGTCCGGTCGCGGCGACTCCGCGATCCACGCCTTCACGGAGGTCGCCCGATGAGCACGACGAACCCGGCGGGTACGAAGCACCCGATGGGCACGAACCCGAAGGTCGCGGCGGTCCGGGCCGGGCTGGCGCGCGGCTGGATCGAGCTGCGTCACACCTTCACCAACACCGAGAGCCTGTGGGGCTACCTGTTCCCCACGGCGATCCTCCTGACGGTCATGTTCTTCATGCGCGACAAGACCGTTCCGGGCACCAGCTTCTCGCTCGGTACGCGCACCCTGCCCAGCGCGCTCGGCATGGGTATCGCGTTCAGCGGCCTGGTCACCCTGGCGCAGCAGCTCACCGTCGAGCGCGAGGACGGCACCCTGCTGCGGGCGAAGGCGGTCCCCGACGGGATGCTCGGATACCTCATCGGCAAGGTCACGGTCGTGTCCGGCATGAGCCTGGTGAGCATCGTGCTGCAACTGGTCCCGGGTGCGCTCCTGCTGGACGGCCTCGCGCTGGACCGGCCCGGCGCGTGGCTGACCCTGGCCTGGGTGCTGCCGCTGGGGCTGGTGGCCACCATGCCGATCGGCGCGATCGTCGGGTCGTTCATCTCCAACCCCCGCAACCTGGGGCTGGTCATGCTGCCGGTGATGGGGCTCGTCGCGATCTCCGGTATCTTCTACCCGATCACCAGCCTGCCGGGATGGTTGCAGGGGATCGGGCAGGTGTTCCCGATGTACTGGTTGGGATTGGGGATGCGGTCGGCGCTGCTGCCTGACGCGATGGCCGCGGCCGAGCTCGGCCACTCCTGGCGGCACCTGGAGACCCTGGGCGTCCTGGGGATCTGGGCCGTGTTCGGGATGGTCGTCGCGCCCGTGGTGCTGCGCCGGATGGCGCGCCGGGAGTCCGGGTCCAGTGTGGCCGCCCGCCGCGAGAAGGCGCTGCAGCGGGTGACGTGAGAGGCGGACGCGATGAGTGACGTCATCTACAACCGCATCGCCATGCTGCGCGCGGAGCGGGGCATCTCCCGGCGGCAGCTCGCCGAGGCGCTCGGCGTGCATTACCAGACCGTGGGCTACCTGGAGCGCGGCGAGTTCAGCCCGAGCCTGCACCTCGCGCTGCGGATCGCCGCGTACTTCGAGGTGCCGGTGGAGGTGGTGTTCTCGGTCGAGCCGTTCCCGCGGCTCGGCGGCGCTTCGCCGGCCGGCGCCGAAAAAACGGCGTGAACATCGTGGGATGCGGATATGTCGACGCGGTGTCGGTATGGCACGGTGATGGGCATGACGCTGCCGCACGAGACCCTGTCGGAGAAGGTCAAGCAGGCGATCCTCGAACGGGTGATCGACGGCACGTACCCACCGGGCACCCGGCTGGTGGAGCTGCACCTCGCCCGGGAGTTCGGGGTGAGCCAGGGGCCGGTACGGGAGGCGCTGCGCGAACTGGTCGCCACCCGCCTGGTGGAGACCACGCCGCGGCGGGGCACCTTCGTGCGGGTGGCGAGCCAGGAGGACCTCGCCGAGGTGTACCTGGTGCGGATGGCCCTGGAGGAGACCGCCGGCCGGTACGCGGTGGAGGCGCTGCACGCCGACCGGTCACCGCTGTGGCAGGCGCTGGCGCGGATGCGCGCGGCCGCCGACCAGGGCGACGTGCGGGGGTTCGTCCGGGGCAGCGTGGCCTTCCACCGGGCGGTTGTCGTCGCGACCGGCAACCGGCTGCTGCTGGAGATCTGGGACAGTCTGCTGCTGGAGGTACGGACGACCGCCACGGTGGTGCGCGGCCACGTCGACCTGCACGCCGCGGCCGAGTCGCACGTGCCGATCGTGGCTGCGTTCGAGCGCGGTGACGGCGAGGCGTGCGCCCGGCTGCTCGGTGACCATCAGCAGCAGTACCTGAAGCTGCCGCAGGACGAGACGCCCGGGATAGTGGGTGCCGCGTGCGGCGCGGACCTCAGCCGGTCGCGCGCAGGTAGGTGAGCACCGCCAGTACCCGGCGGTTGACGTCGTCGGTCGGTGGCAGGCCCAGCTTGGCCAGGATGTTGCCGATGTGCTTGCCGACCGCCGCCTCGGTGATGAACAGCCGCTGCGCGATCGCGGCGTTCGAGTGCCCCTGCGCCACCAGCGCGAGCACCTCCCGCTCGCGGCCGGACAGGGCCGCCAGCGGGTCCCGGGGCCGGTGCAGCAGCCGCCGGACGACCTCGGGGTCGATCACGGTCCCGCCGCCGACCACGGAGCGCAGTGCCGCGACGAAGTCCTCGATGTCGACGACCCGGTCCTTGAGCAGGTAGCCGACCCGTCGACCGGCACCGGAGTCAAGCAGCGCCGAGGCGTACCCGGCCTGCACGTACTGGCTGAGCACGACGACGGCCAGGTGCGGATCGTCGTCGCGCAGCGCTACCGCGGCCCGCAGGCCCTCGTCGGAGAAGCCGGGTGGCATGCGGATGTCGGTCACGACCAGATCGGGCCGGTGCGCGGCGACGGCGTCCCGCAGGGCTGGTGCGTCGCCGACCGCGGCGACGACGTCGAACCCGAACCGGGAGAGTACGCCGGTGAGCCCCTCACGCAGCAGCACGCCGTCCTCGGCGAGGACGACCCGGGTCACCGGTCGCACGGCAGCTCCACCCGCACGAGCGTAGGGCCACCGGCCGGACTCGACAGCAGCAGCCTGCCGTCGAGGGCGGCGACCCGGTCGGCGAGTCCGGTCAGCCCGGTGCCGCGCGCGGGATCGGCGCCGCCGTGCCCGTCGTCGCGGATCTCCATGATCAGGTGATTCCCCACCCGGCTGATGATCACGTCGGCGCAGCCGGCGCCGCTGTGCTTCGCGACGTTGGCCAGCGCCTCGGAGGCGACGAAGTACGCCGCGCTCTCCACCCGCTCGGACGGCCGCCCGGACCACTGCGGCGCCACCGTGACGGTCACCGGGATCGGTGACTGTGCGGCGAGTTCCCGCACCGCGTCCGGCAGGCCCAGCTCGGCGAGGCTCTGCGGGCGGATGCCGTGCACGAGGCCGCGCAGCACCACCATGAGCTCCTTGGCCTGCTCGTGCGCCGTGGCCAGCGACCGCGCGGCGGACGAGTCGTCGGGCACGTCCAGCCGGGCCAGCCCGAGCTGCAGGGTGAGGCTGGTCAGCCGGTGCTGGACGCCGTCGTGCAGGTCGCGCTCGATGCGGCGGCGTTCGGCCTCGTACCCGTCCACGAGCCTGGTCCGGGACCGGGCGACCTCCCGCACGGCGGTGTCGTCGCCCCCGCCCAGCAGCGCCCGCGCGACGGCGGCCTGTCCGGCCGCGAGCAGCCCGATCAGGTAGGGCGTCAGGACGACGAGGAGGACGAGACCGGCCGCCGCGTACGGCACGGCCTGCCGGCCGCTGGTGACCGTGGCGAAGCCCACCGTGATCGGCTCCGCGCCGCCTGCCAGCCACGGGCTCAGGACCAGGCCCAGCTCCGCGATGACCAGTAGCGCGACCGCGCCGTACGCCGCCGGCACGACGGTGCCGACGACGACCGTGTACGCCACCTCCCGCCAGGTGGCGGCCTCGGTGAAGCGGGTGCGCAGCCGGTCCACCACGCCGCCGGTCACCGGCCGGTGCGCCGTCCGCACCGGCCGCCGGTCCACCAGGCCCAGCCGACGGCGTTCGGCCGCGGCCAGCGGCACCGCCAGCAGCGGCCCGAACATACCGGCGAGCACGCCGGTCACGAGCATGAGGGCGACGTTGACGGCGGTCAGCGGGCGATCCTCGCGCACCCTGTCCACGGCCGCCAGCCACGGCAGCGCGACGACCGCCCACCCGAACCCGAGGAAGGCCGCGACGGGGGCGGTCGTGGCCGTGTACGCCAGTGACCGCCACGGCCAGGACGAGATCAGGAAGCCGCGCCGGGACAGCGCCGCCAGCACGTGCCGGGGATGATCGTTCGACATGCGGTGACCGTATCCGCGCGCGGGTGGCCGGCCCCAGCCGTCTGACCCGAGCTTGCGGGGTATGCCCAGCCCTACCCCGGTACACCGGGTACGGGTCGTGCGCACCCGGCCCGGGCGGTGATGTCCTCGCCGGCATGAGACCCTCCCGCGCCGCCCGGACCGGCGCCCTCTGCTGGATCGCGGCCACCCCGCTGTTCCTGGCCGCCAACGTGGTCACCGGCCTCGCCTGGCGCCACCCGCGCTTCAGCTGGGCCACCCACAACATCAGCGATCTCGGCAACGTGACCTGCGGGATCTGGGACACGACCCGCCCCCGGTACGTCTGCTCGCCCTGGCACCCCGCGATGAATGCGGCCATCCTGCTCACCGCCGTACTCCTGGCCGCCGGCACCGTCCTGACCTGGCGCGCGGCCGGTCGCGGGCCGGCCGTCCGCGCGGCCCAGTGCCTGCTGCTGCTCGCCGCCGGCGGGTACGCCCTGGCGGGTGCGTTCCCCGCCGACGTGCACGAGAACCTGCACGTCCTCGGCGCCCTGCTCATCATGGGGCTGGGCAACGTCGGGCTGCTGGTCGCCGGCTGCGCGCCCGGCCGGACGGCGCTCGGCCGTCTGCGCCCGTTCACCCTGGCCGCCGCGCTGACCGCGGCCGGCGGTACGGCGTTGTTCTTCACGCAGCGGGGGCTCGGCATCGGCGTGGGCGGCATGGAGCGGGTCGCGGTGTTTCCCCTGCCGTTATGGG
This sequence comes from Planosporangium spinosum, assembly GCF_049999945.1. Lineage (NCBI taxonomy): Bacteria > Bacillati > Actinomycetota > Actinomycetes > Micromonosporales > Micromonosporaceae > Planosporangium > Planosporangium spinosum. Next base: position 23,396 of record NZ_JBLYUB010000002.1, on the reverse strand, counting down.
CGTGCTGTGCCGGTCTTGCCCTGCTCGCCGGTACCCGTCCGACCGGGCGGCCGTCGTACCCGAAAAAATTTGGTACGTCGTGTCGATCGGGCGGTCGGCCGCTCGACGCGTAGGTGAAGGTACGCTCGGGCGCCCGCCCGGCGGCCCGGTGAGACCGAAGGAGACCGCGATGCGATTCATGATCCTCGTCAAGGCCGACCAGAACAGCGAGAACGGCGTCATGCCCAGCGAGGAGATGCTGGCCGCCATGCAGAAGTACAACGAGGAGCTGGTGAAGGCCGGCATCATGCTGGCTGGCGAGGGACTGCACCCGAGTTCCAAGGGGGCCAGGGTGAGGTTCGCCAACGGGAAGACGACCGTGATCGACGGGCCGTTCGCCGAGGCCAAGGAGCTCATCGCCGGATTCTGGCTGTGGCAGGTCAACTCGAAGGAGGAGGCCATCGAGTGGGTCCGGCGTTGCCCGTCGCCCATGGTGGGCGAGTCCGAGATCGAGATCCGGCAGGTGTTCGACGCCGACGACTTCGGCGAGGCGTTCACCCCGGAGCTGCGGGAGAACGACGCGCGGCTGCGTGCTCAAGCGGCCCAGCAGCAGAAGTAGCCGGGCGTACCAGGGCCGCCGGTCGGGCGCGGCAGCCGGTCAGGACGCGGCCGGTTGCCGGCCCGGCGCCCCGGGCAGCGGTCGGGTCCGGACCAGCGCGAGGGCGAGCAGCCCGCCGAACGCCGTCAGCACCACCGTCATCGCGGTCACGCCGGCCCAGCCGCCGCCCGTCCAGGCCCGGCCGGCCAGGGCGCCGAACACCGACGAGCCCAGGTAGTAGGCGAGCAGGTACAGCGCCGAGGCCTGACCGGTACCGCCACCGCCGACCTGGGCCCGCGCGGCGACCCAGCCGCTGGCCACGCCGTGCGCGGCGAAGAAGCCGAACGTCATCACCGCCAGGCCGGTGACGACGAGCGGCAGCGGCCCGGCGAGGGTGAGCAGGATGCCGGCCGCCATGACCGCGACCGCGGCCGGGACGACCGGGCGTTGTCCGAACCGGTCGGCCAGCCGCCCGGCGAGCGCGGAGGCGAGCGAGCCGAGCGCGTACACGAGGAAGACCAGGCCGGCCACGGCGGCGCTGAGCCGGTACGGGGCGGCCGCCAGTCGGAACCCGAGGGCGTTGAAGACCGCGACGAACGCGCCCATCAGGGTCGCCGCGACGCCGTTGAGTGCCAGCAGGACGGGATCGGTGAGCAGCCGGCCGGCCTGCCGGACCAGCCGGCCGGGCCGGGCCGGCGCGGCGATGAAGTTGAGCGACGGCGGCAGCAGGGCGAACACGGTGACCGCGCAGGCGAGGGCGAGCAGCGCGACGCCGCCGACCGCGGCCCGCCACCCCAGCAGGTCGGCCAGGCCCCCGGCGACGAGTCGGCCGAGCATGCCCCCGATGGCGGTGCCGGCGACGTACAGGCCGGTGGCCCGGGCATGCGCCGCCCGGTGCACCTCCTCGCGCAGGTAGGCCATCGCGACCGCGGGCAGTCCGGCCAGCGCCAGGCCCTGCACGGTACGCAGCGCGAGCAGCGCCGGCCAGGTGGGCGCGACGGCGCAGGCCAGCCCGACGAGAGCGGTGGCGCCGAGCGAGAGCCGGATGAACCGGACCCGGCCGTACGCGTCGGAGAGCGGGCCGACCAGGATCATTCCGATCCCGAGGGCGAGCGTCGTCACCGACACGCTCAGCGCCGCCTGCGCGGGTGTCAGCCCGAACGCGGTCCCGAGCAGCGGCAGGACCGGCTGGGTGCAGTACAGCGAGGAGAAGGTCGCGATCCCGGCGGCGAACAGCGCCAGGGACAGCCGCCGGTATCCCGGGTCGCCGAGGCGGTGACCGTCATGTCGGTCGACGATCGGGGCGGCTGTCCGGGTCGTTTGCATATGACAAACATCCCTCAGCGGACGTTTCGCGCGAAATGAGGTGGATCACCCCCGGGTCCGGCCCTGGCGCAGCCGGGCGAGGAACCCGTCCAGATCGTGCCGCGGCCGCCAGCCACGCGCTGCCGCCCGGGCGGTGTCCAGGACCACGCCGTGGGCGAGCTGGTCGACCGCGTACCGGGTCAGGGTCGGCGGCTTCCGGCGTACCCGGCCGGCGAGCCGGGCCGCCGACGCCGCCACGTAGGCCAGCGGAACCGGTACGTGCACCAGCCGGGCCGGCGTGCCGAGGGCGTCCAGCACCCGGCCGATCGCCTCGTCGCGCCGGTAGGCGTGCGGATCGGTGATGTTGTACGCGCCGGCCGGCCAGTCCAGCGCCGCCAGGCACGCGTCGGCGAGGTTGTCCACGGCGGTGAGGCTCAGCGTGGTGTCCGGGCCGGGCAGGGCGGCCACCCCGGCGCGGACCGCCCGGTGCAGCCGGGGCAGCAGGTGCGGGTCGCCCGGCCCGTACACCGCCCGGGGGCGCAGGACGACCGCCCCGGCGGCGAGCGCGAGGGCGTCGGCGGCGGCCTTGGTCTGCCCGTACGCGCCGGCCTGGCCGGTGGCCGGGTGCTCCTCGGTGAGCGGCCGGTCGTACCGGCCAGGCCCGTACACGCTGGCGCTGCTGACGTACACCACCGGCCGGCCGGCCGCCGCCAGCAGCCGGGCGGTCCCGTCGACGTTGACCCGCCGGTAGGTCGCCTCCACCGCGGCGCCCGGCGGCGGGTCGCCGACCGCGGCGGCCAGGTGCACCACGGCGTCCGCGCCGGCCAGGTCGGGCACGTCGCGGGCGGCGTCCCAGGGCACGTGCCGGCCGACCGGACCGGGCCGCCGGCTCAGGCACACCACGTCGTGGCCGGCCGCGACGGCGGCCCGGGCCACCGCGGCGCCGCAGAAGCCGCTCGCCCCCGTCACCGCGAGCCGCACGCCGCACCTCCCGCGGTGGCCGCCACCTCGAGGCCGGCCCAGCCGGGCAGCGCGGCGCGCCGGTCGACCCGCGCCCGCCGCACGGCCGGCCGGTACGGTGCGAACGCCGCGAGGGCGTCGACGAGCTGGGTGCGCGCCAGCCGGGCACCCGGGCAGGCGTGCGGGCCGGCCCCGAAGACCAGCTGAGTGGTCGCGGCCGGCTGCGGCGCGGACACGTCCGGGTCGCGGTCGTGGGCGTGCACGGCGTGCCGGGTCACCAGGACCAGCCGGTCGCCGGCCCGGACCGGCCGGCTGCCCACCATGTCGTCGGCGGCCGCGACGCGGGGCAGCAGCGGCGTCGGGGCCAGCACCCGCAGCAGCTCGTCGGTGAGCACCGCGGCCGTGGCCGGGTCGGCGGCGGCCGGCCACAGCCCGTCGTCGGCGCACCAGGCGACCGCGCGGGGCAGCGCCGCGACGGTCGTGTTCACCGCCGCGACCGCGACCATCGCGGTCCGCTCGTCGCCGACCAGCGCCAGCAGGTCGGCGACCGCCGCCCGGGCGGCTGCGGCGTGCCGGCGTGCGCGAGGGCCGGGCAGGTGGGCACGGGCCGCCGTCCCGGCCGCGGTACGCGCGGCGGCGGCCAGCTCGCGCGGTGCGACGTCGAGGTCGAGCAGCGCGGCCGCGACCGTACCGGACAGCTCCAGCGCCACGTCGACCACGTCGACCCGCGCGCCGGTGGCCAGCGGCGCCAGCCGGCGCATGAGAACCTCCTGCCACCGCGGCCGCAGCCGCTCCACACCGGCCACCCCGAGCGCGTCGGCCAGGTCGCGCCGGGCCCCGCGGTGGTCGGCACCGGCCTGGTCGAACAGGACCCCGGCGCCGCCGCTGACCTCACGGGCGATGCCGCCGGTGGTGCCGGCGGCCGTGCGGTCCAGCGGCAGCCGGGTCAGCGCCTCCCGGAACGGGTCGGCGGCGTGCACCAGCACCGTCCGTCCGATCCGGACGGTCGGTGCCCGGCGGGTCAGGTTCAGCAGCGTGAACAGCACCGGATGGCTGCGGGTGTAGACCGCCCGGTCACGGCGGCGGGCCACGGTCACGCGCCCACCGCCCGGACGTGGACCGCGGCCTCGTCGGCGGGGCGGTAGCGGCGGTCCCAGTACCACATCAGGGTCCGGCGCGGACCCCATGCGCGCAGCCGGCGCAGGCTGTTGTAGACCACGAGCTGCTCGGCGCGCACGATCCGGTCGCTGTGCCGGCGGGCCCGGTTGAGTAGTTCCACGTCCTCGGAGCCGGCGTACAGCGGGGTGTGGCTGGCGCCGCCGCAGCGGGTGTACAGGTCGGCGGTCAGGGCCAGGTTGTGGCCGTGGCACAGCACGTACGGGGTGCGGAACTCGGGCCGGCGGTGCGCCGGGCGCAGCCGGCCGTACCAGGCAGCCATCCGCACGGCGGCCGGGAACAGGTACCGCTCGGCCGGGTTGGGCCGCTCGTCGGGGCGCGGGACGCTGCGCCCGCACGCCATCTCCGCGCCGCCGGCCAGCACCGCCCTGGCCCGGGCCACCCAGTCGGGCGCGGGCAGACAGTCGGCGTCGGTACGGGCCAGCAGCACCGCGCCGTGCGCGATGGCGTACCGGAAGCCGGTGTCGGCGGCGGCACCGGGCCCGCGGCCGGCCTCGTCGAGCACCGTCACCGGGAACGGCGCGCCTGCCGCGAACCGGCGTACCACGTCGGCGGTGCCGTCGGTGGAGCCGTCGTCGACGACCACGAGCGAGAAGTCCGGATCGGTCTGCGCGGCGAGCGCGTCGAGCGTGGCGCCGATCCCGGACGCCTCGTTGTACGCCGGGACGACCACCCACAGTGGACCGATCGACGCGGTGGCGGATGCCGGCCCGGGTGCGGCGTCGGCGGTGGAGGCCCACGCGGCGGCCCGCAGCACGATCCGGCAGGCCATGTTGCACCAGACCAGGACGCCGACGACCGCGCCGGCCGACCGGTACAGCGTGGCGTGCAGGGCCCCGGCGGCGGCGAAGTACGGCCCGGCCGCGACGGTCAGCAGGTGCAGCGCCACCGCGGCGACGGCCGCCGCGCGCAGCGCCGCCGGCCAGGTGGGGCGGCCCTCGCCCCGCCAGGAGCAGCGCACCATCGCGGCGGCGAGCAACCCGGCGAGCACCGGCAGGCTGAGCAGGACCCCCCAGCGGCTGCCGCCGGCGGCGAGCGCGGTGGCCACGGTCGCGGCGGCCATCGCGGCGAGCAGGCCGACGCCCAGCAGCGCGTCGCGGATGCCGTCACGGACCGGGTTGCCGCTGCCGGCGGGCTGGCCGCACATGGCGCGTACCCCCGTGCGCAGCGCGCGGATGAGCCGCAGGGAACCCCACAGCAGGGCGCCGACGAGGACGACCCGCAGCGCGACCGGCCCGGGCTGGATGCTGTCGACGGCGGCGGCGACGTGCTGGGGCAGTACCACGCCGGCCGCGCGGTGCAGCAGGGTGGCGATGGTGCGGCTGCTCACGCCGAGCCCGCCGAGTACCAGCGTGGCCAGCGCGACGAACGGCGCCGCGCTGATGAGCAGCGCGTAGGTCAGCGCACCGGCGAGGGCGTCACCGTTGGCGCCCGTGTAGCGGCGGTGCGCCACCATGACCCGCGCGGTCGCGATCCGGCGGAGCGGCCGGATGCGCCGGAGGGGACGCCGGGCCGGGTCATCGACGGCCGCGCTCGGCCCCGGCTCACCCACGGCCGGACCCCGCCAGCAGCCGGGTGGCGAGCGCCGAAGCGGCGGCCCGGTCCGGCTTGCGGGACCGGCCGGCCACCGGTACCCGGGCCAGCAGCACCGCGTCCGGCCGGGCGGCACCCATCCGGGCCAGCGGCCCGGCCAGCGCGGCCCGCACGGCACGCTCGTCGGCGCCCGGCTGCGGCTCGACCAGCGCGACGAGGCGCTCGTCGCCGTCGTCGGCCGGCACGCCGACCAGCAGCGCCAGGTTGACGCCCGGTACGTGCAGCGCCGGCTCGTACAGCCCGGGGTAGATGTTCTCGGCGCGGCGCAGGATCATGTCCTTGTACCGGCCGGCGAGCACGATCCGCCCGTGCACGTCGAGCCGGCCCACATCGCCGGTCGCCACCTTTTCCAGCGGATCCTCGCCGAGGTACCGGTGCGCCGCCGCTCGCCCGGCCAGCAGCAGTTGGCCGGTGTCGTCCAGGGACGCGGTGACGCCCGGCAGCGGCGCGCCGACCAGATCGCCGTCGCCGTCGAAGGCGGCCTTCTCGTCCGCCTCCACCGCGGCGGCGGGGAACAGTTCGGTCAGCGCGTACACGCCGTACGCGGCCGCCGCGCCGGTGCGGCGGACCCGCCCGAGCAGCGCCGCGCTGACCGGAGCCGATCCACTGTAGACGGCACCGGAGAAGCGGGCGCCGGCGTCGAGCGCGGCGCGTAGCTGCGGTGGGGTCAGGTAGGTCGCCTGTGGCCGCAGCCGGTCCAGTTGGGCGGCCAGCCGGCGGGGCGCGCGGGCCGGCAGCGCCACCGGCGCGCCGCTGGCCAGCGACGGCACCAGGACGAAGAACGTACCGCCCAGCACGACCTCGCCCGGCCGGGGTGCGACCAGGGCGGCGACCGCCGCCATGCCGGCGCTCACGCCGGCGCGGCTGTGTACCACCGCGCGCGGCCGGGTGGTGGTGCCGGAGGTGAACACGATGACCGCGTCACCGTCGGCGTCGGAGCGGTCGGGCACACCCACGGCGCTGCCCGGCGCCAGCGCCGGCGCGCAGCCGGGCAGCCGGCGGCCCACCGTCGCCACCGGGCCGAGCCGGTCGAGCGCCGGCAGGGCGAGGCCGGCCCGGCCGGCCAGCCGCTGCGCCCAGCCGGCCACCGCCTGCGCGGCGGCGTCGGCGACCACGAGCGCCGGCCGGGCGAGCGCCAACCGGGCGGTCAGCACGTCCGGGCCGGCCGACGGGTCGAGCACCGCGACCCGCAGCCCCAGCCGGTACGCGGCGAGCATCAGGGCCAGCGCCCGCGGGCCCGGCCGTACCGCGACACCGAGGGTGTCGCCGGCGGCCAGCCCGCGGTGGTGCAGCGCGGCGGCGTAGCCGGTGGCCAGGTCGGCCAGGTCGCCGCGGCGGAGGCCCCGCCGGCCGAGGACGGCCGGCCGATCGGGGTGACTGCGGCGCAGCGCCGTCTCCAGTCCGTCCAGCATCAGCGCTCCGTTCCTTCCGCCGTCATCGCGGGTCCGGGGTGAGGTCGCCGCTGCCGCCGTCGAGGTACCAGCGCGCGGTGCCCACCAGCCCGTACGCCCGCAGCCGACGGGTGGAGTTCTCCACCACCATGGCCCGGCTGCGGCTGATGGACGCGGTGGTGCGCCGGACCCGGTTGAGGAACGTGCGGTCGGTCGGCGACGGCCGGCGCGGCATCCCGCCGCAGCGGGAGTACAGCTCGGCGGTGATGGCCATGTTGTTGCCGGCGTGCATCCGGTACGGCGCCAGGTAGTCGCCGCGGTGCGCCGGGCGCAGCCGACCGAACGTGGCGGCCACGGCGACCGCCACCGCGAACCCGGCCCGCGCGAGGGGGCCGTTCTCGTCGCGGCGGGCGGTGATCCGCCCGCACACCATGCCGGCGCCGTCGTCCAGGGCCGCCCGCGCGGCCGCCACCCAACCGGGGCGCGGCAGGCAGTCGGCGTCGGTACGGGCCAGCAGCGTCGCGCCCCGCGCGATGGCGTACCGGAAGCCGGTGTCCACCGCGCAGCCGACCCCCTTCTCCGGCTCCACCAGCAGTTCCACCGGCATCGGCGCGTGCGGCGCGAACGCCCGTACCACGTCGGCGGTGCCGTCGTGCGAGTTGTTGTCCACCACCAGCAGCGTGAAGTCCACATCGGACTGAGCGGCGAGCGCGTCCAGGGTGGCGCGGATGCGCCGGGCCTCGTTGTAGGCGGGCACGATCACCCACAGCCGCCCGCTCACGACCGCTCCCACGCCATCGTCATCACGCTGATCCCGCCGCCGAGCCCGACGAACAGCACCCGGTCACCGGCGGCGAGGGCCGGCCACGCCCGGTCGAGCTGCACGCCGAGGGTGGCGCTGGCCATGTTCCCGTGGTCGGCGACGGTGACCTCGAGCAGGTCCCGTGGCACCCCGGTGACCTCGACGAACCGGTCCAGGTACGGCAGCGTCACCTGGTGCACCAGCACCCGCGCGTAGTCGTCCCATTCCAGGCCGGTGCGGTAGCGCACGCCGTCCAGGATCGAGGTGCCGAGCTTCTCGAAGACCCCGCGCAGCTCGCGGCCGTCGCCGGTGAAGTACGTGTACTCGTCGCCGCGCGGGTGCCGGGAGCCACCGCCGGGGATCCCGCCGACGGTCCAGTGCGCGGAGCGGGTGTCGGTGTCGACGTCGAGGATGCCGCCCCGGTCGACCGCCTCGACCACCACCGCCGCGCCGGCGTCGCCGAACGTGAACCCGGCGAACGCCTCGCGGGCCTGGGCGAGGGAGTCCAGCCGGGGACGCATGGAGCGGGTCGGTGTCTCGCCGGTGACGACCAGCGCCCGGCGCGCCCGGCCGGCCAGGATGAACGTACGGGCGGCGTCGATACCGTTGAGGAAGCTGTTGCAGGCGTTGGTGACGTCCAACGCGTGCGCCCGCGAACCCAGCTCGGCCTGCACGATGTGCGCCGTGGCCGGCTCCACCATGTCCCGGGTGGCCGAGGCGAACAGCAGCAGGTCGACGTCGAGCGGGTCGAGGCCGGCGGCCGCGAGGGCCCGCCGGGCGGCGTGCACCGCCAGGGTGGAGGCGTACTCGTCGGGGCCGGCCACGTGCCGGTGGGTGATGCCGCTCACCGTCTCGAACAGCCGTCCCGGCAGCCGCAGCCCGCTCGCCCGTTCGACGTCGGCCTGCAGCTCGGCGGTGGTGAGCACCCGTTCCGGCAGGTACGAGCCGGTGGCGGTGATACCCACCCGGAGGGATGGCGTGGTGGTGTCGGTCATGCGTCCAGCTTCCGGGAGGGTGGGCGGTGCGGGCCTGAGTACGGCGGCCCGGATGGTCCGGTCACCGTACTCAGAGGCGCAGCGTACTGATCACCATCCGGATCGGTCCGCCATGGCCCGAAAGGAGGGAAACCGTCCTACCCCTGTCGGGTGGACGGTCCCCCTTCCTACCGCGGTGTCGGGTTCACCACTCGGTGGCGACGTACGTCGTCTCCAGGTACTCCTCGATGCCCTCGTAGCCGCCCTCCCGGCCGAGGCCGGACTGCTTCACGCCGCCGAACGGCGCGGCCGGGTCGGAGATCAGGCCGCGGTTGAGCCCGACCATGCCGACCTCGAGCCGCTCGCTGACCCGCAGGCCGCGGGCCAGGTCGCGGGTGTACACGTACCCGGACAGCCCCATGTCGGTGGCGTTGGCCAGCCGTACCGCCTCGTCGTCGTCGGCGACTGCGATGATCGCGGCGACCGGGCCGAAGATCTCCTCGCGCCCCGCCGGGGCGTCGACCGGCACGTCGGTGAGCACCGTGGCCGGGTAGAAGAAGCCCGGCCCCTCGGGGCGGGTACCGCCGAGCAGGATCTTCGCGCCGGCCGCGACCGACTCGTCGACCTTGCTGGCGATACCGTCGCGCTGCTTGGCGTTGACGATCGGGCCGAGCTGGGTGTCCTCGGCGGTGCCCGGACCCATCCGCAGCGCGCCCATCGCGGCGGCCAGCTTCTCGGCGAACGCGCCCGCGACGTCGGCGTGCACGAAGAACCGGTTGGCCGCGGTGCAGGCCTGGCCGCCGTTGCGCATCTTGGCCAGCATGGCGCCCTCGACCGCCGCGTCCAGGTCGGCGTCGTCGAGGACGATGAACGGCGCGTTGCCGCCCAGCTCCATCGACGAGTTGACGATCCGGTCGGCGGTCTGCTTGAGCAGGATCCGGCCGACCCCGGTCGAGCCGGTGAACGACAGCTTGCGGACCCGGTCGTCCGCGAGGGCCCACTCCACCAGCTCACCGGGCCGGTCGGTGGTCAGCACGTTGACCACGCCGTCGGGTACCCCGGCCTCGGCCAGCATCGCGGCGAGCGCGAGCGCGGTCAGCGGGGTGTCCTCGGCCGGCTTGAGCAGCACGGTGCAACCGGCCGCCAGCGCCGGGGCGATCTTGCGGGTGGCCATCGCGGCGGGGAAGTTCCACGGCGTCAGCAGCAGCGCCACCCCGACCGGCTTCTTGAAGGTCAGGATCCGGTTGGCCCCCGACGGCGCGGTCCGCAGCTCACCGCCGATCCGCACCGCCTCCTCGGAGAACCAGCGGAAGAACTCCGCGGCGTAGCTGACCTCGCCGCGGGCGTCGGACAACGACTTGCCCATCTCCAGCGACATCAGGTACGCGAGGTCCTCGCGCCGGGCGGTCATCAGCGCGAACATGCGGCGCAGCGTCTCGGCCCGCTCCCGCGGCGCGGTGGCGGCCCAGCCGGGCGCCGCCGCCGACGCGGCCTCGACCGCGCGGGCCACGTCGCCCCGGCCGGCGCGCGGCACCCGGGCGATCTCGGCCCCGGTCGACGGGTCCAGGACGGCGAAATCGCCCTGCTCGCCACCGGTCCAGGCGCCGCCGACGAACATCCGGGTGGGCGTGTCGGCGGGTAGTGCGGCGCTCATGCGTTCGCCGCCAGGGCCGCCTCGAGGATGTCGAGGCCCTCGGTCAGCAGGTCGTCGCCGATGACCAGCGGCGGCAGGAAGCGCAGCACGTTGCCGAAGGTACCGGCGGTGAGCGTCACCAGACCCTCGCGGTGGCAGGCGGCCGAGACCCGGCCGGTGAGCGCGGCGTTGGGCTCCGTCGAGCCGCCGCCCTCCACCAGTTCGATCGCGATCATCGCGCCGCGGCCGCGGACGTCGCCGATGACGTCGTACTTGGCGGCCATCTCGCGCAGCCGGGGCACCATGATGGACTCGATCCGCTTCGCGGCGGCGTTGAGATCGTCGGCGCGCATCGTCTCGATGGCGGCGAGCGCGGCCGCGGCGGCGACCGGGTTGCCGCCGTACGTGCCGCCCAGGCCGCCGGCGTGCACGGCGTCCATCATCTCGGCGCGACCGGTGACCGCCGACAGCGGCAGGCCGCCGGCGATGCCCTTGGCCGTCGTGACCAGGTCGGGAACCACACCCTCGTGGCTGATGGCGAACCACTCGCCGGTGCGGCAGAAGCCGGACTGGATCTCGTCGGCGATGAACACGATGCCGTTCTCGCGGCACCAGTCGGCCACCATGCGCAGGAAGCCCGGCGCGGGGACGATGAAGCCGCCCTCGCCCTGGATCGGCTCGACGATGACGGCCGCCACGTTGGACTCACCGACCTGGGCGTGCGCCTGCGCGACAAAGGCGGCGAACGCCTCCTCGGCGCAGTTGTCCGGGCCGGTCGGCCAGCGGTACGGGTACGCCATCGGCATCCGGTAGATGTCACTGGCGAACGGCCCGAACCCGTGCTTGTACGGCATGGACTTCGCCGTCAGCGCCATGGTGAGGTTGGTGCGCCCGTGGTAGGCGTGGTCGAAGGCGATGACGGCGCTGCGGCCGGTGGCGTGGCGCGCGATCTTGATCGCGTTCTCCACCGCCTCGGAGCCGGAGTTGAACAGCGCCGAGCGCTTCTCGTGGTCGCCCGGGGTCAGCTCGTTGAGCGCCTCGCAGACCGCCAGGTACTCCTCGTACGGGGTGACCATGAAGCAGGTGTGGGTGAAGTCGGCGACCTGCGCGCGGACCGCGTCGACCACCCGGGGCGCGGCGTTGCCGACGGAGGTGACCGCGATACCCGAACCGAAGTCGATCAGCTGGTTGCCGTCGACGTCGACGAGGATGCCGCCGCCGGCACGCTCGATGTAGACCGGCAGGGTGATTCCCACGCCGGCCGATACCGCGGCGGCCTTGCGGGCGTGCAGTTCGACCGAGCGCGGACCGGGGATCTCCGTGCGCAGCAGGCGGGCTTGCGGGATGGTGCTCACTTTTTCTCTCCAGAGTGGATTTGTCGGGGGATGGAGGGTCGGAGAGGTCAGAAGTCGAGGTTGTGCATGACGTGCTTGATCCTGGTGTAGTCCTCCAGGCCGTACATCGAAAGGTCCTTGCCGTACCCGGAGTGCTTGAAGCCGCCGTGCGGCATCTCGGCCACGATGGCCATGTGGGTGTTGACCCACACGCAGCCGAAGTCCAGCCGGCGCACCACCCGCATGGCCCGCCCGTGGTCGCGGGTCCAGACGCTGGAGGCCAGGCCGTACTCGACGTCGTTGGCGAGAGCGACCGCCTCGTCCTCGTCGCTGAACTGCTGCACGGTGATGACCGGGCCGAACACCTCGGTCTTGCTGAGTTCGTCGCCCTGGCGCAGGCCGGCCACGACGGTGGGCTGCCAGAAGTAGCCCCGCTCGCCCTGGCGGGCGCCGCCGGCGAGCACGGTGGCGTGGTCGGGCACGCGCGAGACGAGGCCGCTGACGTGCGCGAGCTGGTTGGCGTTGTTCACCGGGCCGTAGAACGCGTCGGTGTCCGACGGCGGACCGGTACGCAGGCCTCGCGCCTGGGCGGCGAGCGCCTGCGCGAACTCATCGGCGACCTTCGCGCTGACCAGCACCCGGGTCGCCGCGGTGCAGTCCTGGCCGGCGTTGAAGTAGCCGGCGCCCGCGATGCCCTCGGCCGCCGCCTCGACGTCGACGTCGTCGAAGACGATCACCGGAGCCTTGCCGCCGAGTTCCAGGTGCGCGCGCTTCAGGTCCGCGGCCGCGGCGGCCGCGACCTCGTACCCGGCCCGGGTCGAGCCGGTGATCGACACCATCGCCGGTGTCCGGTGCGACACGACCGCCCGGCCGGTGTCGCGGTCGCCACAGACGACGTTGAGCACGCCCGGCGGGAAGAACTCGGCGGCGATCTCGGCCAGCAGCGCACTGGTGACCGGCGTGGTGTCGCTGGGCTTGAGCACGACCGTGTTGCCCGCGGCCACCGCAGGGGCGAACTTCCACACCGCCATCATCAGCGGGTAGTTCCACGGCGCGACCTGCCCGACCACCCCGACCGGCTCCCGGCGCACGTAGGACGTGTGGCCGGCGAGGTACTCGCCGGCGCTCCTGCCCTCGAGCAGCCGCGCGGCGCCGGCGAAGAACCGGATCTGGTCGACCGACGGGGCCAGCTCCTCGTCCGCGGTCAGCGCGAGCGGCTTGCCGGTGTTCTCGCTCTCGGCGGCGACCAGCTCCGCGCCGCGCGCCTCCACCGCGTCGGCGAAGCGCAGCAGCGCCCGCTGCCGCTCGGCCGGCGTGGTGTCGCGCCAGGTCTCGAACGCCCGGGCGGCCGAGGCGTAGGCCCGGTCGACGTCCTCGGCGCCCGACTGCGGGGCGGTGCCGAACACCTCTCCGGTGGACGGGTCGATCAGGTCCATGGTGCGGCCGTCGGCGGCGTCCACCAGCGTGCCGTCGATGACGTTCTGTACCCGGCGGGTCATGACACTCCTTGGGCGGTGAGGTCGAGGATCGTGCGCAGCCCGACGGTGTTCCGCAGGTCGCCGAAGGCGGCGTCGAGGTCGTCGAGGGTACGGGTGGCGCCGATCAGGGCGTCCAGTGGCAGCCGGCCGGTCCGGTACAGCCGCGCGATGCGCGGGAAGTCGACTCCCGGCACGCTGCTGCCGTAGTTGCAGCCGAGGATGCGCTTACCGGCGTCGGCCAGGTCGAACGGGTCGATGCCGGCGGTCACTCCCTCGGCCGGCATGCCGACCAGGACGGCCTGACCGCCCCGCCCGACGAGTGACGGTAGCGCGGCGATCGTCTCGGCCCGGCCGATGGCCTCGAAGGCGTGGTCGGCGCCACCGTCGGTGACGGCGGCCACGTGGGCGGCCAGGTCGGGGTCGTCGCCGCGCAGCACGTGGGTGGCGCCGAGCGTCCGGGCGTGCGCGAGCCGCTCGTCGGACAGGTCGACCGCCACGATCGGGTCGGCCCCGACCATGGCGAGCCCGAGCAGGATGGACTGGCCGACACCGCCGCAGCCGACGACCACCGCGCTGTCGCCGGAGCGCACCTGCGCCGTGTTGAGCACCGCGCCGACGCCGGTCGTGACCGCGCAGCCGATCAGCGCGGCGACGCCGGCCGGTACGTCGGCGGGCACCGCCACGGCGGCGGCCTCCGGCACGACGGTCGCCTCGGCGAAGGTACCCAGCCCGAGGAAGGCGTGCACGGCCGCGCCGGTCGCGTCCCGCAGCGAGGTCCGGCCGTCGGGCAGCTCGTGGCTGGTGGACCGGGTGCCGCTGCACAGCCAGGTGCGCCCCTGCCGGCAGTGCCGGCAGACGCCGCACTGCGCGTACCAGGACAGCGCGACGTGGTCGCCGGGGCGCAGCGTACGGACGTCCGGCCCGACCGCCTCGACGATCCCGGCGCCCTCGTGGCCCAGCACCATCGGCAGGGGAGCGGACCACTCGCCGTTCGCGACGTGCAGGTCGGAGTGGCAGACGCCGCTGGCGGTCAGCCGGACCCGGACCAGGTCCCCGCTGGGCTCGACGAGTTCCAGCGGGGACGCCACGGTCGGCGCGCCGGCCTGTGTCAGTACCCGGGCCTGGATGCTCACGCGGTCACTTCGCCGGCGTGCAGGGCCTCGTCCAGCGCCCGGTCACTGGCGGCCTCGGCGCGCTGCTCGGCCGCGAGGTCGAGCGAGCGGGTGAGCAGGACGTAGGCGACCCCCGTCACGGCCAGGCCGACCAGCCAGGCGATGTCGACCTCGCCCATCGCCTCGGCGACCGGGCCGACGAACTTCCAGCCGCCGAGGTCGGGCAGCACCATGAACGGGATCTCGGCCACGAAGCCGATCGCGTAGGCGGTCAGACCCCGCCAGTTCCACGTGCCGTACAGGCCGCGCACCTTGAACAGCTCGGTGATCGCGTAGTGCCCGCGGCGGACGACGAAGAAGTCCATCAGGTTGGCGGCCGTCCACGGCACCAGCAGGTACAGCATCAGCGTGAGAGCGGTGAATACCGTGCCGACCGCGCCCGCGCCGTTCTTGCTGATCGCCAGGCCGATGGCGAACCAGACGACTGCGAAGACCAGGACGGTGATCACCCGGGCGGTCTGGGTCGGCTTGATCGGCTTGACCGAGTCGACCGCGGTGAGCACGGTCAGCATGCCGCCGTAGGCGTTCATGCCCATCGTGGCGGCCAGCGCCAGCGCCGACAGCAGCGCCACGGCCTGGCCCAGGTGCGGGATCACGTTGTTGCCGGCGGTCTGCAGACCGGTCAAGGGGTCGTCGGCGCCCAGCCGGATCGCCAGCCACCCGCCGAGGATGATCAGCCAGATCGCCGAACCGGAGGCGCCGAAGAACACGGACGCGATGACGGAACGGGGCTTGGTCGACGAGGGCAGGTACCGGGAGTAGTCCGACACGTAGGGCGCGTAGGTGATGTTGTACGCGGCCGCTGCAGCGAGCTGGGCCATGAAGGCCACCCAGCTGAACCCGTACTGGGCCTCGCTGGGGTGGCCGCCGCCGTGGCCGGTCATGATGCCGATCGTCACGATGGTCATCAGCGGCACCGACACGTAGAGCAGGGCGCGGAAGGCCTTGTGCACCCAGTCGTGCCCGAAGACCGCCAGCAGCACGGCGCCGATCGTGACGACGACGGCGACGAGATTGGCGTTCCAGCCGAACGCGCTGTTCAGGCCTACGCCGAGGAGCACCTGGTCGGTGACGTTGAACGCCAGGTAGGTGAAGAAGGTGGCGAACAGCGGGATGAGCACGCCACGGTAGCCGAACTGGGCGCGCGACTGGATCATCTGAGGCAGCCCGAGCGTCGGTCCCTGCGAGGCGTGGAACGCCATGAACAGGGAGCCGATGACGATGCCGAGCGTGCCGGCGAGCGCGGTCCAGCCCAGGGACAGGCCCATGGCGGGGCCGATGAAGCCGATCGGGATCGAGAAGTACTGGAAGTTGCCGAGGAACCACAGCGGGGCCTGGTGCCACAGGCGGCCGTGGCGCTCCTCGTCGGGTACCCAGTCGATCGAGCGGACCTCGATGAGTGGTGCGGCGACGGGCGCCGGCGGGGACGACAACTCTGATGCCACCGGGCAACTCCTGGAGGTGACGGGGGTACGGCAGACCCGACGGAAAGTTGCCTCATGCTGAACCGAATTTGTCTGTGAGTCAACTGTTGCTGCCCGGAAGTCAACCGGGTCGTCGCTGTCGGCGCCCGTTCGGTCGATGAGGTGGGGGAGTGTGTGGCTCTTCGGGCCGCTATGCGGAGGTGTCCGCGGTCATGCGGAGGTGTCCCAGGCCGCGGGCGCGATCACCCAGATCACCTCCGCGCTCCGGCTGTGGTCCGGATTGACCCAGCTGTGCGGCTCCCGCCCGGAGAACGTGATGGTGTCGCCGGCGCCGAGCCGCTGGGTGTCGTTGCTGAACGACACCTCGATGGTGCCCGTGAGGACGTGCAGGACCTCCAGGTCACAGTTGAGGGTGTACAGGTCCGGGCCGCCGGTGCCGCCGGGCTCCACCACCGACCGGATCAACTGCAGTCGGGCCTGCCCGCGCGGCGTCAGCAGCCGCTCGTCGGCTCCGGCCCCGGTCAGGTGGATGCGCGGCGCGTCGTCCCGGCGGACGACATCGGTCTGCGGCGCGTCGAACAGCGTCCCGATCGGAAGGGACAGCACCTCACAAACGGTTACCAATGTTGCTACGCTGGGCGAAGTTTCGTCGCGCTCGATGCGGCTGATGAAGCCCTTCGTCACCTCGGCGGCGGCGGCGACCTGGTCGATGGTCAGCCCTTGGCGCTGGCGGGCGGCGCGCAGTCGCGCGCCGATCCGCAACCGACCGTTGCTGGGGGCTACCGGGACGGGTCTCACCGCATCGACCTTCCGTTGCGCGCGAAGCCTCCGGGTAGGAGGCGGGAAACCATTGGACCAGAACCCGGTGTCCGGAGTGGCATTCGTTTACTCACTTGCAACTTAGGTTGTCCACATGGCAACATCCTCAGGCGTTGGCGGACGGATCGTCGGTGCTTGGAGGATGTCGTGCGGAGTACGGGTGATGAGGTGCTCGGCGCGGCCCGCGCCCTGGTGGCCGCGTTCGGCGCGCACGACGTGGCCGGCTACTTCGCCAGCTTCGCCGACGACGCCAGCTTCGTGTTCCACAACACCGACGAGGTGATCACCTCCCGGGCCCGGTACGAGCAGATCTGGCGCTCCTGGGAGGCGGACGGCTTCCGCGTCCTCGGTTGCCGCTCGCTCGACCAGCGGGTACAGGTACTCGGCGCCGACACCGCCGTCTTCACCCACCGCGTACGCACCCGGCTCGCCGGGGAGCCGGACGAGCTGCGCGAGCGCGAGACCATCGTGTTCCGGCGCGACGCCTCCGGCGGCTGGCTCGCGGTCCACGAACACCTGTCGCCCGACCCGTCGCACGACCCGTCGCACGACGCGGAGCGGTGAACCGGTGACGTCGGTCCGGGTCGCCTGCTGCCAGGTCCACCTCGCCGTCGGTGACGTCGACGGCAACCGCGCCCGGGTACGCGACGCCGTCGAAGCCGCAGCCGCGGCGGGCGCCCGCGTTGTCGTCGTACCGGAGTTGGCCAACAGCGGGTACGTGTTCAGCGACGCCGCCGAGGCGCGGTCGCTGGCCGAGCCGGCCGACGGGCCGACCGTCACCGGCTGGGCCGGGCTGGCCCACCGGCTTGACCTGGTGCTCGTCGGCGGCTTCTGCGAAGTCGATCCGGGCGGGCGGCTGCGCAACTCGGCCGTCCTGGTCGACCCGACCGGCGTGCGGGCGCTGTACCGCAAGGCGCACCTGTGGGACCGCGAGAAGCTCGTGTTCACCCCGGGCGACCAGCCACCCCCCGTTGTCGACACCCGCCACGGCCGGATCGCCGTCATGGTCTGCTACGACCTGGAGTTCCCCGAGTGGGTCCGGCTGCCCGCCCTGCGCGGCGCGCAGCTGCTGTGCGCTCCGGTCAACTGGCCGCGGCTGCCGCGCCCCGCCGGCGAACGCCCGAGCGAGATCGTGCGGGTCCAGGCGGCGGCCGCGACCAACCGGATGTACGTCGCGGTCGCCGACCGGGCCGGCGACGAGCGCGGCGTCGGCTGGGTGGGCGGCACGGTCATCGTCGATCCGGACGGTTGGCCGCTGCGCGACCTGGTCGGAGAACGGGCGGGCACCGTGGCCGCCGACCTCGACCTCGACCAGGCCCGGGACAAGCGCATCAGCGACCACAACGACGTGCACGCCGATCGGCGGCCGGAGCTGTACGCGCCGGTGACACACCGCGCCGACGAACACCGTTTCCACCCCCATCAGCAAGAGGAAGCCCCGTGAGTGACACCCCTCCCCGCGTCGTCTCCGGTACGCGCGTCGGCCCGGTCGACGCGAGCGTCATGCCGCGCTTCGCCGGCCCCGCCACGTTCGCCCGCCTGCCCCGCATCGACGAGGTGACCGACGTGGACGTCGCCGTGGTCGGCGTCCCGTTCGACACCGGGGTGAGCTACCGGCCCGGTGCCCGCTTCGGCCCGTCCCACGTCCGCGAGTCGTCCCGGCTGCTGCGCCCGTACAACCCGGCGCTCGACGTCGAGCCGTTCGGTCGCCAGCAGGTCGTCGACGCCGGCGACATCGCGGTCAACCCGTACTCCATCGATGAGGCGGTCACCGCCATCGAGCGCGGCGCGAACCACCTGTTGGAGCGGTCGAACCGGCTGCTCACCATCGGTGGCGACCACACCATCGCGCTGCCGCTGCTGCGCGCGATGGCCCGCAGGCACGGCCCGGTCGCCGTGGTGCACTTCGACGCCCACCTCGACACCTGGGACACCTACTTCGGCGCCGAGTACACCCACGGCACCCCGTTCCGGCGGGCGTCCGAGGAAGGGCTGCTGGACCCGACCGGCTGCCTGCACGTCGGCATCCGCGGCCCGCTGTACTCGTCGAAGGACCTGACCGACGACGTCGAGGTCGGGTTCCAGATCGTGCACGCACGGGAGATGGAGGACATCGGTACCCGCGGCGTGGTCGAACGCATCGCCGAGCGCGTCGGCGACCGGCCCGTCTACGTGTCGGTCGACATCGACGTCCTCGACCCGGCCTTCGCGCCCGGCACCGGTACGCCCGAGTCGGGCGGCCTGCTCAGCCGGGAACTGCTCGCCATTCTCCGCTCGTTCGCCGGCCGCAACCTGGTCGGCGCCGACGTGGTCGAGGTCGCGCCGGCGTACGACCACGCCGAGATCACCGGCATCGCCGCCTCGCACGTCGCGTACGAGCTGCTGTCGGCGATGGCGCTCGGGGGCGGTGCTCGGTAACCCGAGACCGGCCGACGTGAGGGGCCGTTGCCGGACACGTCCGGCAACGGCCTCTCGTCTGCTCGGCGGCCCCTCGTCTGCTCGGCGGTCCCTCGTCTGCTCGGCGGTCCCTTGTCTGCTCGGCACGACCACGGTCCGGCGGGACTACTCGGACGGCATCATGATCCATAGCGCGAGGTAGACCAGGAACTGCGGACCGGGCAGCAGGCAGGACAGGATGAACAGCAGCCGGACCACGGTCGGCGACATACCGAACCGGCGGGCGAGGCCGGCGCAGACGCCGGCGATCCACCGACCGCTGGCAGGTCGGGTCAACTGGGCCATGTCATGCCCCCTTCGTCGGGTTCGGGGCTGTTCGTCGCCCCGACATCCTCGACGGTACGGGACCTGCTCAAGGACTTCCCGCAGCGTGGGCGCGACCGTCCCCGGCCGGGGCCGTTCGACCTGCCGGCTACCGTCCATCCATCCCCTCACCGCACTGGTCAGATCCGGTTCGGTGCACACGTCCACCAGCGCGGCGAGCCGGTGGCGCTGAGCGCTGTCCTCGGCGATGGGGATGCCGCCCACCGCATCCGCTTTGGGCGCGACGTGTGACGATTGGCAGAACCACGAGGCCGGAGGAGGTCCGCAACCGGCGCCGGACGACGAGACGCGGGCGGCCAATACCGCGGCGGGCGGTCGAGCGGGCCGGCTCCGGACGGGTACCGGTCGGCGGCCGTGTACCGTGCCGCGCGGACACTGGAGTGGTGAGAACGGGGCGGGAGAGCCGGCCGGCCGTCGAGCGGATGGCGGCCGGGAGCGCCGCCCTGCTCATGGTCGCCGGCGCCGCGGGGCTGGCCGTCGCCACCGGCGGCTACGCGCGCGTGGCCGGGTACGTGAGTGAGTCGGGTGTGACCGGGGCACCCCGGGCCGGGCTGTACCGGTGGAGCGTGATCTGCGTCGGGTGCGCCGTCGCGCTGTTGGCGGTGGTGCTGCGCGGCTCATCCCGCCCGGCCGCGACGCTGCTGGCCGGAGCCGCGCCGTGTGCGATCGTCTCCAGCGTGGTCCGGTGCACCCGCGGCTGCCCGCTGCCACCGTACGAGGCGCCCACCGCGGCCGACCTCGTCCACGCCGGTGCCAGCATCGCCGGATTGCTGCTGCTCGGCGGCGCGATGCTGGTACTCGCCCGACCCGGCGTGGACGGCCCGGTACGGCGGGTCGGGCGGGGCGGCCTGACGGTTGCCGTACCGCTGCTCGCGGCCGCCGGAATGTCGATGGCCGTCGCCGGCCGGGGCGCCGCGACCGGTGTCCTGGAGCGGGTGGCGCTGGCCGCTGCGCTCGGCTGGCTCGTCGCCGTTGCCGTAGCCCGTGCGCTGCCTCGTCGCCGGCTCACAGCCGGTACGTCGACGTAGGCGCTCGGTACGTCGACGTAGGCACGCAGCGCGAAGTAGGCGCGTAGCGCGCACCGTGGTTACGGCGGTGGTTACGGCGGTCGCTGTTCGGGGACAAAACAGTACGTCGATGTCGGCTCTTACCCGGGACCACGATGCGCCTGTTGTCGCGACTGACGCCCCGTCCTCGGCGCCGCCTGCCCGTCGCCCTCCGGCGGTACGGGCGGGTCCCGGGGTTGCGGACGGCGAAGACGACGCTGGCCGCCGTCCTGGCGTACGTCGTCGCCGACGCCGTCGGCACGAGCGCCCAGCCGGTGCTCGCGTCGCTGACCGCGCTGCTGGTCGTCCAGTTGACCATGTACGACACGGTCGCCCACGGGGTGCAGCGCGTCGCCAGCGTGCTCGCCGGTGTACTGGTCGCGCTCGGCGTCGCCACGTTCGCCGGGCTGACCTGGTGGAGCCTGGGTGCGGTCGTGGCGGTGTCGCTGGTCGTCGGGTTGCTGCTACGGCTGGGGCCGCACCTGCTGGAGGTACCGATCAGCGCGATGCTCGTCCTCGCCGTCGGCGGTGCCGAGGAGGTGGCCGTGGAGCGGGTGTACGAGACGCTCGTCGGCGCCGCGGTCGGGGTCCTCGTCAACCTCGTGATCGTGCCTCCGCTCCACGTCCGGCCGGCCGGTGCGGCGATCGGCCACCTGGCCGACCGGATGGCGCGGCTCCTGCGCGGACTCGCAGGCGACGTACGCGCGAACTGGTCGCGTGCGGCGGCCGACCACTGGTTGACCGAGGCGCGTGCCCTCGGTGCGGAGGTCGCGCGCGCCGACCGGTCGCTGGAGCGCGCCGAGCAGAGCGCCCGGCTCAACCCGCGTACCGGGACCGTCCGGCAGGTACAGCCGCTGCTGCGTACCGCGCTGACCGGCCTCGAGCACGGCTACGTGTCACTGCGGAACCTGTGCCGTGCGCTGTTCGACCGGACGTACTTCCTGCCGACCGGGCAGGAGGCCCGTGCCTACGACGAGGAGGAACGTACCGCCCTGGCCGATGTCCTGGAGTGCGCCGCCGCTGCCCTGGAGAGCACGGTCCCGCTCGTGGCGGGCACCGCACCGGCCGACGCGGTACGCATGGACGTCGACGCGCACCTCGCCGAACTGCATCGCAGGCGTGACCGGCTGGGGGAGGTACTGGTCGTCGACCCGCGCGCCGACCAGGGCGCCTGGCAACAGCATGGCGCGCTGGTCGCCGCGGTCGACCGGCTGCGCGTCGAGGTGGAGGCCGCCGTCCGGCCGCCGGAGACGTCCTGGCGGCCGGCGCTGGTGACCGACCGGCAACGGCTGGCGTTCCGCCGGGTCGTGGACGCGGCCGCACACGCCGCCGGCGAGCTGCCGCCGTACCGGTCCCGTACGGGTCTCCGCGGGCGGTTACGTACCGGCCGTCGCGGGCGGGACCGGGCCGAGCCGGACGGAGCGACCGGGTCGGACGCCGGGACCGGCGGAGCCGGGCCGGGTACGCCGTAGTGGAAGCCGGGTACGCCGTGGTGGTAGGCAGTACCCGGCCGAGTCGTAATCCGTGCCCGACCCGAGCCGGCCCGTTACCCGTCGCTCGGTCGCTGCTCGTGTCGCTCAGTCGCTACTCGTCGGCGGTGCCTGCGCTACCTGGTGCCCGGTGGCGTCGACCATCCCCGGCGCCATGCTCCCGCCGTGCGCCTGCTGCGCTTCGCGTGTCTCCCGCAGCTCCTCGTCGCTGCGGGGGTCGATCGTCCGGCCCTCGGCCGGATCGACCGCCGTGCTGCTGACGGGACCGTGTTCGCTGCGTTCCATCGTGGCCTCCTGGGGGTACCGGCAGATGTTGCACCGTTTCTCTTACCCGGTGGGGTGCCGGCATACGTCAGGTTGGTCCGGGGGAATGCGGGGCGCGGTGGTCGTGTTGAGCTCCCCTGCCGCCGGCGGTTGCCGTCCGGTACATCGCCATCTCCCTGCACGGAGCAGGGAATGCGACGGCCGGGGAAGGCGTCGGTCGGTGCCGCTCGGGACGCCGTTGGGGGGCGCGAGCGCCGCCATTCTCCGGGAGCCCCGCCGCCGTTCTCCGGGAGCCCCGGGGAATGCCGCGAATGGTCGAGTGGCTGTACCACTCACCGTTGCGTCGGCCGGGTGGGCCGGCCCACGGGACAGGCCGAGCGGGTTCATCCGCCGGCGCGGGCGGGAATGACCTGCTGGCGCCCGGTGTTGAACACGGGGTCTGCTCGTAAGCGCGGGGGCGGGAATGACCCGCCGACGCCCCGGTGTCGACCACCGAGTTCGCCCATACGGGTGGGCCGCCACGCGGTCGGGGTTTCCTGATTTGACGATCGGGATCCGGACCGCGTAATTTTCTCTCTGCCCGCGGGGCCGCTGGAGATCATCTCTGGTGGTGATGCGGGTCCGGGCGGGTGGCGCGGTGCGCCGGCCTTGACCGGTTGCCCGATGGCGGCGGCGGTTTCACCGAATCGATGGACTCGGTTTGGCGCGGGCGCCGGTGTCGGGTAATGTGAACGGCCGGCAGGGAACCGGACGAGGTGCGGGGCCGAGGGGCTTCGCTGCGGACGGCCTGCTGATTCCCTCAGGTGTGCGCCGACGGTGGTCGGTGTGTGTCACTTCGCGGGATCCGGACAGTGGGTGCGATAACCGGCAAGCTGGTTGTTGACGGCACGAACCGGGCCGGGTAGAGTGGAGGAGTTGCCCCGGATGCGGGTCGCCGATGGCGGTGCGGGTCTGGTGTGTGGTTGTTCTTTGAGAACTCAACAGGGTGCTTGTAAAGCCAGTGCCAAAGTTTGTTTGATACCCCGGCCGGCTGTCCCTCTTTTTTGGGGGTGGTTGGTGGGATTCCTTTGGTGACAACATGTTTGTTGCCGGGACATTTTTCTGACAGTTTTTTGTTGGAGAGTTTGATCCTGGCTCAGGACGAACGCTGGCGGCGTGCTTAACACATGCAAGTCGA